>JABGXW010000097.1 GCA_018675575.1 Bacteriovoracaceae bacterium | reverse complement strand
GTTTAAAGAAAAAATGGGATGAAAAAGCAGCGGCATCACAGGGCACAGCTCTCTTTGAAACGACTGCTTGTAAAGGAAATTCCCGGGATGAAAAAACGGGAAAATGTCTTTCTAATCTCGAGGTTAAACTTGTAAGTAAATCTCGAGACAATGATGTCAGACCTGAGATTGATAAAATGACGACCTTAACATCGCAAGAAATGATCGATGCTTCTGGATTCAAAGAAGAAGCGGCCTCGATCGCACAAGAATTTAAAAAATGTAAAGATGAAGGAGACGATGAAGTTTGCAAGAAATTTATTGCAGGAGACAAAGAAAACAAGATCAAAGAATTAGCAGAAATGGATCTAAGGAGTAGGGCCATCGATCAAAAACTTCAAGGTGATGATTTTAATAAAGACGAAGTTGAAAAATATCTTAAGGAGCAAGGCTACAGTGATGAACAAATCAGTAAATTACAAGATCCTGCAAAAATTGAGAAACTAGAGATAGAGATCAGAGAGAAATACGAACAAGAACGAATAAGTCTTATCGCCAATCTCAAAGAACAGATTAATGAAACAACCGTCAAAGGTGATTTAGATCGAACGCGAGATAGCGTAGTTCTCACCTCTATAGAAACTGATTTGAATAGTCGGACGAAGCGTTTTGCTGAATTAGTTCATTTTAATAACATTGTCTCAGGTTACTTGGAAATTGAAGATCAAAGCGGAACGAAAACAAGAAATACAGCTTCTCTCTACGCTGAAATTAATGATAGCTCGACAACTGTTGTGAGTGAAGCAACTAAAGAAAGTTTAGATCAAATTAAAACCGTTGCCACTGAAGCAGGAGTGACAGAGCCAGAAGAAGGACAAGGAGGAGATACTTCCCCTTCACTTAAGGTAGATGAACTCAATGACCAGATTCTGGATTACCAAAACCTAGAAGACTAACTCTTCCATTCATATTCCCCAATCTCTTGACGACTAATGGCTAGAATCCTAGTATTTATGTCTATATCTTAGATATTGTATATAGATCATTGACTCTCACAGTCAAACAATGAGGAGCATAGCTTGAATTATTATTCTGACGATCCCGAATGGAAGTGGATGTTTAAAAATGGTATCAATTGGGACACCATCATTAGTCTCTATTACCCGACTTTTCCAACCGAAGATGGTTTTGAAAATAAGGAAGAAGTTCTAACCTTCCTTGAAGAATTGGTCATGGCTACTGGTGATTGGTGCGCGAATGCTGTCGCTAACAGGGCCCATCTATTAGATGAACATGGACCTGGTCAAGTCTTAAACGGTAGAACCATACCTAACGAACATTTAGAGAAGTTTTATAGTGAAGCTAAAGAATTAGGAATCTTTGGTCTTCTTCTTCCAAGGAAATTTGGAGGATTACATTGTCCTAATACCATCGGCATGATGGCCTTTTCTCAATTAGGACGAGCTTGTCTCTCTTCTTGTACACAATTGGCCTTCTTTTCTTCCATGGCCGATATGGCCTATCGGTTTTTAGACGATGAAAAATCCGATCGTATTGTCCCTCAAATCGTTGAAGGAAATTTATCAGGATCCATGTGCCTAACCGAGCCGGGCTGTGGATCAGATCTTGGAATGTTAAAAACAACAGCAACGCCACAAGAAGATGGAACATATCTTTTAAATGGTTCTAAAATCTTTATCACCAATGGTGGTGGCGGAATGGGCTTTGTTCTCGCCAAAATTAAAGGCTCAGAAGATTCCTTAGATGGAATTTCAATGTTTTTTACAGAACAAGAAATTGAAGGAAGCGAAGAACTTAATTACACCATTGAAAAATCAGAACATAAAATGGGTCTTCATGGCTCATTCACCTGCACAGTGGTCTATGATAATTCCAAAGCTACTCTTGTCGGGAACGCCGAAGATGGCTTTAAATATATGCTTCATCTTATGAATGAGGCCAGAATTGCAGTTGGTTTTCAGGCCCTCGGTGTGATGGAAGCGTCCTTAAAATATGCTCGAGATTATGCCGAAGAAAGAGTGCAATTTGGCAAACCCATTGCTGAACTTCCTCTCATGAAACGTAATCTTGAAGACTTTGAAACAGAGAGAGATGCTATACGAGCTCTCTTAGTCGATACAGAATCTCACTTTGATATTTATCAATTACTCCATCTTAAAAAGACAAAAACAAACGATCTTACAAAAGAAGAAGAGGTCTTATTTGAAGAGGCAAAACTTTGGACCCGTAAACGTACTCCACTTGTTAAGTATTATGCTTGCGAAGCGAGTACCACTTTAACACAAAGAGCGATTCAAGTTCTTGGCGGTTATGGATTTATGAAAGAATATCCTGTGGAAAGATACCACCGTGATTCTTTTGCTCCTTTATTATATGAAGGAACAAGTCAGATTCAGGCCTTAATGGCACTTAAAGATGTTGTTAAATATGCTATTCAAGACCCTACAAAATTTTTCAGTAGTGTTTTCTATAAACATCCTGCTGCTGAGTTTTTAAATCTTACTGACGAATGGAATAGACAGTATAAGTCGGCCCATTATAGATTTAAGAAGAAAATGATTGGCCTATTATATTCATGTCTAAACCCTGGTGCTGCTAAGATTCTAAGCTTTAAAGCTTGGGCCGATCCCGAAAATGTTAACGACCTTATGATTCATGCAGAAACTCTTACTCAAGCACTTTCGTACATGGAGACATTGAGAGTTCTTTGTGAACATTCTAATAAAGATTCCAAACGTGCAGATCTCTTTTACAGATATCACAAACTCATTCAACCAAGAATGGAAGCCATTTATAAGGATTGGACTATTAGAACATGAGGCAAACTGCCTATTTTTTTTTAATAGGACTTTATTTTACAGTATCAATAGCTCACTCGAAAGTCAGGAGTGAGCTAAATAGATTTACCCTACTTTATTGAGCTGAAGCTCTACTATCTAATTCAATTGAAATTATTTTTTGATTATTTTGATCGGTACATGGAGTGGCATAATAATAATTAACAACGACGCCTATCAATTCGGGAGTCGCTGGAAAGGTTTTCAATCCAAAAACTTTAACCCCCGTTGTTTTATATCCACCCAAACTTGTATTTTCCGTATCCAGTACTCCAAGGTGCATATTAATATAATCCGTCTCACCTTCATTGGTAAATTCAAATTGTATCCTTTCTTTAGAATTTAATTGAATTGTATTTTCTGGAACTTCACCATTAAATAATTGAGAACAGATTACTGACATTGGCAAGTTTTGGTCAGTTGGTACATCTGAAATATGATGACCTTGGTAGGTCGTCTCATAAGTCATCGACTTAGAACTCGACACCTTTAGAAGTGATTGAAAGTTATGTACAGATTTTGCCCCTGCACAATTAGTTTTATATGACTTTAAATTAAAAACATGTCCATCTAAGTATGATTTATATTTAAGTCTTTTTGTTTTTAAGGCATAACATACTCGTAGCCCAACATTAACTTCATTATTTTTTAAAGTTCTCATGAAATTCAAATTGGCTCGAATATTAATTTCACGATTATGAACAGCAATATCAGATTGTTTACCACAGGAGGCCATAGTCATAAGGCCTATAAGTATGAGAATGGAAATATTCTTATGCAGTATCAAATACATCAGTTATTTATCGGTAAGAATTGTCAATTTCCTAATATATTTCTTTGCTCTAGGACCCTATTACGTTATCTTTTGACATGGATTTAACAGACAAAAATGCTCACTTAGTCGGAGAGCTTGGCCTTTATACTGTCATCGATACAGAAGATGGACATACAACCCTATATTCAAAGTATTTTGATGAAAATTGTCACTCACTTAAAGGTGCTTATGAGGAAACTTGTTACAATTATGTTCAAGGTTGCAACGTCCTCGAGACAGCGCAAATACATAATAACTGTCATATTCTGGAAGTCGGATTCGGTATTGGATTAGGATATAAATGCACAACAGACAGCTTTTGTCAGGAGTTATCCGAAGACGAACTTATAAAGCTTAAGATAACATTTATATCTTTAGAAATAGACCCATTTTTAATAGAATACGCAAAAATGAATACAACTATTTTTTCTGAGTATTTTCCTACATTTCATGAACTAAAAGAGTATCAAATGCCTGTCAGGCATTTGAAAGCTAAAAAAGATAACAAAGAGCTAATCATTTTAATAGGTGACGCAAGAAAGTCCTTGCCTCTATTTTCTAAAAAGCTTAACTATAAATTCGATGCGATCTATCAGGACCCATTTTCACCGAAAAAAAATCCCATACTGTGGACAAAACAATGGTTTGAATTACTAAAAAACTATTCTCATGCAGAAACTAAACTATCCACCTACTCAAGTTCTAGCTCTGTTAGAAAAACACTTGTCCATTCAGGTTGGATTATCTCAAACCATAAAGGTTTCAAATCCAAAAAAACTTGTACCCATGCGACACTTGAGGGAGAAATATGCTCAAATCTTTTGAAAGGCCTTCAAAGTGAAAAAATTAAGGTTTTAATCGACAATTAGTCTATAATAAGACTATGAGTCAAATAATATTGATAGAACCAAACGACAATCTCCGAGAAATCTTATCTCTAAACCTTCAAACCTATTTAGGTTGTTCGGTTATTATTCGCGATTCAGCAGAAGATGCTATCGAACTTATGCTTCTTCTACCTGAAATTGATCTCATCATTAGCCGCAATATAATTAGTAATGAGAATTCGGCAGAGATTTTAATTAAGTACATAAGTGAAAATGATTATGGATGTAACCTTATTATTCTCGGCGAATTTCGCCATCATCTAGATAGTCATTTTGTAAATATAAAAAACCACCTTGACTGGGAAGAAACGATAGCAACAACAGCCAGGCTTTTATCTATTGACGAAAATCTCCTCAAAAATAAAATCGAACCAGAGTTTATTCCAATACCTATAGATTATTTTCTCCCAATAAAACACTCAGCATGTGACGTATTTATTAGAATCAAAAAATCTGTAGATCAGTTTCAATATGTCAAAAGAATCCATTCTGGAGATAATTTTTCAAAAGCGATGATCCTCAAATATATTGATCAAGGATTAAGACATTTCTATATCTCAAAAGAAGACCATATCCACTTTACAAATCATGTCTCTGATCAATTAATAAATAAGTTAGAACAAGAGCATGTTGGATCTGATGATCATTTAAAACTGCTCGCAGATGCTCACCACATTACATTAAATGAAGTAAAGTTATTGGGTTTTAACTCCGCAACAGTACAACTTACAGATGCTATTATTTCCGATATTGAGAAAATATTAGATACTACACCCGAAATTTCTAAGCTATTAAAAAAAATAGTAAATACTAAAACTAATTATCTTTATCAACATTCACATATGACCTCATTACTAGCTGGTGAGATAGTTAAACATATGAATGTCGATAATAGCCATCATGTAAGAGTTGTGGCCTTTGCCTCACTTTTTAAAGATATATTCTTAGTAGACCACCCTGAGTTGGCCAAAATTTCGTCATTCTCCGAATTAGAAGATCAAGATTTACCCGATGAAGATTGGGAATTAGTATTTAATCACGCACATGATGCTTCTATTTTAATTAATAAATATAAAGACGCTCCTGAAGGTATCGATGAAGTTCTCAAAACTCATCACGGTTCCCAAAATGGCAAAGGGTATTCCATGGCCCATGTAGAGCGTTTAGGTACTCTCGAGCAAATATTCATAGTATGTTGTGAATTTGTGAGAGAAATATTAATATTTAAAGAAAAAGGTGGCATGCCAAAACCTGTTATTAAAACTATATATGAAAAATTTCAAGGCGAAGAAGTTATTCAAATTATAAAAGCTTTAGAAAAAGTTTTACTCAATCTGCAAACCACTAAGAAAGCATGAGCCAAAAAATAACCACATTGTTTAAGATAAAATATCCCATTATACAAGGCGGAATGGTTTGGGTTTCTGGTGCCAAGCTTGCTGCTGCATCTGCTAATGCAGGAATTTTAGGTTTAATTGGTGCAGGATCCATGGAACCAGAATTGTTAAAAAAACATATTTTAAAAGCACAAACACTTACTGAAAAACCATTTGGTGTAAATTTGCCTCTTCTTTATGGAAAAAGAGAAGAACAAATTGAAATAGCTTTAAATGCTGGAGTAAAAATATTTTTCACCTCTGCTGGTGACCCTAAAAAATTCACAAAGTTTTTAAAAGATCATGGATGTGTTGTGGTTCATGTAACATCTAATCCCATGTTAGCGAAAAAATGTGAAGACGCCGGGGTGGATGCAATAGTAGCAGAGGGTTTCGAAGCTGGTGGTCATAATGGTAGTGAAGAGCTGACAACTATGACTTTGATTCCACAAATTAAGAAAAGTATATCTATTCCTATAATTGCAGCAGGTGGAATTGGATCTGGTTATTCCATGGCCGCCGCTTTTACTCTCGGCGCAGATGGTGTTCAAATAGGTTCTCGCTTTGCTGCCACACAAGAATCATCTGCCCACATCAACTTTAAACAATCTATCGTTCAGGCCAGTCATGATAGCACCATGCTTTCTATGAAAGATCTAATACCTGTTAGATTACTTCGAAATCAATTCTTTCAAGAAGTTCAAAATATTGAAAATTCACCACTTGATCTTGAAGAAAAAAAGAGAAGGTTAATCTCTTTGTTAGGCAAAGGACGGGCAAAGAGAGGTATGTTAGAAGGAGATCTTCTGAATGGGGAATTAGAAATCGGTCAGGTCGCAGGCCTAATCGATGATATTCCCGCTATGGATGAATGCGTGGCAAGACTTATAAGAGAGTTTCATCACGCTTCAAAAAACTTACCCTTGCATTTCTCTTAATGCATTAATTCGTTTATCTAACGTTGGGTGGGTAGAAAATAACTCATTAAAGCTTCTTTTAGATGAAATTTGCATTGCCTTTACTCTCGAATCTGTTGGAATGCGAGAACCTTTTGGTTCTAATAATTCATAATTCCTTTTTAATGCTTCTAACGCGGAAATCATTTTTTCTCTACCTCCAATTTTGGCAGAACCGGCATCGGCTCGGTATTCTCTCCATCTTGAAAACCAGTTTACAATTGGTAATGCCAAAATTCCAAAAATAGTTATAAAGAATGATCTTATAAAGTAGCTTGCAAAATAACCTAATCCTCCACGTCCTTCATCATCATCACCGCTTAAAGCATTTTCAATTGCCGCCGTTGCAATCCATGCGAAAAAATAAACAAATGCATTCACAATTCCTTGAATCAACGCCATCGTCACCATGTCTCCATTGGCAATATGAGCTACTTCATGGGCCAAAACACCATCTCTTTCATCCTGATTCATTTGTTGTAAAAGACCTGTAGACACAGCAACCAGGGATGAATTTTTTGAAGCACCTGTTGCAAATGCATTAATCTCACTAGATTCATAAACACCAACTTCTGGCATTTTATCAATTCCAGCTGACTTAGATAAATGATGAATAGTTTGAACTAATTGTGCATATTGAGAGTTTCGGTCAACGATTTTGACTCCCATCATTTTCTTGGCCATCCATTTTGAAATAAACAAAGATACAAATGATCCACCCATGCCCCAAACTAAACACATGGCCATAAGTGAAGTGTAATTTACACCACTTCCTGTCATCATCGGTCCTAAATCAAAAACTTGAACCACAATAGTAAAAACAACATTTATGACGATCATCATCAATACGTTAATGATAAGAAATAATCCGACTCTTTTAAACATATATTCTCCGTAAATTTTTTTTTATAGTAACGTGATCTGCTATCAAAAGATAAGATCATTTGAGTTATTGTCAAGCTTAGTGTCTCATAATATTTTTAAGATTTGTCAGACTTTTGTCAATTTATTGAATTAAACGGCAAATATTGTTCACATTTTTTTCAAAATAACCGATAAACTAGCATCAACACTTATACTTTACAAAAAGATGCTAGAAGAACAACATAAACTTTCAAAATTCGAATTAACTTGGCTCGGAGTTATTTTCTGGTCTGTTGCCTTCACAGCAATTGAAGCTCCTTTTAGTTTTGTATTTAAGACAAGTATTCAAACTTGGCAATTATGGGCCGACGGCTTGCTGTCAATTATATTTATCTCTGATCTTGTCCATCGATTAAGAATAACATCAGCAGCCACAGATTTAAAAAATAAGAAAGTAAAAGTGCATTTTGTTAGAAAAGATATATTTATTTTGATAGATATTATCGCTTGTATTCCTTTCGATATTATTACATTTGCTTTCGATCTCAGTGCTGGTCTTCATGTTATAACATTACTACGATTATTCCGCTTAGTCAGAATTGGAAAAGTCTTTAATCTTGTAGGCAATTTAACAATCGTTCCTAAATGGGTGAAGATTCAAATGTACGTCATCTGTTCGATGATTATTATTCATTGGATCACTTGTATTTGGATCTGGATTCATCCAATTGTTAAATTTGGAGAAGGCTTAATTCAAAATGATTATTATGTGCGATGTCTTTACTGGGCAGTTACTACTTTGACAACCATAGGTTATGGGGACATTACTCCACAAACAACAGGTGGTCGACTCTTTTGCATGTTTATCATGATTATGGGAGTTGGTGTTTACGGTATTGTTATTGGAAATGTAGCTAACGCAATTCAAAACGCGAATCGATATAAAGAACAAAATAGAGAAAAAATTCAGGAGCTATCTAACTTTCTTAAATATTATAAGATTCCAGATAGGCTTCAAACTGCTTGTTATGATTATTATAATCATATATTTGGTCAAAGGTTATCTGATAATGATTCTAAAATTATTTCTGAACTCCCCCATGCACTTCAAAAAGAACTACAAACTTATATGAATATGAAGCTGATTGCCAAAGTACCGGTTTTCAATAACTGCACTCTAGCATGCTTAAAAGCTATAGCTTCCGTTCTCGAACAAAAATTCTATGCTCCGGGACACACCATTATTAATACAGGAGAAGTTGGGGATGAAATGTTCATTATTGGACATGGAAAAGTAGATATTATTTTAAAAGATGGAAGTGTTGTTGCAACATTACATGAAGGTCAATTTTTTGGGGAGCAAGCTTTATTGGAGCACACTACTAGAAATGCAAATGTACGTGCTCATGAATATTGCGATCTCTATAAATTAAATAAGACAGACTTCTTAAAAATCATCCAAATTCACCCTGAGTTATCAGTCAATATTGGACAGGTCGTCAGACGCAGAGCGTCAGACAAGGTAAGAGCTAAAGTGTCTCTACACTCAAAAGAAACTTAGATATTAAACGCCCTTGCTCTTTTAATTTCCTGTTCTCCCCATTAATATCTGATTTGATCGTTCCATAGAGGAATAGAGAGGAGCTTAATAATATGTTACTAGACCAAAATATTGCACAGATGGTATTGGATCATGCTTTATCAAGGGGCGCTGATTTTGCTGAGTTGTTTATTGAAAAAACTAATATTCAACGAACTACCATACTCGGCCAAAAAGTTCACGAGATTCAAGGTGGTATAGATTTTGGTCTAGGAGTACGAATGATTTACGGCCATAGAGTCCTATATGGTTATACAAATATACCTACTAGTGAAGAACTCTTAAAAATTGTTACTCTAATTTCTGAGAGAGAAAAATCTGACCGTAAACGCAATATTAAAAACTTTATATTGGCACCTACAACAGATATTCACCCGATCATAAGCCCTCTTGGAGCTGGACCAGACATAGATGTAAAAATAGCTTATTTATTTGAGATTGATAAAGCAGCGAGATCAGTTGATGGTGCTGTAAATCAAGTAACAGCACTTAGTTTAGAGAAAAAACAAAGAATCGAAATATTTAATACAGAAGGACTCCATTCTACCGACAATAGAAATTATACAAGAATAGTAGCAAGTAGTGTTGCTGAAAAAGAGGGTGAGCAATCCACTGGTTATGAAGGTCCTGGCGCTTTAGCTGGGTTCGAGTTTACTAAATCTATTGATCCAAAAGAATTAGGTACTATGGTAGCTGAACAAGCACTTATTAAACTGGATGCTGCTCCTTGTCCCGCAGGCAAAATGCCCGTAATAGTTGATAATGGCTTTGGGGGAGTAATTTTCCATGAAGCTTGTGGTCACCTATTGGAAACAACTTCAGTTCAGAAAAAAGCATCTGTTTTCTGGGACAAATTAGACCAAGAAATTGCAAATCCTGTAGTTTCAGCAGTTGACGATGGAACAATTACAAATCAATGGGGTTCGATTAATATTGATGATGAAGGTATGCCTACTCAAAAAACTCAATTGATTAAAAATGGAAAACTTAATAGCTTTTTAGTTGATAAAATTGGCGCTATGCGAACGGGGTATGAAAGAACAGGCTCCGGAAGGAGGCAAAATTACAGATTTGCTCCAGCGTCTAGAATGAGAAATACATATATTGAAGCGGGTAAAGATACATTTCAAGATATGATTTCCTCTATAGATAAGGGAATTTATTGTAAATCTATGGGTGGAGGATCTGTTCAGCCAGGAACTGGTGAATTTAATTTTTCAGCTCAAGAATCATATTTAATAGAAAATGGGAAAATTACAAGGCCTTTAAAATCTGCAACATTAATTGGAACAGGACCGGAAGTATTAAAGCAAATATCAATGGTGGCCGATGACTTGAAACTAGCAGCAGGAATGTGTGGATCTGTCTCAGGTTTAATTCCTACAACAGTTGGGCAACCAGCTCTTAAAATTGACGAAATTTTAGTAGGAGGACAAGCATAATGGAAAAATATAAATCAATTGTTGAAGAAGTCTTAAGTATAACAAAGAAGAAGGGAGTGCAGGCCGATTGTATTTTAGATACTAACTCTGTCCTCAGTTTAAAATCAGAAGACCAAGAGCTAGCTGAACATAAGGTATCCTCTTCACTTGTTCTAGGCGTTCGAGTTATTAAAGAAAATAAGATAGGAACTAGTTACAGTGAATCTTGGGATAAAGAATCATTAAACGATATGGTAAATGAGGCCATTGATTTTTCAAAATACACAAAAGTTGAACCATTAGAAAAAATTGATCTAAAAAGAGCTGATTTTTTAGATGGTACGATTTCTAAAATATTTCAAGAAGATGACACATCTTTACAAGAAAAAATTGATTTCACTTATGCTTTAGAGTCTGAGGTGAAAAAGATTGATAAGTCCGTTAAATCAACTCCCTATAATAATTTTTCGCAAAATGAGGGTCAAAGAATTTATGGTAATCACCTAGGTACTTTCTGTGGACAGAAGTCTCGAACATTTTCATGCTACACGTCTGCACTGATAGAAAGAGACGGACAACAGAGTATGCATTATCATGCTAATATAGGTAGACAATTCAAAGATCTAAGCCTAGCAGACGTAGCAAGAGAATCTTATTTCCACGCAGATAAATTATTAGGCGCAAAGGCCATAGCAACAGGTGATTATGACATCATTTTCACTACTGATGAATTATCAGATCTCTTTGGATGTTTTTCGAGCTTATTTTCTGGTAAAGCGGCCATGAATAATCTTAACCCCTGGAAAGATAAATTGGGAAAACAATTGGCAGATTCGAGTTTCAGCATGATAGATAATCCTACATTAGATTCAGCCTATTATTATGCTCCCTTTGATGATGAAGGCCACATAACCAAAGAATGTACATTATTTGATAAAGGAAAATTAAATACTTTTTACCATAATTCAGTTACCTCAAAACACTTTAAGACTGAAAATACTTTTCATGGATCAAGATCGCCACGAGGCACCTTAAGTGTTACAGGGACGAATAAAATAATTCAACCATGCTCTAGCACTGATGAAATGGTCAAAAAAGATAAATACTTTGAAGTAATTAAAATGCAAGGTCTACATTCTGGTGCGGATTCGATTAGTGGAAATTTTTCTTTTGGTGCGAGTGGATATTTAAAAGAAGGTGATGAAATAATTCAAGCAGTTTCAGGTATAACTGTATCAGGAAATTTCTTTTCACTATTAAAAGAAATTAAAGATATTGGGAATGTAACTCATGGGACAACGAGTTTAGATTTTTTCTCACCAATTATAAGATTTGCTGGTTTAAGAATAGCAGGAGCTTAAATTTCGGATTCTGCTTTTAAAATTAACTTATGTCTATCAATTCCAATCTTTGATTCTAACAAATCTCGTTCTTTTGAATTATCTATTTTTAAACGCTTTTTTATATTGTAAATCAACTTATGTCTTCCTCCAATAGCTATGTCTTTATCAGGAATATTTTGGAGATAACTTAGACGGTTAACACAATTATTCTCTATCTCATTTTCAAGTTTGAGAAAATTATTACCTAACAAAAATGATCTTTTAGAATTTAAAGTCTTTATCGCGGATTTTGGGGAATGAAATTCTATGAATGGGTAATCTTCAGTATTTAGTTTAAAATTATTTGTAATCGTTTTACAATTTGAAAGGTCACCATAAAAATATGATAAAACTCTTAGATAATGGGCCTCTTTATTTTCTAGATTTATTTTATTATACATTAGAAGATTATTTAAAATCTCATCTTTTGAAATTAAATTAGTACTTTTATGACCTATTAGCCCAACAACAATATTATCTGGCCGTAACATTAATTGCCACATGGTAACTCTAGGAAAGACTTTGTTCATTGTTTTCAAAATAGACCAAAATTCTTCTCGAAAGAAGTTATAGAAGGGAAGCCATTGAACATAAATCCCAAAATCATTTAATTTGAGACTTGCCTTTCTAAAATGCTCTTCAGAATAAAGGTTCCCTACTCCCCTGTTCCAGGTAACAAATAAATCAGCAATAATCACATCAAAATATTTTTTTGAACCATAGAGTATAGTTCTGCCATCATCTGCAATAACTTTCGCATTCGTAGCAGTATATAAATTGTTTATATAAGGCTTAAAGAAAAGTTGAGAGGCCTCAATTACAATAGGATTTATTTCAGAAACGAGTAGTTCCTTATTTTTAAAATTTA
The DNA here is from genome assembly GCA_018675575.1 of Bacteriovoracaceae bacterium. Taxonomy (GTDB): domain Bacteria; phylum Bdellovibrionota; class Bacteriovoracia; order Bacteriovoracales; family Bacteriovoracaceae; genus M0603. The sequence continues at coordinate 5,697 of JABGXW010000097.1, read as the reverse complement.
AAACCTCTCCTGCAGTTATACCCGTACCTAGACCAAGTATATATATATCTTTACTATTATTGTTGATGGCCAAGGGTATATGTGTCTGAAGTTTTTCAGCTAAAAAATCCCCTGTCCCCCCTAAATAATAAGAGTTATTAACTTTTAACAATAGATCATCTTCTTTCATCACTACAGAGACTTGGGCAATATTATTATCCTTATGCCAAAGTAACTTCTCATTATCCTTAACAGCGAGAGGAGGGAGATTAATAAATATTAAAATAATAGCTACAGATGTCAAAGCGTACGCAATACTTCTCCTGAGTTTTCTATTCTGTTCTATAAAAGGCTCAAAATAAAATTGTATAGGTAAATAGAGAAGACATAGTACATAATAACTTTTCCAGGTACCAATTAAAGGTATCATGATGAGACCTGTTATTAGTGAACCCATTATACCACCACATGTATTTAGTGAATATAACTCACCAATATTTTTCTGTGACACCTTATGCTTCATGTTTACTCTTAGCATAAGAGGAAAAAGAATCGATGAGAAAAAAGCTGTCGGAAAAATAAAGCAGAAAACAATAAGCATTAAATGAAGCGAATAAACATACCAATTGCTTGCAATGAAATCAAACAGGATTCTTCCTTTAAACATTAATATAAAAAGAGGTGGGAAGGTTAAACTCAAAACGAAGGAAAGAAGTAAAGCGTTATTAGTTATAAACCTAAGTAGAGGATGCTTTTTATTATAAGAAGTAACTAATGCAGCTGCTCCTATTGAGAAAATGACTACAATTAATATTGAATTATATGTATAAATAGAATTTTGAAAAACGAGAGAAAAAGATTTAAACCAGCAAATTTCAATACCTAAAAAGATAAATCCAGAAAGAAAAGCAGGAAAAAGAAATTCCGTTTTTGATTTAGCATTCTTCTCTTCAGTTTTAGAAACTTCCGGAATTGAAAAAGTTAAAGATTTAACATTGTAGTAGACATAAAATGAAAGTAAAATGTTTGTGATGCAAGCGAATCCATAAGTTATATTGAAGCCAAATAACTGCGGCAGAACAAAGCCTGTTAAGAATACTCCGAGACAGGCACCGACTATATTTACAAAATAGAGGATTAGGACAATATTATTTCGTACAGTATTTGATTGGCCTAAGAATCCCCCAAGTACGGGAAAAGTAGCTCCCATAAAAAATGTTGGAGGGATAATGATTGCTCCTGCTAAAATCGTATGAAATAAGATTTTGAGGTGGGGGAAAGCTAATGATAATTCGGGATAAATGTCCCAATAATATCTTTTCAGAGGAAAGAAAAAAAGGGCTAATATTCCAATAGTAAATTCAAGATAGATATATATTTTAATTCTTGAAATATTTTTAAATCGATCCTTTGAAAAAAACCAACTCCCTAAGGCAAGACCTGAAAAAAACAATGATATGGTTATTGAACTAGAAGTAACAGAATTTCCAAAGACTAAGCCTAGCTCTCTTAACCAGACTGTTTGGTAAACTAGCGAAACTAAGCCTGAGATGAAATAAACGATATATATACTATTGTTATTCATAAAAATCTAATTTATAAAAAAGTTAGTAAGATAAGGACTTTTCCCCTCAATATCCTTTAGTTGTTCTAGAAGCCAACTGCACCAGAATCAAGCAACAGTATCTTTATATTCATTAAATTAATTTTTTTCATTACTAAACTCGAGATTTGGCTTCTGCTATCATTGCTTTTCTATCTCCCTCATTGCCCCATCTCTTTTGGGCCTCAGGAGAGAGTTTGTGAAGTGGATCAAAATAGAGAAAGGTTTGTTCTTTTTTTACATAAGGAGCTTTCCAGACTGAAACACCATTTTCTTCATCATAATATTCATAAGAAGCAACATGTCTTTTACCACCACCACCTGGTAGGTCACATACGAATGTTGGAGTATTAAAGCCTGCTGTTGTTCCTCGAACTGCCTTTTCTAGTTCTACACCTTCTCGTAAAGTTGTTCTTAAATGTTCACAGCCAGGAACCATATCATGTAGGTAAACGTAATAAGGCTGAATATTAATAAAACCTATTTGACGAGTAAGTTTCACCATAGCATCAACATGATTATTAACACCTTCTTGTAAAACGGCTTGGTTACGAACCGTTATACCTAATCCAAATAAACGTTCCATGGCCATTTGTGACCATTTTGTTATTTCTCGTGGAGAGGAGAAGTGAGTATGAATCATGACTTGTTTACCAAACGCTTTTCCTAATTTGTGTAAATCGGCTACCGACTTGATCCAAGCATCATCGGTTAAGATCTTTTGAGGGAAGACAGCAATGCCTTTGGTTGCTAATCTAATACGCCGAATATGAGGAATTCTTAGTAGGTTTTCACCGATATATTTTATTTGTTCAGGGGTCAGCATATAGGCATCTCCACCGGAGATAACAACATCTTCAACTAAGGGTGACCTTGTTAAGTATTCAAAAACGTCATCCCATTTTTTTTGATTTGCGCCATAGGTTTCTTTTTCAAGAGTCTCTGTTGAACCACCGATTATTCTAGACCTAGTACAGTAACTGCAATAAACAGGGCAAATTGTAGTCGGTAAAAATAAAACTTTATCTGGGTATCTATGGGTTAGCATAGGAACTGGTGAATCATCATCTTCAGATAAAGAATCTACTAAATGCATTGGGTGATCTGGTAAAAATGTTGAGCCTGTGGGGAGAAATTGTTTTCTTAAAGGATCTTCAATCGGGTTATCCCAATCGATAAGAGAAAATACATAAGGGGTAATTCTAATATTCATGGGAGTCTGATGCTGACCTTCTTTTAAATCCTTAATAAAGTCTTTAGATACTCTTTTACCAAGAATTTTCTCAACTTGATCAACTTTTCTAATTGAGTTTTTTGTTTGCCAGCGATGATCTGCAAATTCGCCGCGAGAAATACTTGCCCAACCAGGAATCTCAGTCCAAAAATCATCGTTTCGAAAGTTTCGATGTTGCAGTTCAGGTATTTTCGAATGATCGGCGTCGTATGGGATAGAAACCATTTATTACTCCAGCTTTTGTTAACTAATTAATATAAGTATAGCTGAGAATAGTTGAATTTCCCTAACTTAAATCTCAACAGAATAAGGATTTGTTTGCTCTGCACTTTCATTCGTTTTTGGATGGTTTTTCTTGCTCTTAGTCATTGTTAGAGAACCAATAATAGTATAAATAAGGACGAACCCAATTATAAAGATTTTAAGTCTTGTGCTGAAGGCCAAAAGCTTGTATCTATGGCCAAAACTTTTTAAATTATAAATCAACCCTTTGCCTTTGTACCAGGTAAAGAAATCCATCAAGGGGTTTTTAAACTGAATATGAAACTTAGTTTGACATGATGGGCAACAAACTTCTAAAGTTTTATTTGGGCGTATTGGCACCCTAGATTTAGTTTGGCAAGAAGGGCATACAATTACTTTTTTAGAGACATTCTTAAAAGGGTTTTTCATACTTCATATTTAACAATTTATGGATGAAAAAGCTTGTGGAAAATCGCTTTATTTCTTCGAAATCTCATTTTATTTTTCCATGTTTTGTAATCTTTCTCTCTAAACTGATCTAATATTGTGAACATTTCAATTGGGGACATAGGTCGCTTCATTTCCTTTTGTTTTTTTAACAGTTCTGTCTTTAAAACTTCCCCTACGTTATCTAAAACAATAAACAATCGAAGCTGAGCAGTAGACATATTTTTAGGAAATTTATTCCTTAACAATCGACCTACAAGTGGTGTTCGACGTAATAACCAGCTTGCCCTCGACTTAACAGAAGTTCCAAATTTTGGATCTAATTGATAATTTAAATTTTCCATCCAATCAAACATCTTTGTTAATATCATGTCTTTAAGTCTTGAATCCCTTATTTTTGAAGGATTTCTCCACTCAGCTACCATTTCAAAGTTTGGATCAAACTGAATATCTCCGGGAGCAAAAGTTTCAAAAGTTTCAAAATTATCCTCAGTAATACTTATTCCTAATATCTGGAGAAAACTTACTAGTCCTTTGTTGAATTTCGTTTTATACAAAGGAATATCAATCTCGCCATTGGACGCCATTTGGAAACCAGCATATATTATTTCTGAACAGAATAATCTTTCATCATCGTGATAATCCATAGCAAAGTCATACTCTATATTTTTCTTTTTCATATGTTTCTGAACTTTTAAAAACATGGCCTTCGCTGCTTCGTGTGCCATGGCAGAATCTTTATATCTAAAAACAACTGATCTAGAATTTCCTTGATCTATATGTGTTTGTATAGGTGCCACGACAGAACCAATTTCAATATGGGCTTCCGAAGTCCAAGCTTTCCCCTCCTCATCAATATAAACAAATGATAAGTGTGAAAATTGCATATCATTATTACCTATTCTTGCAATTGCTGCAGACGAGTAGGCATTACCTCTAGAAAGGATAACATCACCAGATTTTAAATCTTTATAATCTCTCATTTTAAATTCTGAATTCACAAGAAAAGAGGGTGCCTCTCCCGTTAAATTAACATATTTTTTATTTTGATCAGTTACTTTAAATTCCTTAATTTCAATTAAGTAATCTTCAACATACCTTAGAGCACGAAAAGAGTTTTTCACTGATGCTAAACATTTATGGTCCATTTCAGAATTCAATGTAAGCATTTTAAGTTTTTCTTTTATAACTAATCTCGTTTCAAAAGACTTGTTTATGAGGTTATCAATATAATTATCTTCTAATTGATCCCAATTAACATCTTCAGATGTCATTTTAAAAAGAGTTTTATAATAATGACTAAGTCCTTCAGAACATTGTTCTGAAGTTGTAATTTCTTCTTTAACAGCATCGTTTAACTCTTCGATAATTGTCTGAAGGTCTTTCTTTTCATTAATATTTGCAGGATTTCTCCAAACTTTACTGTTGGAGCAAGAATAAAAAGATAAGACTATAAAAAATAAAAATAAATGATTTCTCATTAATGATCCTTATTTTAATGACCTTAACTTATCGGTTAGTTAACAATCTTATGAACAGCGCAAAACGCTCAGGTAATAGATTGTCAGATATTGATTGTCTTGAAAATACTAATGATTATAATAGTTTTATGGGAAAAACTTACTTATTTATCCTTTGTTTTTACATTATCACTAATTTGATGACAAATGGGTTTGCCAGTTCAAAACATCGCCTTAAATACAGACCGTACTTTTCATCAACAATAATGGATAATGATCAGGCCTCGGCGCGAGTTTTTGCTACTGGTGTTGACTTAAATTACCAATTTAGAGTATCGAAATCCTTAACTTCTCTAATTAGAGGTGGTGCTCTATTAGAAACTGGAAGTAATAATTCGCTCAATCTAAAAGAATTTGCCCCTGAAAAGGAACTAGTCCTCTATGAAGCAAAGTTGAGATTCCAACCTGACTTTATTCCTTTCTTAGAACTTGATCTAGGATCACTTTCACTAAATAGATACAGCTCCCCATTACTTCTCGGTCAATCAGTATTTATGGGGCTAAATGAAAAATTAATACTTGGCCTTGATTACAATCTTCAATTAGAGGCAATACAGGCCATACCTAACAATCAAACATTGGCGTCTAGGTCAGGAGGAATTGAGGAAGGAACGCCATCATTTTTAATGGAAAGAGTATCAGTTAATTTAGGGGGAGATTTAATTGCATTT
>JABGXW010000096.1 GCA_018675575.1 Bacteriovoracaceae bacterium | reverse complement strand
TAATTGTCACAGTTGGAGTGGCGGTATCTTTAACAACGGTGATCGCCACCTGGATGGCTGGATTTCCAGCAAGATCCATATGATCAGCAGTTATAGGTAATAAAGGATTATCTGGTAGTGCCGAAACATCAACATTTCCGGTGGTGAACGCTCCGGCTAGGCATGTTGGCGTCAGGTTTATTGTACCAATAGAAACAGCAACACTTTCACCGTTTTCAGAACATGTTCCAACTACTGAATAAGTTGTTTCGTTTGAAGCGCTAATAGCAGGAGCGGCAGTAATCGCCAAAGTCGGTGCAATTGTATCTTTTAAAACTGTTGTAGAGGCTTGAGTTGCAGGATTACTAGCAGCATCAGAATGATCAGCTGTAACTGATAATGTTAGTCCATCAGCTAATGATGAAACATCAATCGTAGCAGCCCATGTAAGTGATACGCTACATGTAGGAGTGGACGTTATTGATCCCACAACAACGACCACGATTTGACCAGCTTCAGAGCAACTACCAGTAAGGCCGTAGGTAGATTGATTAGAAATATTAATTGGTGTTGGAGTATTAATTGTCACAGTTGGAGTGGCACTGTAGGTTACAATATTGTCATCTGAAACCGAAGGTAAATTATTTAAATTTGCTGCTGTTTGAACTTCTCCTGCAGCAATTGTAAATTGAATTGTTCCACCTGCTGCATTAGCTGTAGTGACAGATACAGTGAAATTTGTATTCCCTGAAACGTGTTGTATATCCCAAATCACTCCGGTAGCTGTTCCACTCTTAGTAATATCTCCAGGTGTAAAGGTTCCAGGAACAATAGGTTCAGAAAAGACAACATCAAAATTTATAGGTAATGAAACCGCAGGATCAATTTGTCCAAAAGCTTGATTAATACTAACAATAAGACCTTGAGTATAGACAACTGTATTGTCTGCTCCCTGAGAGGAGGTATTATTTTTTGCGTCAAGAGTTTGAATTAAGTCAGCAGAAATTGTTGGAATGATTGAACCCCCAGATGTAACACTAGTTGCTGCTAAAATATAATTTATACGATCGCCAGACGGGTTGGTCAGTGTCCATGCCGCTACGTCGGCCATTCCTGATTGTGTAATGTCAAGAAGGTTAAAGGTCGAATTGTCAATTGCTTCAGTAAAGACCACATCAAACTGAATGGGTAATATTCCTGTTGGATCAGCTTGTCCCACCACTTGATTTATTGTTACTCCTAGAGGGGTATAGTTACAATAAACGGAATTATCTCCAGTTGATGCTAAATTTCGATTTCCAAATATATCCATCACAGTAGATTCTGCAATGTTTGGTACGACTGTTCCCTGAGAAGTTACAGATGTCACGTTTATGTAGAAAATTTTATGATTTATTTGGACTAAATCAAACTCTATACCTGTAGCAGTGCTACCAATAAAATCAATATCAGATTTCGTAAATCCTGCAGGATCTATTGCTATTGAAAAAGTGACTCTGAACTCTATCGGTAGAGAAGTAGCAGGATCTTCTTGGTCACCTTTTTTATTAATTGAGACAAGCATAGGTGTTAATGGATTTGTGAATCCAGCCCCACCACCAGCAGCAATAGGATCGGCATTACCAGATTCACTATTACACCCAGCGAGTGCAAACATAATGGTTAATAGTAGGTATCTAAGTATTGCCATATATTTTTAAATCCTCTTAACTATAATTCTTTTCCTCATTCCTATTATATCGGCTACTGCAGCGTTTCAAATTTAGTTTCAAAATACGTTGTTTAAACATCGGAATATTTTTCATTCAAGACTTAACTTTCTGTAATTATTAACTTTCATTTGTCACTTTTAGTCGATTTATGGTATATTAATTTTATTTATAGATATCAGTATTTAGATTATTTTTTTTAATCGCCCATGATTGTTGGATTTGAGATCTAAGTAGCTGGAACTACATATGGAAAAATAATCTCCATAGCAATAAATTTCCTTCACAAGCTATAATAGTTGAACATGTTTCGAATGATTCGAGCGATTTTAATCTATAAGGGAACGTTAAATGTCAATCAAAACTAAACTTGTTCTTGTTCTTTTTTTATTTGTAGTCAGCAAATTGAGTATGGCCCAATCTGGTGGTGGTACTGTAGGCACCTACTTAGCATTTGATTGGAATATGAATGCGGCACAGTCAGATTCAGATTTTAACAATGGTGCTTCCGGAGGCTCTCCAGGAATTTTACTTGGATATCAATTTCCAGGATTTGGTTTTGAAGGATTTTATAAAAAAATATCGCTCAAAAATAAATATACAAATTCAAGTGGTGAGTTCGATGTCACTATAGAAAATAATATGTTAGGGGCAGGGATGAGAATAGATCATAATCCAAACTTTTCTTCTAAGATTGGTTATGCTTTTCATAATATTACCGCTGATTATCAACATTCAGAAGGGTTATTATTTTCTTCAACTATTGACGGCGCTCATGCTGGATTTTATGCTGGAACAGGATTTAAGGGACAAATCTATGGCATATTTGAATTCTATGGAGACGTATCTTTCTATTTAGCTTCTAGTGAGTTTTCTTTGTTCGCAATGGAAGTAGGATTACGTTACTACGCATTCTAAAATAAACGAAGCTACTCAAGTACTGTTTTCATCTTAAATTGACTGAGATTGACTTTATTGTCTATGGAAAGGGAGTTATTTTCACCCTTATTTTAAAAGCAAGTTTTGGGGGATAATATACTCTATGATACTAAAAATATTAAAAACTAATTTGTCATTATTACTTATACTTTCTCTCCTCTGTGGGTGTGGAGCTGATACTGATGAAAAAATATCTGATGCCATCCTAAAAGCAAATCAATATTTAAGTACTTCAAAATGCCAAAAAGCAATTGATGTATTAGAAGCCGTGGGAAGACAAGTATCGAATAAATCTTACTTAATTACATTGGCATCTGGCTATGCTTGTCGTGGAAAATTTTCAGAACTGACACTCTTTACAACAGATATAACAAAAGTAGGAACTCCAAGTATTATGGGGAGTTTTTCAACTTTTTCTTCAGCAGCGGATATGACTTCAATCACTGATTCAGACTTTACTGATGTAAATATAGCAATCAAAATTTTAGCTTATGCTGGAGGCATATCAGCAGGAGCAACGGGTGTAAATCCAACTTCTGCAATGAGACAATTATCTTTTGGAGCAAGTGGAAGCGGTGACATTGATGCCATGATTCTCTATTTAACGATGGCCAATTTGGGAAGATGGATAAGGTTTTATGGAGCGCCTGATGCTTCTGGAAATCAAACTCAATGTGTGCTTAATTATAATGGAGTATACACATTAGATTCGTCAGCAACATTAGAGGCTACCTTAGCTCTTCTTGCTGGAACTTGTACCACGGCTGCAACTGCTGGTAGTTCAGATATTGGGAATAGTGGATCTTACGTCACGAGTAATATTTGCGATGGAATTGTATTACTCAATACTTTTTTTGATGTTCTACCAAACGTTCTTGACAATTACACAGGGGGAGAACTCGATTCTGTGAATGCAGTTAGAACAGGATTAGAGACAAAGGCTGGATTATTAACGGCAGCCAAAACAGGTTCAGAGGATATTTTGGAAACTACAAATCATGAGAAATGTGTCGCTGAAAATGCTGATGAAGAGTTTATGCAGTGGTTTTTTGTCTTTATGATCGAGCCTCTTTACATATCAAGTCCATGAGGAAACATATATTATATGATTAAGAATAAAAATTACATTATATTCTTTTATATTATGACAAGCTTTTGTTTTGGATTAGAGGCATCTGAGTTTCGTTATTGGCTTCGGTCTCCAAAAGCACTACTTATGGGTGATGCCTTTACGGCAGTAACTGATGATGCATACACATTATTTTATAATCCCGCAGCTCTTGGCGGCGTTAAAGATCTTCAAATAGCACCATTGAATGTCAACGTAGGAGTTACAAACTTTCTTGCCAATATGGATATTTTAGATGACTTCCCAGCTGATGCAGTTGGCATAGCTAATAAAGTTATGAATATTCCTATTTATACTCAATTGGGAACAGCTCCTGGATTTAAAATGGGTCCACTTGCAGTTAGTTTAATTGCCAATACTTCTGCAAGTATAGCCTTAAGAAATGCCACTCACCCTATTCTTGATATTGATTATCGCTATGACAAAGGCGTAGTTATTGGTTACGCCTATTCCATGGGTTCTGGTGGAAAAAGAGTCAAGGGTGTCATTCAACCAGGTTATAGACTCAGTCTTGGTACTGCTATAAAAACAATTTCCAGAGAAGGTTTGCAAGGATCATTTAGCTTTTTTGGAACGGATCTCTTAAATGCAGTCAATGGCTCGTCGGACTTTGATGTTATTAGAAAAAAAATGGGTTACTCCGTCGGAAATGGTTATGGATTTGATGCCGGAGCTGAAGTTGGTATGGCCTCTGGAAATATACTGATAAAATCAGGATTTTCTGTCTTAGATATTACAGATACAAAATTTGTAAGAACTGAAGGATTTCGAGTTATTCCACGTCAAAAAATGGCCATGAATTGGGGAATCTCTTTTACGCAACAATTTTTACTATTTGATTACACTCTATCGGCAGACCTCCATCCTATAAATACTACAGCTGACTTTGCATCAAAAATTCATTTTGGGTTGCAGATCGGATTACCAGGACTAAAACTTTTCGCAGGATTTAATGGGGGATACCCAAGTTTCGGCGGAACAATAAAATTTTGGCCAATCTCCATCACGGCAGGAATTTACGGAGTTGAGCTCGGCTCAAGTTATCGAGAAAATCAAGGCGCTCGTGGTATCCTCTACCTTTCCCTTCTCGACGTCGACCTCGATATCTTCTAATGCTGCCATGCCTTTTATTGCTTCGAAACCACAATAATTAACAATGTCGCCGACGTTTACCATCAGGTAAAAACATTTCTTTTCATCACGACTTAAGTTCTTTAAACTACTAAATAGAAGGCATCGTATAAAAGTCGATGACCAGAAGTATTCAAGGAAGAAGATTTCTTGCTAAATATAGTTACATACCCATTCTCGCAAGAACTAACCAACCATTTTTGGAGGTAAGATTTGGACAAAATATTTGTTCTCGATACTAACGTTATTCTAATTGATCCCACGGCCATTTTTAAATTTGGAAAGAATCAAGTTTTCATTCCTTTGGTGGTTGTAGAAGAAGTCGATCGGTTTAAAAAAGATCAGAATGAAAATGGTAGAAATGCAAGACATTTTTCAAGACTAGTTGATGAGTTAAGAAAAAAAGGACCTCTCTCTGAGGGAATCACTCTAGATAATGAAGGAATATTAATTATTTCTGTAAATCTTGAAGCAAAAGAAAAGCCAAAACATTTTGATCTCTCAATTAATGATAATAAAATTCTTGCTTCAGCTTTAGCTTTAAAAGAGATGGGAAGAAATATTGTTCTTGTCACAAAAGACATTAATCTTAGATTGAAAGCAGATATCTTAGAAGTACCCGCTGAAGATTATGGAAAAAAGGATACATCTCTTGAAGAACTCTATAGTGGCTATAGAACTTATGATGTTTCAGGCGTTGATCTCAGTACTTTTGATAAAGATCGTTTTCTAGATATGCCAGACGCTGCAGAACTTGGAATTTGGCCAAATGAATATCTTATCATTCAAGAAGAAGGAAATGATCGCAGAAGATCATTAGGGCGATACTGTAAACGTAAAAAAGGTATTGTTCCTCTTATTCCAATGCGTGAAGGCGTATGGGGAATTTATCCTAAAAATATGGAGCAACAATTCGCATTGGACGCACTACTCAATGACGAGATTGCGTTGGTGTCTTTAGTTGGTAAAGCGGGAACCGGTAAGACATTGCTTGCAATTGCGGCAGGATTAGAAAAAACCATATCTGGATCTAAATATTCAAGGCTTTTAGTTTCTAGACCAATTCAACCTATGGGAAAAGACCTTGGCTATTTGCCAGGTGATGTGAATGATAAGCTAGGTCCATGGATGCAACCTATTTTTGATAATATGGATTTTCTTTTTGGGCAACCTCAAAAAGGGAATGATTCAAATACATCTTCGTATGAAGATTTGATTAATCAAGGCCTTCTTCATATCGAACCTCTAACTTATATACGTGGTCGTTCGATTCCTGGACAATATCTTATAGTAGATGAGGCACAAAACCTATCACCACACGAAGTAAAAACAATTATTACAAGAGCAGGTGAAGGAACAAAAATTGTTCTAACAGGTGACTGCCATCAAATTGATAGTCCTTACTTGGATGAAGTTAATAACGGGCTTGCTTATTGTGTAGACCGACTAAAATCGGAAGATATTATCGGGCACTCTACCTTGAGAGTAGGAGAAAGATCTCCACTTTCAGAATCAGCCTCAAAGCTCTTATAATATCTTATGAAGAAAAGATTTAAGCGTGAATATTTACGAGCGCCTCTAGTTACAGACCTTCTTTACGAAGATGAAGGAAATGTTTTAAGGGCCAAAGCAAAAAATATTTCTGAAGGAGGAATTCTTTTAGAGAATTTACCACATGTTCCTGATGTAGACCGAATTTCCTTAATGATCGACTTACCAATCTATCCTGTTTTTTCTCAGATGAACCGTACAAGATTAATGAATGCTCATAATGAAGATCTCGATAGAAAAATATTTAGAGTTCAAGCTAAGATTGTACGAAGTTTTGAAGCGGCAAGTGAAGTTGATGCCATTTTTGTCCCCATGATTGGTTGTGAACTTGTAAGGCCAACTGTTGAAGTCCTAGAAACAATTTGCACTTATGTTGATGTGTTTGCAAAAAACACAATTTTTCTTTTAAGTTTATTTGAAAATGGTTCTAAAAAAGATGTTGAAGCAATTCGTCAGGTGGCAAAGTTTTTAGGCTATAATTCGGAAGCCAAGCTCTTAGTTTTACGTCAAAAAGTTTTACATGATTACCAGTCTTTAGAAGGTTCTTAACAACGTAATGCTCTTGTTAATCAGGGGAGATTAACTAATATAAATTTAGATAAGTTTATTCAATCTATGAATTGTATCTTCTATACTATGTTTAAGATGCCTAAAAGTATCGCTGAGTCCACCAGACGAGTGTTCAATTCTCTCTCCGATTTCGTCTGCCAATGCCTGTGATTTTAAGGTTAAGTCTTCTGATATTCCTTCGTTACTTTGAATCTCATTAATGATTTCCGTTGATTCATTCATAAGATCGTGAAAACTAAGAACATTAAGATACTCTGACAACCCTTCATTTTTCTGGTTCATTGCCTGAGTTTTTTTCCAGTCATCAATTTTGATGACATTTTTAGTCTTATCAATATTCATAATACCCGCCGTATATATGTCTATTTCAAAGTGCCGACAATGAAATAGAACTCTTCTTTTTGTTTGTCGAAGGAGTTATGTCCCATGAGTCAGACCTTGCCAATAAATAAAATAAGAAAGTAAGAAATCGTGAAAAGATTCCAGTGTCGGTGCGTTATAACAATAGAAAAATTATTTATTTGCAAGAAATCAAGGACTTTTGCTTAGTTTAGTTTTGCGCAGAACTTTGTTTTTTCTTTTTATAAACTAAAAATACAATGACAGAAATAATAAATATACTAAAAATAAAAGTATTTCCTTTTTTGATAACCTCAATCATTGCCTCTCCATAGTTGTAATAGAGACCAAAATAGACTGAAACTGAAATGAGAGTGGCCACAAAGTCAGCAAATGCAAATTTACCAAAATGGCTTTTACCAAGGCCTGCTGTAATAAACAAACCATTCCTGACTCCAAATGGTATAAAGCGACCTATGATCAAAACTCCCATTCCAAAGCGGTCATAAAACCCTTTTATTTTTTCTAACAATTCAGGAGTAATCATATTTTTAAAGAGTTTAATTTGGAAAAGCTTTGGTCCTAATAATCGACCAAGCCAGTAACAAATTAAGTCACTAAAGTAAGCTCCTGCAAATAATCCTAAAAATAGATAAGGCATATGGTCAGGATTCTTCGCACTCAAAATAGCTGTCATAAATATCATGAGATCTTCGGAGATTGGGAGGTTAAATCCGGCCAGCAAAAGAACACTACAAATGAGCCATGGGGCAATGGCCAAATTGGCATTGGCAGTATCTTGAATCGTTTGCATGAAAGTCTCAATAAACTCAAAAATGCCTTCCAAAAAGTTCTCCTTATAAAAAAGGGCCACAATAAGTGACCCTGTTCTTATAGTCTAATTTCTTCTTTGATTAGTCTAATTTATTGAAGTATTCTTGAGATTCTTTTGGTCCTGGTTTCATTGTCGCCGCTCCATTGGTCCAACCTGCAGGACAAACTTCTCCGTGCTTAGCAGTATATTGGAAACCTTCTACAAGTCTTGCGAACTCATCAACATTTCTACCAACACCTAGATTGTTTACAGAAACATGTTGAACAACATTTTTATCATCAACAATAAATGTGCCTCTGAATGCAATTGATTCATTCATAAGTACACCGTGCTCTCTTGCAATATTTTTAGTTAAATCAGCAACTAGAGGTATTTTAATTTCCCCAAGTCCGCCTTTGTTTCTTGGAACTTGTGTCCAAGCAAGGTGAGAGAACTGGCTATCAATTGAACAACCGATTACTTCACAGTTTAAAGCTTTAAACTTTTCTATATTATCAGAGAAGGCTGTAATTTCTGTAGGACAAACAAATGTGAAATCTAAT
>JABGXW010000095.1 GCA_018675575.1 Bacteriovoracaceae bacterium | reverse complement strand
TTCTTCTTCTTCTTCTTCTTCTTCTTCTTCTTCTTCTTCTTCTTCTTCTTCTTCTTCTTCTTCTTCTTCTTCTTCTTCTTCTTCTTCTTCTTCTTCTTCTATTTCTATTTCATTACTTAATTCGGCCTGTTCCGATTGTTGAATTTGTGTTCCATCATTAGAAAGTACCTCATCACCAACACCTTCTATATTTATATTCGTCAATGATACTTCTTCAATATCTATATCTATATCTATTTCACTCTGTATTTCTTCATCTAATAGATACACTAAATCTGCAGATTCATTTGAGGATGCCTTATCGACAATTGAGTTTGCAGGAAGTCCATCAAGTTCAGGATTATTAATAATTGCTGCTTCGATTATAATTTGATTTACAGTACCAGATGTTTTATCTTCATCTAAACTAATTTCATCACCAGCATTAAGAAGGCCAGTATTGGTTTCATCATTTTCTCTCTCTCTAATCTCGTCAGTAGATTCATCGATTGATGCCTCAGATGAATCATCATCCATTCCATCCAAGTTTATAGATATTTCACTTTGAGTTTGATCTATAGACTCTCGCTGATCAACAGGAAGGTCTTCATTAGTTGGGCCAATATCAGCTTTCTGTTCAACCATAAAAACTTTGTCAAAACTTTCCTGAATTTTTTCATTTACCGAAGAGTTAAAACAAGATGAAGTAGCATCTAAATTCATACCACTTTTTGATAACAAGACCGTTTCTTCATAGGTTATGGCCTCTGCTATTTCCTTGTCAGCTGTTTCTACACTGTCATCTAATGAAAAACCCGTCTCCATCTCATCATAATTTTCATTTTCAATACCATCAATTTCTAAATCCTCTATATCAATATCTAAATCGTCAGAATTAGGATCATCATATGGAGTCGGAGCTCGAAATTCATTGACATGGCCTTGCGTAATTTCTTCTTCTTCTTCAGTCACAATATCGTCTAAATTAGGCTTTTTAATTCCTATAAAAGTAAGATCAACATTATCTTTCTCTACTTTATCACCCTCATGAGTTAAACTATTTTTTTCAACATATTCTGACAATTCGAAGTCGTGCAAGAGACCTGAAACAAGTTCAGCAGTAAGTGGTTTTTTTATATATCCAATTGCAGATTCTTTACCCTGTTGATGTTTCTTAAGTTTTTTCAAGGAAATACTTTCTGTGATCAGAATTCTTATAACGTTTTCATGATTAAGAAATTCTCGATTTATCTCATGTGCCTTTTCTCCAATATCGAGGTCCATAAACAGCAATACCTTGTTTTCAGTATTATTGGCAAAATAAGTTTTCACATTTGCCATTGTTTCAAAAATAGTGACTTCCACACCCTCTATTCGCTCAGAAAGTTTGTTAATTAATTTATCATTTGTGAAAAAACAAATTTTCATGTTGTCGACTAATCCTTATTTTTCTACTTATTTCATAAGTATATGATATCAATGTGTTTGCAAAGCACAATGAACGGAAAATCATGTCACTACAACTCATATTATCGGTTGATTCTTTAGCTCAGTTTCATTAAAATTAAATATAATAAGAAGGGAACAAATTACCCTTAGATATAGACGTTTATATAATCAGGACAAAGTATGAAACGTATTTATGTACTTTTACTTACACTAAGCATATCGACCAAGCTCTTTGCTCAGATACCAAAGGTTCTGCCTGCTGCAATTGTACAGTTAGATAATTTTTACACTCATCATGTTGTAATCGCAGAAAAGTCGACTCATTCGCTCCATTTATTTAAAAATAACAATGGAATCCCCGAGCTAGTTAAAACATTGGCAATGGTATCAGGAAAAAAAGCAGGCGATAAATTATTCCAAGGCGATCACAGAACTCCAGAGGGAATTTTTGAGTTTACTCAATTCTTAACTCATGAAGATCTTCTAGAGAAGCATGGAAAACAAGGAGAAATTTATGGTGTAGGAGCATTTGTAATGAACTACCCTAATCCAATAGACCGAAGAAACGGAAAAACCGGTGGGGGGATCTGGCTCCATTCTACAAATGATGAAACACGAATTGATAAAGGATTAGATTCTAGAGGTTGCCTTGTGACTTCAAATGATGAATTAATCGAAATTTCACAATATTTTGAACTTCATAAAACAAAAGTTGTTGTTGTACATGAACTAAAGTGGCTAAGTGAAAAAGCTTGGCATATGCGCAAAGATAAAATTAATAAACGAATTTCAGATTGGAAAACAGCGTGGGAAACAGAAAACTTAATAAATTATATTTCTTCATATCATAAAACCGAGTTTCGCCATTCTATCAGAGGCAGCCTTTCACAGTTTAGAACCTACAAACGAGCAGTATTTAACAACCCTGGACAACCAACTGTGGAGTTTTTAAATACTTCCATTTTGGCCACAGATAACTATGTTCTTGTAACTCTTTTACAGAATTATCAATCTGCGACAATTAATGATTTAGGTAGAAAACTACTCTACTTAAGACAAAACGAGTTCTATGAATACAAAATAATTCATGAATCTTGGAACAAGGATGGTTTAAGAAATGTTGATTCCTTAAGTTCATTGGTTGCATTTAAACCAAGTCTCCGCTTCTTCGATACATTGGATTCTAATCAAATTTTACAAACGAACTTAAAGAAAGAGAATAATTAAGTCAAGAGCAATTAGTAATGAAACTGACCACGCCATCTAAGAAATTAAGCTTTCTCGTTTATGAAAATAGTGAAAGCCCAAAATATTTTGAGCTGAAGAAATCCTATTTGAAATTCATTCTAATGGGACTTCCGTCTATTTCATTTATAAGTATCATGGCCCTCATATTCTGTGGGATATACTTCAAACAAATTAGAGAAATGGCGAGAAGAAAAAAACCTGCGATTATTGAAGAATTAAGAATTGAAAGAGATGGTTTGGCTTTGAAATTAAAAGAATCTCATATTCTCAATACTAAACTACAACATAAGCTAACATCCTCAGCTGCGACATCTGCTGGACCTGGAATCAATATTTCAACATTAAACCTATTTAAAAAAACAGCTGGGATGACTGACCTTTCAGCAGCCGCCAAATTCACTGTCGAAAAGATTGATGTCATTCCATCAGGAAACAAAATTCAATTATATTTCGAATTAGTGAATCAAACTAAAGATAACTCAAAAATTGCGGGATATGTGTTTGTTCTCATGAAGAATAAAGGTCAATTTTTCTTTTACCCAGAATCTTCAACAATCGAAGACGACCTTCAAATTACATTTAATAGGGGTGAGTCGTTTGCGATGTCGAGACTAAGAAAAGTTGATAAAGCTGTATTCCCTGCACCTAAAGAAAGTACTACACTCTATTTCAAAATACTTATATTTTCAAGAACAGGTGATCTGCTCTACAAAAGTACGATGGAAAAGAATTGGAAAATATAATGAATGATTTCCAAAATATAAAAAATCTTGAATTTTCTTTAATTGGAAAAGAGTGTCGTCTTAAAGGAGATTTTTCATTTAATGGTCATACAAGAGTTGCAGGGCATATTGCAGGAGAAATCAGCTTAGAAAATGATGATATTCTTAGCATTGAACCAAATGGATCGATAGTGGGTACAATCAAATGTAAAGATCTTGAAATATATGGCCGATTTGAAGGAGAGATTACCTCCAAAGGAAAAGTCACTATCTACCCTTCAGCAGAAGTTAGTGGTATCCTTCGTTCAAAGAACCTTGAAGTCTATCCAGGAGCGCTTTTAAACCTTGATGGCTTCACCTCTAACCAAGAGGTAAGTGACTGATATTATGTGCCCACCTTTTATACTGTAAGTATTGCAAAACTATTGAGTAGCATCATTAATTAGGTTAATTTTCTTTCAAAAGAATGACTCATTAAATTTCGGGGAAAATATGAAACGGCCAATTCTACTCATCTGTTCAGTAATATTATCAATATCGACTGCAAATTCAGTAAACGCTCCAAAAATAATTTATGGTAACGACGATCGATACGAGTCTACAGAATATCCTGATGCAGTATTTAGAGATTTGGCAAAATCTACAGCTGGAATGGTTCGAAATAGTTCTCTAACTGAAGAAAGAGGATCAATCTTATCTGATGACAGCAAATCAACTGGAATGTTTACTTTTAATAGTTTTAGAACACTTGAGCGAACGATGAATGTCTGTAATACAGAAAGATTTGCGAAGCAAGTAATGTTACCAAGATGTTCAGGATTTTTAGTTGCACCAGACATTTTAGTGACTGCAGGTCATTGTGTAACTAATGAATATGATTGTCAGAATTATAGCTGGATTTTTGATTATGTAAAAGGCACAGAGAAAATCAATAAGAAAAATATTTTTAAATGTAAAAAAATTATAAGTAGAAAGCAAACAATGGGAGTTTTTGCAACAAAAGACTATGCTGTTATCAAACTGGATAGAGTTCCTGAAAACAGAACTCCTTTAGAAATTAGAATAAAAGGTAGCATAAAAAAGGGTACAGAGCTTGTTGTAATTGGTCATCCATCAGGACTGCCTCTTAAAATTGCTGACGGAGCTAGAGTTACTACAAAAAGATGGAACTTCTTTTACTCAAATCTAGATACGTATGCTGGTAACTCAGGATCTGCTGTATTTAACAGAAAAACGGGAGTGGTTGAAGGTATCTTGATACAAGGTGCAACTGACTATGTTGCAAATGGCTCTTGTAACGTTTCTAAAAGGACTTCAAACTCTAACGCTAAAGAAAAAATATTCAAGATTACAAAAGTAAAAGGTCTTAAATAGAATAAGACATTAGATTTTACATAAAATTTATAAGAATTTTTTATAGTTAACTATATTTACTCTTAGACCATTCTTGCTAAGTTTCTTAGCAAGGCTTTTAGTGCCCAAGATGACTATCGTTTGTTTATTCCAATTAAAGTATTGATCAATCATTTTTACAACTTGATCCTTATTAACCATAGATACTTTTTCAGTGAAGTTAAAAAGATCATCATAAGATCTTTGTTCATGGTCAATTTTAACTAACTGCTGAAGAAGCGAGCTCGACTCTTCAAATTGGAAAGAATGAGAACCAAGCAAGTATCCTCTCGCACGCTCCAATTCTTCATCTGAGACTTCTCCCCTGACGGCACCGGCCAAGGTTTCATTGATGACTTGTAATAATTCGTTGATCTTTTCATTAGGAGTGGAAGTCGAAATTCCAGACCGACCATACTCTCTCTGCCCTGCTGCAAAAGCTCCTATTGAATAAGTCAATCCACGCTTTACTCTTACTTCTCTCATCAGTTTAGAAGTAAAACCCCCTCCTAAAAATCCTGTTGATAAATTCATTGTAGCAGGATTATCAAATTCACCTTTATTTAAAAATTTTCCAATTCTGACCTGTGCCTGATTAGATTTCGGAACAGTAATAAGAAAGATCTCAGCCTGGGCCTTTTCCTGTATTGGTTTGTAATTCATTGTACGAACACGTTGACTTTTTGCTCCAGCCCATTCGCAGTCTTGGGTTATAATTTGTTTAATGTCTAATGCTTTTTTAGGTCCAGTGATATAAATCCTTTTTTTGACTTTCTTGTTGAAATAATCTCTTTTCCTAATTAGACCTTTTTGATTTATATTCTTGATGTCAGACAGTTTACCACCTACCGGGTAATAATATGGGGAACCTTTTAATGAGAGTTCTCTGAAAACTCTTCCAGCAAGAGCACCTTGATTGCTGATTAAATTTTGGAGTCTATTTTTCCAAAGCTTTTTCTCTTTTCTAATCTCAGATTTTGAGAATGATGCATCTTTAAACATATGGCAAATCATTTTCATTGTCGGCATAACATCTTTAACAAGACCAGATATAGAGTACATTGAAAATTCATGAGTAATGTAGGGAGAATATGAAGTTCCAAAGTATTCGAGATGATCTGAGAGATCTTTCTGACTAAATCTCCTCGTCCCATTTCCAAGCATCGAAAACATTGCTGACGTTTCACCCTTAGCATAATTACCATCACTCAAGGCACCATCTGCAAAATAAAGAATGATGTCATATGTTGGAAATCTATTATCTTCAATCCAAACGACTTCAATTCCATTCCAATCGATTTTTTTAATTTTATCTCTAATATTGCCTGCAAAAAGGTTATTTGAAATGAAAAGAACAAGTGTGATTAATAATATATTTTTCATCTATTTTCCTATCTTTTTGTTTCTGGGTGTTTATTCCAGACTGAAATAAAAATATTTTTGTTAGAAGCAAAGATATCTTTACA
Organism: Bacteriovoracaceae bacterium; assembly: GCA_018675575.1. Lineage (GTDB taxonomy): Bacteria > Bdellovibrionota > Bacteriovoracia > Bacteriovoracales > Bacteriovoracaceae > M0603. The sequence goes on along the minus strand of JABGXW010000095.1, from coordinate 23,070 downwards.
GACTCTCATTGCTTCTTCGGTTGTGATGTCATTATAGATCTCTAACTCTTTCTTATAGAACCCATAATCGTTAAAATAGTTTTCTCTATTACCTACGAAGTGAGCAACACCTGCATTTGTTTTTAATTCGTCATAATAGTCTATTAAATATTGATTCTTGGTTTTTTGAACATTACGGTCTGTAATTGCTTTATCACAAATTTGAGAAGCATTTCTTAAAAACTGACTTCTAAATCTATTAAGATTTACACCTTTCATTAATTCCCCACCCACATAGAACACACCATTTTTCTTTAGCTGGTAGTTTGCAGCATAGACTGATGTCAGTAATGGTTTTCTAGCTTTAACATATTTTTGATGAAAGTAAGAAGATTCTCCAGATCCAATAATGCTCGATATAATGTCCATAGTGAAGCCACGTTTTGCACCTAAACGTTCTCCTTTATAAGCTATTGAGAATAATGGTGTAGTACTAGAGCCATTTATTTTGACATGTTTTGTTTCAAATTTAGTGCGGAGAGTGTATAGACTATCCAAATCTTTCTTCGCCTTATAGGCTTTTATTTCTGAGCTAGAAGCCTTAAGTTGTCCAAACTTTTCTTTAACTATTTTAATTGTACTCGATGTATCGATGTCACCAACAACAACAATGATGGCATTATCAGGAGTATAAAACCTATGGTAGAAATCTTTCACCTCATCTCTTTTGAGACTTGTTAGATCTTCAACTGACCCAATAACTGATCCACCATACGGAGTATCTACAAACATGGATTGCATCATTCCGTAATATAATTTTCCACGAGGACTATTTTCATATCTCATTTTTCTTTCATTAAAAATGACTTGTCTTTCAGAGTCAAAGGCCTTTGGCTCTAATAGGACATCGACCATTCTATCAGCCTCTAGATCAAGTATTGTATCCAACATTCTGGAGGGCATCGATTGATAATAAACAGTAGAATCAAAGTTTGTATATGCGTTTGTTTTCCCTCCGTTACCTTCTATGATGGTATCAAATTTACCGGGACCATATTTTTTTGCTCCTTTAAACATCATATGTTCAAGAAAGTGGGTAGCTCCAGTTGTCCCTTTCCCTTCAAATCTTCCTCCTACATCAAAAAAAGTATAGTAAGAAAAAATGGGAAGATTATGGTTCTCAATTAACAAAACTCTAAGTCCATTCGCTAAAGTATATTTTTTAACATTGAGTTTAATATTTGAAGATTTAATTGAAGTTGAACCGTTACCTTGAGAAAGGTTTTTTGTATTCTGTGAACAAGAGGTCAGCAAGCCTATAGTAAGTATGATATTAATTAAGCGAATCACCATGAAAAAGTCTCCCAAGTTATGATCCTATAGATTAAGTGTAAGTATTAATAATGACAACTATTTAGCTTGTTATTATTAATCACAATGCCAGACAGTTCATACCTGTTTTGACAAAGAGCAACATCTTAAAAGGAAAAACCCTCTTTTTTCTTTTAAGAAAGGATAAAAACATTTATATTTACGCAACTTAGACTTAATAGGAGTTGTAAAGATGAAAATCGGTGTCCCAAAGGAAATTAAAATAAAAGAATCGAGAGTCGGTCTTGTCCCCGGTGGAGTCAGGCAATTAATTCAAGATGGGCATGAAGTATTTATTCAAAGTTCAGCCGGAGCTGGAATTGGAATCTCAGATCAACAATATAAAGAAGTTGGTGCACAAATTTTAGATACTGCAGCAGATGTGTTTAATACCGCCACAATGATCATAAAAGTGAAAGAGCCTCAGGCAAGTGAAATAGAGATGCTTAAACAGCATCATATACTTTATACTTATTTGCATTTAGCAGCGGATCCAGAACAAACAACAGGATTAATGAAATCAGGTGCCACATGCATAGCATATGAGACCATACAATTACTTGATCAAACTTTGCCTTTGCTAACTCCTATGTCTGAAGTTGCAGGTAGGATGGCCACTCAAGTGGGGGCTACATATCTACAAATTGATAATGGAGGCAAAGGCATTTTATTAGGAGGAGTCCCCGGAACTCGTCGTGCGAAAGTTGTTGTAATAGGTTGTGGAATTGCTGGAACAAATGCAATCAAAATGGCCATGGGAATGGGTGCAGATGTTACAGCAATTGATCTTTCGGCAAAAAGACTCGCTGAACTGGATGATCTTTTTGACAATAGAATCACTACTTTATTTTCAAATATGCATAATATTGAAACTTCAGTTACAAAAGCAGACCTGGTCATTGGTGCAGTTCTGATCCCGGGAGCAAAAGCTCCTAAGTTAGTGACTCGTGAAATGATTTCAAAAATGGAAAAGGGCTCTGTAGTAGTCGATATTGCTGTAGATCAAGGTGGCTGTATTGAGACTTGTAAGCCTACAACTCATGAAAACCCTACTTTTGAGGTGGATGAAGTTATCCACTACTGTGTAGCGAACATGCCTGGTGCTGTTGCGCAAACTTCTACCTACGCTCTGACAAATGTTACCATTCATTATGCACGTCTTATAGCCAATTTTGGTATCGATGGGGCTGCTAAAAAGAATGAACCACTTAGAAAAGGAATTAATGTCTACAAAGGCGATCTTGTTTATGAACAAGTTGCTGCAGATTTAGACCTTCCCTATACCGAACTAAAACTCTAGGGTACTGGCGAACAAAGAAAAGATATGAAGGCTTTGCCCAAATTGCATGGTACTCATTACCCATGATAAAATATTCAAATGAATAGCTTAACTGGAAATAAACTTGTCGATACCCTCCTTACAGGACTTTCGGTACTTGCCTCAATAATATGCATAGGGACAATTATTTACGCAGACATGATTTTCGAAAAAGAGCTTCCGCAAGACACAATAGAAAGACTTAAAATGTTGAAAGTACTGAAAGGAACGATCTATCCTGAATCCTATAAATTAGAAAAGATTACAGTCAATCTAAAATCGCGTAGAAACAAATTACGGTATTTAGATACAACAATTCACCTTGTACCTTTTAATGCAAAATATATTGACCTGATAGACAACCAAAAGTCCGAAGTTCTTGACGTTATTATTGATGTTTCGGGAAGGATATCCCCACATGAGATTAATACCGTACTTGGTAAGATTCTGTATGAAAACAGACTTAAATTAGGAATTAACAAAATTCTTAGTAAAAATGCTGTCAAAGATATTTACTTCTCCAAATTCACTGTTCAATAAAAAAGGCTCCCATACAGGAGCCTCAAATCATAAAATTCTTAATAAGATTTAACTATTCTACTGCTGGAGCAGATGCTTGTTGTTGCCCTTGAACTTCATCTACTGAAGCTGCATTTACAGCATCGTCAGGTAGACTTTTTAGAAAATCATCTAATTGTGATTTTGTTACTTTACCCTCGTGAACAAACTTGTCTCGTAAACGTAGATCCATTATTTTATCATTTAAAGCTCTTGAAAGTCTCATTTTTACCTCTAATTCTAATTTTTAGGTCTCTAGATTTAACAAACTTAGTCTTTGATGGCAAGCACTAAACAAATGGCTCCTAGGAAAACCACCTTAATGGAGATATTTAGGTGGATCATCATCATCATCCCCATCATCATCTTCCTCTCCGACAAGGCTAAGATGCCCTTTCTTTTTCTTATTTTTCTTGAGTGCACCTAGACTCCAAGGATTATCATTCCCCCGGCCAGGTCGCCTCCCAGAATCTGTTTTTGAACTTGAAAGCGATCCTCCAGGAGTTATTGATTTAAAATACGGATGACTAACTAAATACATATACAAATAGCCAAAAAGCATAGCTCCCAAATGTCCCCATGCTAGAACAGCACCACCGGCACCAGAAAAGACTCCTTGGTAGAGGCTCATAGCAATTAATATTCCACAGAAATATTTGGCCTTCATGGGAAAGATGAGCATGAAAGTAAATTCTCTATCTGGAAAAATAATGGCATAGGCCAGACACAAAGCTGATGTTGCACCAGCAAGGCCACTTAATACCGCCGCAGCTCCAAAAAATACGGTATTCATGAATAGAAAACTCAATCCTCCACCAACCAATGTAAATAAAAGAAAATAACAATAACGTTTTCTTCCCCACATGGTTTCAAGCTCAGAGCCAATAAACCATATCATGATACAACCAAATACAACTTCCAAAAGTCCTGTAGATATAAATGGATAAGTAAGTACCTGCCAAACATATCCTTTTAAAAAACCAGGTGATGAGAGACCTAAGAATTGGTAAAGAGACATCCCACTCTTGCTTAGGATTGTATTAAGTAAAAAAAGGACCACAGTTGTGATGATTATACTTTTATTTATTAGAGATAATTTAGGTAGAACAAATTGATTCATGCTGAAGCCCCTTGCTTCTGAGAGATTTCGATTAAAACTCCCTTCGTAGATTTGGGATGGATAAAATTGACTAAACAATTATTTGCACCCTTTACAGGGTGATCATGAATTAAAACATAGCCTTTATCTTTTAATTCTTTTGTTTTTAATTCTACATCTTTAACTAAAAAACAAAGATGATGAATGCCTTCACCTTTTGTCTCTAAAAACTTATGAATTGGTCCAGACTCCCCAAACGGAGTTAAAAGTTCCAAGTGAGCTTGCTGATCTATAGAGGCAAATACTGTTTGAACCGCTTGCTCTTTTACAATTTCTCTTTTAGGTGAGAATTCGAGACCAAGATCTTCGTAAATTTGAATAGCCTGATCAAGATCTCTTACTACGACAGCAACATGATCTAAAGTTCCACCTATATCTGCATTTGAATTCAATGAATTTTCCTTTTTGAATTTGGCTTATTATTTTTATTTTCTAGTTTTTTTAATAAATTATTCATCATTAGTTTGTGGTCTTTAATATCTAATGCTTTCCATGCTCCTGACTTCGTATCCTTAATTAAAAAATCTTTATGAGCTTTTGAAGAGCTTGCAATAAAAATTTCTAATCGTTTTCTAGTATTTTTTTGCATAAACATAACAAAATTATTATCTATAAACTCTTTTGACTTTAAGTAATCTAATTCAAGTTTTTCTTTCTGATTAAATAGTCCTTTTGAACTTACGTCAGAAATATTCACTGAAAAAAAAAAGGTTAAGAGAATAATTTTTTTACATTTTAACATGACTCTATCATAGAGCACCGCCGTCTAAATGGAAATGTGAAATAATAAATTTAGAAACTCGTCGGGGGATCTATCGCATTAGTACAGTCAGGATTAGCGGGGTCAAATATAGGTATAGTAGGAATTACTGGTGGAATACAAATTCCATTAACACAGTCCCCAAATGTTGGAACATTATAACAACGAAGAGCACAAAGCTGCTGACCTTGTGGGTCAGTGCCTGTTTTTACAATAAAACAGGTTGAAAGGTTCTCTTCTCTACAATATTCTTTCATGACACATGTCTGACCTGGTGCTTTTGAACAAAGTACTTTGTCTTGACTAGTATTTATATGGACTGCACATGCCCCGACAGACTGACTGCAGCATAGCGAAGAACACTCGAAGTCAGAATTACAAACGTCGCCTACCCCTCTATTTCCAACAACAGGAACATCCTCTAAACATTGCGTAACTATTTCTTTATCCCAACAGCGACTGTTAAAGCAGCATTCATTGCTTCCACAAGTTTGTGAAGTTGAACATGAACTCATGGAAGAATAGAGTACCTCTTGACCTTGAAAATTAGTAATACTTGCTCGAGATAATTGTAGCTTCACAGCTGTCGAAGAAGTTAATATTTCTTCTTGATTTGTAAGAGGATTTGTATGAATCAACTCTATCGTAGCGGCAACGTTGCATGATCCAATATGTTCATTGGCAAAAGAATCATAATTACTAACACGAATATTACAACCATTCATATAATTAGATTCACCAGAGGTTAATAAAGTAGCTATAGTTTTAATTCCAAAGGGATCAGAGATATTGCCAAGATAATCAACCCCTGCAGAAAAAGGCATTTTACCTGCTCTAGGAAACATGAAAGATCTATAACCACCATCTGCATATTCTACAAGGTTATTTGGGTCAGAATTCATACTAAACTGGAAAAGACCTGCAGGATAATTAATAGCAGTCACATCAGAAAGAATAGCGGGGCCAGAAATATGCCACTCATTTGTAGCTATTGGTCTAAAGGGTCCCTTATATTGATGGATTTCAGAAAAAATATTTGGACTTATGTCGAGGTCGTAAGCTAAAGTTCCCGCAATGTTTGTATTTAAGGTCGCATTCAAATTTCCAGCATTATTATTGTCTGGTAAACATTTTTTTATAGCATTGCTTACAGGATCTAAAGTATATCCGCCACCAGCTAAATCAACCTGTGGCTCAGAAGGAACTAATGCTATTTGCGAACTTTTAACAATAAGCCCAGAGTCTTTTATTTTTGCGTAAGAGTACAAACACCTACTGCCTACAGAGTTACAGTTTGGATTGCTTGGAGAACTTATAAAAGTGGGATCATGCTCTGCTCTTAATCCTCTACAATAAAGTCCTGTATCTCTTGGATCGTTTGTAGGTTCTTTATCTTCGAGAAGAGGATTGATATCAGATCGATAATCATTGTAATCAAAAAGGTCGTAAAGCAATCTAATATTTTCAAATGGCCTGTTTTGAAAATCAAGAATCAAAACCTCTATATCTGTTTGAGGAGTAATTCCGGGAGCTCTACCAATAGTTCCTTGAATAACCACAGGCTCTAATTCTCTACCAAATCTAAACCTTGCAGAAACAAGTTTTCCAGACAGTGAAGTAAAATTTAATCCTGATAGATAGAGTAAACCTGTGAAGTTTTTTGGAATGGTAACTTTTGTTTTATAAGTCCCGTCAAATGGATCAACAATATGCCGTAATTCAGCTCGACCATTTTCTAAGTCTTCATTTCCAGTTCCTATTTCTCCACCACCTGGTGCAGCTCCTTGGCCAGATCCAGCTTCAGGATCACCAGCTCCTCCAGCAAGATTAGTTGAAGAGCCAGATCTTTTATTACTAAGGTCTCGAGTAGGTACACAAGAAGTCATAAGGAGAGAAGAGATTGTAAGTAAACACATCAATGAACTTGAAAAAGTAGTTTTTATGAATTTGATGTTTTTTCTTTCCATTACCCTTATCCCAAATATTCCATTTTCAGGTCTATTCTTAATAACTTATCGGAAAACAAAGGTTTTCCTTTACACTATGTCCATTTTATCACTGAGTTTTCTGTGGTTTAGAAAGTTTTCCAATAAGATATAAAAAACCCTTATTATCGGGCCTTACAGGATGAACTGTTGATAAATGCTAACAAATCCAAAAGGAAGTGCGGCAGAATTAATGGGCAGGTATTGTATCTATCTTATTGAATTTTAGTTATTCTTATCAATTTCCAAGCCGTATGGCCTAGAAACAGCTAAAGCTCGATTTCACTTTTCTAAATTTTATACAACCAAATATTCCTCACACAATGAGTGTTCTCTAAGCAGCAATATCACTATTCATCGAAAGGTTTTTAGCTGCTTGCTCAGGAGTTTCTCCTTTACAGATTTTCTCAGACCATTCAGTTAATATTCCATCAATATCACGTTTAATTGCTTTATTTAATCGAATGGTTTTTCTTGAATAATTAACAAATGATTTCCACATCTCTTCACCATTTGCTCTGATATTCTTTTGAAAGACAAGATCATTTTCGGCTTTTTGAAACTCTAATTCAAGCATATCATTTGCTTTTGAACCAGCGGGGGCATATATAGAAACGAAGTGCTCTCTAACTTGTTCATCAACACTTAAAAGCATTTCAACTTTTTTCTCCATTGGATACCTTTGAAGAAGGTCCTTTAAAAAGAATGTTGGTAATTCTGCAATCAGAACAGCTGGAAAGTTTTCCATTGCTAAGTTATATAACGACTCCTGTTCCCCTGACCTGCCTAATGCCTTATATAATGCATTTTCTCTGGAAGGTGCCGCCATCGGTATGAGTTCGATAACTCTTTCTAAGAATGGTGTTCTCGTTGCTACAGACTGATAATTCTTAAGCTTTGACTTAAATGAATCCAGTAACCCTTCAATATTATTTTCACTAAATTTTAAAGAAGAATTAATGATTCCATCAACTTTATTTGTATCAATATGATCGATAATTTTCGCAATAAATTTAGTATTCATAACATTCATCAAAATTTTACCTTCTTCAGGATTTTCTTGAACAAATATTGCAGCATTTTCTGGTCTTATTCTTAATAATAAGTCTAATGCCTCAGGATCTGTGATTGCAGAAGGAACAATGATTTCTTCAACGATCTGGTTTGAAATGAACAGGTTTGCTCTTCTAAGCCCTTCGCTATCAATTGTTCTATCTAAATAAGATTTCCAACTACTTCTTTCTTCTTGTGAAAGAACCGAAAATACTTTTGCTAATTCTGTATTTTCTAATTGCTGCACCAATGCTCTCAACGCATTGATTTCATTTTTATCGCCGAGTTTTATCCATTTTTTAACTAAAAGAGCTGCATCAACATTATTTTTTAGCAAGAATGTTTTGAATCTTTCAATTCCATTCAGTCCCTGCTCTGATAATTCACTATTATCCATTGCACTCATTAATGAAGAATCATCGGCCTCATCTTCCTCATCGTCACCGGCATTTTCTCCAGCACTTACAGCCGCGGCTGCGCCTCGCTCCATTTCTTGAAGCTTTTCATATCTGTTAAAAAGAATCCACGCTAATCCACCCATTAATAAAGCGGCTATCACTAAACCAAGAGCAGTAGAAAACTTTGATAACCAGCTTAAAATAACCGTTAGCTTACTGCTGCTAATACCTTTGCTAAAGTTCTCAGTCATATCGACATATTCAATTGTAAGTTCAGGTTTAATTTTTCCTAAATTGAATGTAAGAGAATTTAAAACTTCTGAAATGGTATCCCTAGTAGAAGTCACAAGCTCTTTGCTTAATTGAACTTTGACTTTTACAGATTTTAAATTTTGAAAAATATCAATACTTTTATTATATTTCCAAATTTGTTCTACAGCTGATGGCTTAGGTTTAGATTTTAAGGCATCAAGTTTGGCCTTTAGCTTTGATTGTTTGCTTTTTTCTGCTGAAAGCTTTTCCTTTGCCCTTGTTGTTGCATCACCATAAGTAAGAATAATTTTACCGTCAGGTTGAAAGTCATTAAAATCATCAATTAATGGTGCTTCGAGACCAAGTTTTGAAAATAGAATCGAATCTTCTGGTATACTTCTTGGATCGATATCCGATAATCTGACTTTATTTTTGTTTTTAAGCTCTTTTTCTCTAATTGATTTTTCTTTTTCTTTTTCTTTTTTTTGCTCTGCTATTTCTTCTGGAGTTAAGCCTTCTTCTTCCTTTTCTTTTTCTTCTTTCTCTGCTCTTTCTAAGGCTGCTTCCTCGTCAGTCTTATTAAACTCAGGCTTAATGGGCTCAGATGCCTCAATATCAACATCAATCAAATATTCATTATTTTTAATTATAGGAATAATACTGCTTTTTATTTTTGAATTAATCTTGCTTGCTAGCTCTTGTTTTTGCCATTCTAAAGAGGGAAGTATCCGAGCTCCAAATCCTTGTGCATAAATAGGAAAGACTTGACCAATTACGAGGAACGTAATGCTCGTCAATACCATTGTCTTTTTAAGTCTTAACATCATCTTATTATTTTTTCCTTATCCCTTAGAAGAAATTTTAAACTTCTTTTCTAAGTATAGCTTCATTCTATATGCATCTCTATTTTTTGGATTAACAGCAAAAGCTTTTCTATAGAATGAGAGAGATCTCTTAAATTCTTTCATTAAATAGAAAATAGATCCTTTCATTTCATAAACAATTGAAAAATGTGGAAATTTCCTTATAAGATCATCAATCTTTGCATAGAGGAAGAATAGTCTTTAGTTCTAATCATTCTTTGAACGTCGAAAAGCTCTGACATTAAAAGATCAAAATCTTGAGTCATTCTCATATCTCTTGAGACAATCATATTAACATTAACAGCAATATCTGAAGACCCTGTTTTAGTGATTAAGATTCTATAAGGCTCAAATCCTATTTTAGTAATTTCAAGCATAAAGACTGATCCACTAGCAATGTTTGCGACAATTGCGTCTAAAGAACCTTTATAAGGAGTTTTACCAATCTTTACCTCTTGTCCAGTTTCGGCATTTCGAACCGAAATTGTGGCCTGTTTAGGATTACTTGTTATGGATATGTCTTCAGAAAAAGCTGAAGTGCTCATCAACATAGCAATTGTTATTATAAATAAATTGTAATATTTCAAGTTTTCTCCTCCCACATCAGTAATTGATGCATTTGGGATCATCTTGATATTCTTCTCGGTATATCTAAGATTATTAAAAAAGATACTGAATGATTACTTTTAAAGAGAACTTATTGCCGATTTATGGAATAAAACAAGAGAACTAGATATCAAAATAGTAGCTTGTGCCAAAGAAATAGCGAACTCCAAAGCTTGAAGTAGCTACTCCGGTCCCCTTACTGATACCTACTTCAGCTCGCATTCCCCAGCTTTTCTTAAAATTGTAAACAGCTCCTGCATGAACTCCTAAATTAAAAAAACATCCGATTTCTTGGCCGAAATAGTATTGTAAACAACATAACCTATTCCTGTACTTGCACCCCAATAATACCTAAATTTTGGAGTTATAACGATACTTGTACCCTTGTCATTATATGAAAAAACCGTCGCCATTGAATTTAGATAAAAGTTCGCACCAAATGCACCCATAAAAATACCTGATCCCTCTTGAGAGAGTAGAGGAACCATGGCAATGAAATAAAAAGCTTTACGTGGATAAATAAGAAATTCATAATTTACTTCAAATGAAGTTACTGTTGCCTTACTTGCAACAGCTTCTGTGTTTTCAATCTCAACAGTTGTATCAGTCGATTCTAAGGTAGAGGTATTTTCTGTGATACTCAAATCAAATATTCCAACAGAAGTGCTAAGCACAGGACTAAATCCAGTCGCATACAGACTATGACTACTTATTGCCATAAATAATAAAATTATCTTTTTTATAGGATTAATAGAACTCATTTGTGAATCTCTTTAAATTAAACCTTCTATCTCCATATTCTTATCTGTTTTACTAAATTGAAGGTTTTTATATTTCTTTACACCTTGCTTAACAGAGATGGTTTCATCAAGTTCAATTTCGATGACTGAGATTGAGGCATCGGAAGTTGTGGCGATAAAATTTTTAACACCTATTTTTGCTCCATAATTTTCTAAGAACTCTTCACCTTCGGTTAAGTAATAACCTAATGAATGATAGGACTTATTGTTGAATTTTAGTTCTCTATCGATTTCAGATAACTCAATTCGTGAATTAACTGCTTCAATTTTAAACACTATTTTTGAGTTTATTTTATTGTACGAAATATTTATATCTGTTCCTTGTCTGGAATGATTTAAATAGAATATTAAGCCTTTCAACACATTTGCTAAAGAAAGTACAAGGTGTTCGGGATTAACTGTTGTTAGGGTTGGTAGTTTATTTTTGAGATCAACATCAACTCTAAAATTATCAAAAAATACCGACATCTTAATTAACAGCTCATCGAGCAAGTTGCCAATTTCTGAAAACTGATTTGGAATAGACTCTCTTGGAATAGTGATAACATTATTCTTTCCGGCTAGTTCTAAATAATATTCTTCTAAAGACCAGATTTGAATTATTCTTCTCTCTCTATTGTCATAGGTAGCGGTATTACTTTTCAGAATATATTGACTATTAAGATCTGACCTCAGCTTCACTGCTCCAAAAACCCCTGTTTCTTTTGAATAATCAAATACATCATTCCTTGCTATTTTCTTCCAAGATGTAGTTGCTTTATTTGTAAGATTAAATAGGGATGTAAAGATTTTATTACTCCAAACAAGATTCTCATTTTCATCCAATATCGCAGTTGCTACTAAAGAGTTATTAGATAGCATATCTAATTGTTCTATTGAGTAAGCGGCATTATCAGTATGTTTTTCAGATTGTTCATGTAATTTATTTATATCTTTAGAATGGCCTTTCATCATTTTGAAGTACATTAAAACGATTAGGCATATAAAAAGCAATCCAATTTTTGTAATATCATCAAGAGCATTTTCATAGAATCCTCTATAGACAGAGTCAACGTGGGCTTTTGTTTCAACAATAAGACCTGGTAAATCTACTTTTAAATCATTCGCTCTAATAAGAAGCAGATTTTGGGCATTAATCGCAGATCTTCTATTGCTCAGTCTATTCAAAACATGAGTAGATAATTTAATGATTTCTTTGAGTTTTTTTAATAGTTTTCTTTTGTAGTTATTTTGAATTTTGGTAACTTCAATCCTGTCTTTTAAGGATTGTAATTCTCTAGTATTCTCTTTCCATCTCAATATACTAGTCTTACCATCTCTCACTGTTTTAAAAATATTTTTTCTGATAGAGTTAAAATCTTGTCTTGCCCAATATTTTTGGCCGTCTAATTGATTTTTAAGGACATCTAAATAGATAAGAACAGCATCAACTTCTTTGTTAAACTTTACTTTGTTCAATTTATTAGTATTTGTTCTCTTGTTAGTGGCTCGAGCTTTAGAAACATATTTTAAAAATCTTATATTTTTAATTTTAGCAGTTTCTAACAACTCTCTGTTAATAAGAGAGAAGGTAGGGTCATTAAGTCTTTTCCTTATATCTTTTTTAGTTTTTAAAAATTGAACATCTCTATTTAATTTATTTAAAGCAGCAAGCTGATTGTTGCTCGAGTCTATTTTCTCAGACATATTCATATAATTATTTGCTCTATATACTAAGAGAATTGCTCCAGCCACCAATACAGGGATCATAATTGCCGTCAAAAGACTTGAGAGTTTACCATTGCTTTTAAAGAGTTTCATAATTTAATCCCTTATACATTAATTTCAGGTCCCTTTCTTATACTTCTTACTCGTATTGCTTTAGGAGACTTTTTCTTTTGTTCTATTTCAACATTTTTACTAATCTTTATTCCTACTACCAAAATATCTTTTCCTCTTATTTCAGAGTATCTTTCGTAATATTCAAGGTCATTATATCTTGTAGTATTTTTTTTCATAAAGTCTAATTCAATAAGAAATCTATCTCTTGTACTAACAAGGTCCGTTTCAATATATCTTGAGATAAAGACATTTTCCCCAATCGTGATATAAGTATCGAGATTACTAAAGTTTAAAAATCCAAATAACTCATTTTTTACTAGTTTAAAGACCCGCTCCTCTATTTCATCAAATGTGGTACGACTACTATGGTTCTCAAATTCAAGCATCAGTTGAGAATCAGGATTAATCCATTTTACCAATCTTTCTAATCTCATTTCGCGTGGATTTGCGCATTCCCCTTCATGAATATCCTGATTATATGCTGACTTCCATCGAACAATTTCTTCTGCCATATTTTTGGATGCATATCTTTTATTTGAATTATGTTTTATAAGGTCTGTAACAGATAGACTTGACTGGCTTAAACGACGGGTCTTTGCTTCCGGCCCAAGACCACCTAATAGATTGGCCTCTTCGAGAACTTCTTCAGTTTTGAGAAATTTAGATAGCAACTCATTATTAGACTTACTCATATCAATCCTAGATCATATAGTGTTCGAAGGCACACTAATCCTTAGTAAATTATTTCATATCTGAGATTTATGGTTTAGGGGGCAAGAAGGTTCACCTATTTGAAAACGGCACTAATGGTGAGCGCAGTGTGCTGATTTTGCAAGGTAGATAATCCTTGTGATGTAATATTTTCTTCGAAGAAGTGTCCCTTTATGTGCCATTTACCATAAATTTGTCCCATAACGTAGAAAGAGTATTTTGATCCAGTTAATGTTATTTCAGTTTCTTTTGAGTTAAAGTTACTTGAGCCAAAAAATGGGTTATAGAAAAAACCACCAACTCTAACTTTATGATCAAATAAAAGAGCATCTAAGAGAACACCTGCTTTAAACCAAACAAATGTTCCATCCCATGCCCTTATACCTTCACCTGCTGTTCCGAGGTTTGCAAATGAGTGGGTTTCAATTTCCATTCCACCTTGAAATCTGATAAAAGATTCTCTATAACCCAAATCGTAAATTATATTGAGATTTCGCGGTGCCGAAATACCAAATGTATTACTAGAGGTTATTTTATTCATTTCAAAACTCACGTGTATCCTATTCCAGGAGTTTTCTTCCAATTGAATAGCGGCTTCAATGTTGACACCTATCATTCTCAGATCATTGCTAACATCAATAACAGACTTTGAGGAAACTGATAATTCAGAATATCCAACCCCAAATGAGAAATCTGAATAAATTTTAAAACTTTTAGGAGGATTTACTTTTGTATTGATAGCATCTTTCTTTAAATCTAAGTCTGGAGCTTTAAACTTAGCAACTTTAAATTTACTTTTTTTTTTATTTTTAGAAAGTAGACCTTTTATTTTAGATTTGGGGCTTTTTTTTCCATCTTTTTTTTTTAGTTTTTCATTATTTCTTTTATTGTCAGCGGAATTAGTGTTTGGAACGGTCTCAGCGAATAAGCTTTCCGCTGTTTTAATGTTTCCAGTACCTTTTAGTAGTAGTTCTTTCTTTGTTTCTTCCTTCAGTTTTTTCTCTAATGCTTTTGACTTCTCTTTACTGAAGAATAGTTCATAAAGAAGCAGTTTTGACTTGTAAACAAGATGCCTTTCCTCTACAAAAGAAAGATTTACTTCTTTGATAGTTTTTTTAGTTCTTGCATCAAAGAGTGAGTAGTTCAGTTTATAACCTGATTTATTGTTACCAAATTTCTTTTTTCTTCCTTTAAGTTCTAATTTATGAAATTCAAATTTCGCGTCTTCAAATGATTTTGGAGAACTGAAGATTAACTGATACTGCTCAGATTTCATAACTATCTTAATGGCAGATCGAATAATAAGCCTTTTATGAAGGTCGCTCAGAGGAGAAATCTTTGGATCTTCAATTGTTAAGTAAGGTCTTTTTGTCGCATCGACAGGTGCTTTCTTTTTTGACTGAGCAAATGCTTTAGCAGTAAAAGCATTTGTATTTATTATTACTAAAAAGATGAAGAGGAACTTCTCTAATTGTTTCATTATTAAAGTATAGTAAATGACTCTCTATGCTCAAAGTAAGAATATTTCATTCAATCCCTTCCCTATTTTAAACAATAGCTGACCATTCTCCTATACTCACCTAAGTCAAGTACCGTAAAGTTTTAGAATTATATACCGTAGACTTTGTAAATATCTACAATCAGGAGAAATTGGGATGAATTTTTATTCCTTGTTTGGCATAATAGCTGCCATAGTCATTTTTATCACAGGCCTTAGGCTTGCGAATGATAATATTTCGATGTTTATTGACTACCCTAGTATGTTTATTGTTATAGGAAGTACATTTGCTGCCTCAGTGATTAGCTTTCAATTTAACCGCTTGACTGTACTTTTAAAAATTTTCCTAGCTCATTTTTTAGGTGGCCATAAGATTAATTATGCTTCAGTAATCGCCAACGTAATGAATATAGGCGAATCATATAGAAATGGACAAGCAATCGACAGCTTGACAAGTAAAGCAAACGATCCTTTTCTTCGAGAGGCACTTGAACTGATTGGAGAAGGATTTTTAGAACCTGCACATATCATGCAAATTCTTGAAGAACGAATGGACCATATGAATTATCAAAGAACAGAAGATGCCACAAAGGTTAGGACACTCAGTCAATTTCCGCCTGCATTTGGAATGATGGGAACTACAATCGGTATGATCGTTCTTTTAGCAAATCTTGGTGGTGAAGATGCTATTAAAATGATTGGACCTGCAATGGGTATTTGTCTCATTACGACCTTATATGGAACAGTTATTGCTAATCTTATTTTTATCCCTATTGGTGAAAATTTGATCGAATCAGCAAAGACTACACATAGAAAAAATCAAGTCATTTTAGAAGGAGTCAGACATATAATAAAAAAATCAAATCCAGTAATGGTTGCAGAGGAATTAAATTCATTTCTATTACCAAAAGACAGATTAGATTGGAGAGAAATAGTTAAAGGTTAGAAAGAATTATGGCGCAAGCGAAAGTTAAAATTCAAGAAGAACCTAGGCGTAAAAAAAAGATTTTTAAGCCAGACCCCCCTCCAACTATGGGCTGGATTGTCTCTTACGCAGACATGATGACACTTATCGCCTGTTTTTTTATTCTCATGATGGTATTTGCAAATTATGAGCCAGCGGGATTCACAAGAAAAACAAAAGAAATCGCAAAACATTTCAATAAAGCAAAGTTCAAATCGAGCGATACAAAGCTAACTCAAATTCAAGAAGAAATAGCGATGCATCCTGAACTAAAGAAAATGTCAAAAGTTTCTGTAAAAGATAGCGCACTAGTTGTCACGTTTAGCGGTTCTGCCATTTTTCCATCTGGAACTCATAGATTAACTAAGAACTCTATTCTCATCTTAGATGCAATGATTGATATTATTAAAGCCAAGGACCCTAATTATAGAATACTTGTAGAAGGTCATTCTGATAATCAAGCGATGGCAGAAGGAACTACCTTTACTTCTAACTGGGCCTTAAGTGCAGCAAGGGCCGCTTCTGTCATAGAAAGGTTTGAATACTTTGGATTTGATCCTAAAAAACTAATTGCAATAGGAATGGCCGATACAAAACCTCTCGTTCCTAATGAAGATGATAATGGCGTGCCGTTAATAGAAAATCAAAAGATTAATCGAAGAGTTGTTATAAAAGTCTTAGAACCAATTGATAAAAAGAATGAGATTAAAATGGGCCTAGGTGTCTATTTTAAAGATGCTGTACAATAACTGTCATGGATGAATACTCAAAACTAAATACAAGTACCTTTATCATCATACTCTTATGTATCATTTTATTACCATCAGGTTATTTTGGAATTTTTCTTTATCAAGTTAAAAATGGCGAAGTAAAAAAGTTAATGAATAAATACTCCGAGAAAAATAGAAAAAAAAATTGTAAATGGTCAGAAAATAGAACTTATATCGATTGCATGAGAAAGGATTTTTATTTACTGCTTAGAAATACAGGTCCTTATTCTAGTCAACTAGCCTTTTTATTTGAATCTAAAGTCTTTAGGCATGATAGAGACTTACAAGTTACAGCTATAGGTAAAATTAATTCATACCTAGATCATTTAGATCTAGGTCTCAATTTTTTATTAATTGAGAAAGAATATCGAATCTCTAGAAAAAGAATCAACATACAGGGTATTGTACTAGCGAAACTTAATCGTAACGATGTTTTAAATGAAATTTCTAAATATGATTCTTATTTAGAAAAGCTTAAAGGTCAGTACAGAATGACACTTATGACTAATCCACAACTTCTTTCAAGGTTTATCAGACTAGAAAAGGAATATACAAGAATAAGACCTTACTTAAAAATAGTTCTTCAATAGAATCACTTCAAAGTCTGAACTTGATACTCTATACAATTTGTTTTTTTTAGATATCATTTGTAAATAGTAATAGCATCTTTATTCTCGTGATCGACTCTTGGTGGGCGTTAAGTAGCTTTTGCTTTAATTAAATTAAAAAAGTAAAAACAAAACCAACATTGTATGGAAAGAGAAAGAGAGACATTAACAAAATGAAAAATAAAAATTATTGAAGTCGAAAAAATCTCTTTTTCACCAAGATTTGAAATACCAAGCGCGGAAAATTCAGTAAAGAGACAAAGAAATAGAAATAGAAAAGTAATACCCATATTATTTTTTGCAAGCTTTCTAGATTCATTTAAAATGGTATCTTCTCCTTCAATTCCAAACATTGCCAGAAAAGGGGCATAGAAAAAGACAATGCTTATATAAATACCTGGTAATATAAGTAAGAAAGTCCCAACAACTATCATCACACCATACAAGAGCCCATAAAGCATAGTGGGGGGAGTTGCATAAAAACCATTTCTAAATGAAAGAACAACTGACTCTACTTGACTTGTTTGCACAAATTTTTGTATTCGAACAGAGAGTGAAATAATTGAGCATGCCTGTAGTAGCCCTATTGCAAAAGTATAACTTATTTTAAGTTCTGGAGTATTCGACCACAAAGAAGAGTCTATATAACTTAATAAAAAAAGGAGACAAATATTAATCATTAAAACAATACTTAAAAATTTTAAGTCCTTACTAATGAATAATTTAGCTTGTCTAAAAGAGTAAGCAACCATTTATGACCTTATTTTATATATTCAAAAGTACCTTTAGTTTTATTTTTTCGAACACCAGGAATTTTAAAGACTTGATTATGAAAAGAAATATAGACCCCCGGCTTAATAATTTTTGCAACTAATAAAGCTTCCGTCACATTCTGCCTTGCATCTGAATCATCAAAGCCCATAGGCTTCATGGCACCGGTAAAAACCACAGGCACAGAGACTTTCTTTAATTCTTTTTTAACTTGTTCTGCAGACCGACTCATTGTGTCTGTACCATGGAGGACAACAATAGGACTTCCTTTTTCCATCTGGGTCTCAATAGTTTTAACAAGAAGTGTACGGTCATAATCAGACATGTGAAGAGAATCTTTAGAGAAGATTGAAAACATATGGAGATTGGTATAGGGGAGTCTCAGCTTGGATAAAATTATCTCTTTAATGAAAGTCTCTCTATTACCTAAAGTTCCTTCAACTTCATCATAGGACTTATCTATGGTGCCCCCCGTCATGATAACGATTACAGAACTAATATCGTAAGTAGATCTTTTATTTTTAATTTTTTTCTCTGAAACCAAGAGAGGCCCCTATTTTCAATCATTTATATTCAGATTCTTTACCGAAAAAAATGAACTAAGTCCATGCCTCACCCTTGACGAGTTTGAAAATGACCCCATTATTAAAACAGATTCAAACAAGTTACAAAAACGATGACATAAAAAAAGGAAAAAAAATGACTTCTAGAACAGGACAAATCAAAGTAGACACTGCCGATATCTTTCCAATTATTAAAAAATGGCTTTATTCTGAACATGACATCTTCTTAAGAGAACTAATTTCTAATGCAACAGATGCCATCACTAAAAGAGCGACATTAGCTCGAACTAGAAATGAAGAGATTCCTAATGGTCAAATTGACGTAAGAGTTAATAAAACAAATAAAACTATCATCATTACAGATAATGGACTTGGTATGAGTGAAGCTGAAGTAGAAAAATACTTAGCTCAACTTGCGTTTTCGGGAGCTGCTGAGTTTGTGAAAAATCTAGAAGATCAAGGTGCAGGAGAAACCACTCATGATATTATTGGAAAATTTAGACTAGGATTTTACTCAGCATTTATGGTTTCAACAAAAGTTGAAGTAGAAACCCTTTCAATGGATAAAGATTCAATTCCTACAAAGTGGATTTGTGAAGGTGAAACTGACTATGTTTTCGAAACTTCAGATAGAAAGGAAGTTGGTACAACAATCACACTTCATATCAATGAAGAAAGTGTAGAGTTCCTCTCTTCTTGGAAACTTAATGAAACCCTTAAAAACTTCTGTGACTTTATGCCATATAAGATTGGTGTTCTCGATGAAGAAGCGAAACCTATTTACCCAAAGAAAGAAGATGGTACAGATGATACAGACAAAGATCCTACTCCTGTAGCCGCAACTGTTATTAATGAAACAAATCCCCTTTGGAAAAAAGACCCTAAAGAATGCACTGACGAAGAATATATTAACTTTTATAAGAAACTTTACCCAATGGACAGTGAGCCTTTATTTTGGGTTCACTTAAAAGTGGATCACCCATTTACTTTAGAAGGAATTTTATTTTTCCCAAAATTAAACCCTTTAAAACCGTTTAATGAATCAAATATTAGACTTTATAGCAAACAGGTCTTTGTATCTGAATCAGTAAAGAGTATTATTCCTGAATTTCTTTCTCTTTTAAAAGGAACTATCGACAGCGCTGATATCCCTCTTAATGTTTCAAGGTCTTCTCTACAAGGCGATCCTAATGTAAAAAGAGTTTCTAATTATATCGTTAAAAAAGTAGCCGATGCTCTTAAGGTATTATCAAGAAAAGACAGAGAAAAATATGAAAGCATCTGGGCCGACATCGGACTCTTTGTTAAGTATGGAGTTGTTTCTGATACTAAGTTTGATGATCTCATGAGAGATCAAGTCATTTTCAAAAATGCTGACGGCAAATTTAATACTTTATCTGAATACAAAGAAATCGTTCCGGAACAATATAAAGAAAAAATGAAAGACCTCGTTTTATACTTTGAAAAAGGCAAATCTGATCGTCTTTTAAGATCTCAATTATTAGATCTTGGAATTCCTACAGTTGAAACAGATGACCATATTGATCCTCATTTCATGCAACACGTAGAAACTCAGAAAAAAGGTGATGAGACTGTCCGCTTTAGCTCAATTGATTCTGAGTACTCAAATATTATTGAGTCTGAAAACACTGATGAGAACGATATAAAAATCAAAGAATTATTTGCTAAGTATCTAGTTCCTGCCCCAAAAGAAGGTGAAACTGCAAACCCGATGATGGCCGAAGGCCTTTCAGAAGTTGAAATCGTTAAGGTTTCAAACTCAAAATCACCTGCATACTTAAAAGTAGATGAGCAAATGAAAAGGTTCCAAAAGATGACTCAATCTATGGGCAATGCTCAATCAAGTTTTCCTGTAAAGAAAACTCTAGTAATCAATCCAGCAAATGCATTAATAATGAACGCCCTTAAAATTCATGAGAAAGGAAACTCTGAACAATTAGTTTCTAAGATCTGTCATCATGTTGAAGATCTCGCTTCTATTTCATCTGAAGGATTACCTGATGAGAATAGAGAATTATTTGTTGAAAGAAGTCAGCAATTAATAGAAGAGTTAACAAATTTGGCGTTATAAGAAATTAAAATAAGAGACTGAAATATTTATAAAAAAGGCCTAGTACTATTACTGGGCCTTTTATGTGAAAATTCAATTTTACTCGAAATATTTTCTATAAGCGGGATTTTCTGGATCAGATAAGAGTTGATCAGACATCACTTCTTTTAATTTTTTAGACACATCACTTACATAGCCTGATTTATGAACGACACCTTTTATAGGATCAACTTTATGACCTTTTGGAGGTATGTAAGTCCCATCGCTTGCAACTTTTCCGATAATTGATTTTTTTCCGTTTAATTTAAACGGAGGTATGTAGAGACCTGCTGAGGTTGCGATGACTCCCCCATTTTTATTTTGTTTTTGTTTTACAGTAATTGATTTTTCAATGAGTTCAGTATTCTTCTCGATTAATTTTATTAAAACTTTTTTTTCAATATCTAATTCTTCAGTACCTAAAGAATCATCTAGTTTTAATTTCGTAAATTGGGAGGCATCTATTTTCACAGGTTCAGATATTTTTTTATTTTTCACTGAGGTAGATGAAAAGTCTCCAAGTTTTACTTCTGTTATTTCATTATCTAAATAATTTTTTAAGTTTTGTATTTTTATATTTTTTGTTGCAACAGCAAGTGAATTTCTCGATATTTTTTTCATAGCAACGTTGCCACTATACGTTAGAAGGGATGTTCTCTTTGCTTGCTCATTATAAATTACCATAAATTCAGTTCCTCTGACTCCCATAGCTGCAGATTTAGTTTTAATATATAATTGTTTTTTTTTATTTTTTTGAACTTTTGCCCTTAGAGTGCCCTTAAGTAAAGTAATAATTGAGCCACTTTTTTGCTTTGACAAAACAACTACCGCTTTAGAACTAGGCCCTATTGTTAAAATACTATCATCAATCAATTTAATTTTAACGAAACTTTTTTTCGTTGCAAGAATAGATGAATCCTCATATACAAAGTCGCCTTCTTTTAGTCTAACTGCTTCCATTGTATGAGGTCTTAATACTGTTACTTTTCCTTTAAGTCTTACTATTTTGCCAGCTGGAAACTCCTTGTTCTTTGCTAAAAGAATAGTAGAATAAAAAACAGATATTAAAATTATGAGGAGTTTGCATTTAATCATTATGATTTACCCTATTAGAAATTTTTTTCTATTTAGTCTATTATCGTTTCTGATAGGCACTCCGGTCAATGCCTTATGTTTAAAAGATATTGCTGCTATCGGTCTGTCAGCTGATTCCATCTCATATACTGGCTCAAAGGATGATGAAACTGCTTCTCTTAGTTCGAATTTAGGGTATGGATTTAAAATGGCATGGATGGTTTATTGCCCTATTAAAAAGATTGAATTACAGACTTATTTCAGAGCAAGATTATTTAGTTTTTCTGATGCCAAAAAGATAGCTATCTACTCAGGTATTAAGGAATCTCTTTCATTATTATCATTTGGATTTACTGGTAGAAAGTCATTTTCTTATAAAAAGAAAAACTTTGAAATACCTCTTGATATCGAGGCGAGACAAGAAATGGGACTTATTGTACTCAAATCCGATAATACTCTGCTACAAGAAAGATTTGTAAATCTAAAGACTATTTCTGGGCTTAGATATTTTGCATGGTCAAAGGGCAAAAGAGACATCACCCTGATGTTAAAAGTAGGGGCACTCACTCCTCTATCGGGCTCCGCTAAGCTTGGAGTTGTGTACGGTGCATCTGTTGAATTTTTTCAAAAGATTGGGAAAGTTGCCTCACTCAGGTTTGATCTCTATTCTGACCATTATGATCAACGATTAGGAGAGCTCTCTATCGCCAGAGCTGAACTTGGACTTCGAACAAATCTTGTTTTTAGATTATAAGTAAAAGCTGGATTTATCTGCTCCCTATTTCTAAGCTTTATACAGAAAGTTACGAAAAGTATGTTATGCATAAATCTTTGTTTTTCATCACATTCATTTTTAGTTTAGCGATAGTTACAAGCTGCAACCTTATCTCTGAAAATGAGGTGTCTAATAACTTTTTTTCAGACTCAGGAGATAATAATACACCACAAAATCCTGGCGGAAGCGGTGTCTTTGGTACACCCTCCATTTATTCTACAGGATCTCTACCGAGATCAGTTTATGCCACTGACCTTGATGGAGATGGGGACGCTGATCTTCTAAGCGCTGACTTCGGTTCAC
>JABGXW010000094.1 GCA_018675575.1 Bacteriovoracaceae bacterium | reverse complement strand
CCTTTGAAAATAGGCTGCTTTATTTCACGGTCCACAAATTAAATATATCAGAGTTTAGAAAATTGAGATACAAAGTTGAAACTTGTAATATATTTATAACTCATCAAAATCACATAAAGTGGTACAAGTAGCTAGTACCTTACAACAATCACATAAAGAATTTCTACAATTTCAAAAATCTATAATTACTTATGCTAATTCTTGTGGAAGAACATCTGAAAAATTTGGACACTACTATAGAGTATTGCACTCCACTTTTTACGATAAAAAACGATTTAACCTTGTCGAGAATTTTATTAAAAATGCAAAAGAAAATCTGCAAAGGAAGTGATAAAAGAATCTTTATCATTCTTGAAGATTGTTTTTTGTATCCAGAACTTTTCATTTCAGCGTGGGGATACTCCCCTTCTCTTTGGTCCTGAAAATGTGACCGTTGGTTTTCCTGCTAAGCCAATTCTTTTTATTTCCCTAGCAAAGACATGGTTATGTCCCATATCAAGCCCTACGTTAATAAAAATATTAGTCCCCATATTCTTCAAGCTCAGTTCTATTAAGTTTTTTGTCTTTTCTGTAAAATGTTGGAATTGCTGATTTAAAATATCGCTTCGTAATAATTTTAAAAATACTATCTTCAGAATTGACCTCATATTGTTCCGTATTTAGTAGTCCATCTAACATGCGCTGCTTTTGAGAATCATCAATTCCACTTGGGTTGTCCAGTGGATTTGTTGAAGAAGAGAATTTATTAGCATCTCTAGAATTACCACTAGATCTTTTTCCTCCATAAGAATAAGTACCCGATTCTCGTTGATAATCACCATTACCATTATTATAGTTTTTGTCATCTGAAGTTTTAGTTTCTTTTTCTGTTCCTCCAACAGGGGCCCCTATTCCTTCAAATTTTGATGAACTACCGCTATCCGAACTCAATAAAGATGAAAAAGTTTTTGCTAAACTTTTAGCAAATTTAGCAATAAGTCCATCCTTGTGTGTTTTTTTACGTTTTTTAATGGCCTTTTCAACTTTTATCGTTCGTTTTTTCCGGAGTTCACTAAAGCCAAGTGCAGAATTTTTGGCCGAATTCCCTGCTAAACTTCCAGACCCAAGTGAGCTTGTTAAAGAACCTAATAGGCTTGAAGTTTGATTAGCGGCAGTAGTAACACTTCCTTTAAAGTTAGCGATAAATCTAGCGACAGTGGCCGCTGCTTGTTGTTGTGGGGCAGAAGGTCCTGCTGCAATAGCTTCTGCTCCATCAGGAGAGTTATTATTTCCCCCTCCATTTATATTTGGACCATTGTTATCGAATCCCTGGCCACCGCCAAAATTAGTATTTTCTTGAAAGCAATTATTATCAATGGCAAGACGATCTGTATAAATACTCTCTACTTGTTCTATATATTTTCGTAAAAATTTCACAATTTGGATAATTTTCATAGGTGCCAAGGCCTTACCAAGCGGGACTCTTATTTTTAATCCTTGTTCTTGTTGATCACAAAACCTAGGGATTCCTTCAAGACTTTCAAAATAAGATTCAAATTCGGATCCCTTTAGAGTACTTTTATCCCTTAGTGGAAACTCACTGGTAAACCTTCTAAATAATCCTACCACTGGTCTGTCTTCTGGTTTTTTTAAAGGTATTTCAAAAACCTTTGCATGTTGAAAATTAAAATATTTTAAATACACATCTGGTGTTTTCATCGCCTCTTCAAATTCAGTATATTTATGAAGTTGTACCAATGTTTTTCTCACACCACCAATCCGAGGAAGTAAAGTCCCTTTGGCTCCATCGCCTAAGAATAAAGCATCATGGACAAAGTCTATGATTTCAGTTTTTGCAAGGTTTTGTACTAACCAGTTTTTCTTGGAACAATTATCTTTATGTGCACATAACCATGTCACATTCAATCCAGCTTGTTCTGCTTCTTCCATTTCGAATTGAAATTGATTTAAAGTATCATTCATAGCTGAAGTGAAGGCCTCTTGTAGTTTTAATGCAAGTTTTTGTGATTCAGCTGAAGCTCCTTGTATATTAATCAAACCGGATTCTTTATCATAAAATATATTGCTTTTAACCGCCTCTTTTTCTGCGCCTGTGATGGTATTGTTAGTTACGTGTTTGAAATATATGTTAAGTTTCTCCATTTCAGATTCTTGAAATTCAATGGCCTTAATATATTCGCTCTTAACTCTAATAATTCCTGCTTTAAATCCCCAGAATGCCAAATGCATTTTCTTGATTAAATCATATCTTGAATCATGAGGATCTTTTAATTCTGAAATATCAAAAACTGCTTTTTCTTGAAGAGATTCTATTTTTCCAAAATATTCTTCCGCCCTATCATTTAATATCGAAAATAATTGATCATAAGCTCCTAATTCAGCCACTAAAGCAGCTGCTGCTGCTTGTACCGCTGGAGTGATTACTTTTTTACAGGTATCACCTTCTAGAAATTCCTCTGCTGCCTCTGGCAACATGGCCACATCATAAAAAGGCACATTACAAGTCTTAGTTTCTTTATCCCAAATTAAAGTATTGCAACAAGTGTCTTTATAATTTGTTTCTTCCCCGGCAAAGGTGCAAGATTTTCTTTCCCACGTAATTTTTATTTCAAACTTAGCTTGACATAGATTTCTAACTTCTATGCCCCAGCCTTTATTTGATGATCTAAGGTCCTTACTATTATAATCTTTAGGGGAACCATTACCACCAGGGTTACATTTAGCGGCCCCAATTTTATCAACTAATTTAACATCACTAATACGTACAATTTCTTTATTTTCATCGGGCTTATCTGTCATTACTCCTTTTTCATCTACTTCCATTGCAAATGCTGCACAAAAAACTGCGGACCCGTCTTCTTTTTCGTTACCATTACAGGTGATTTTAACATTTTGGCTACCTTGTTCTGGAATATTGATGACAGAAGAAGGCTCGGCGGTACAAAAAGGTCTAAACCCGCATTTTGGTTCTTTATATTGTAATGCAAAGTTTCCATGACAGCTATTATCAACCCAAATGGTGTTGTCGTCAGATACTCCAAATGTACTATTTTTTATACAACTACTTCGAGATTTTTTTTCTAGGAGATACATATTTCCTATTTTTTTATTTTCAAATTCTTTCTTAACATCACATTTATTGTGGGTGTAACAATAAGATCGACATTCTAAATCGATAATTTGTGTCTGATCGGAAAAGTTACATTGATTTAAAATAGGGTTTGACGGCTGTTGAAATTCAGACATGACAGTAATATATTCGTAACATTGATAACGGAAGTCTCCTAGGCAAAGATCAGTAAAATCTGTCTTGCATGATTGACTTGAATTTTTTAATTTTAGAACACATTTATCCATTGTGTGGAGAAAGAGATCTTTTTCGGCAGTCAAATTAGTCTTACAAGATCCTGCCATGGTACCTTCTCTTTCAAAAACATGTTTATCACGTATGCATGAACATTTATCTTCAATTAATTTTTCAAATTTTTCAATTTCGGCGACACTCATGCTGGCCTCGCCTTGCTGTCCCATTTCATTTTGAATTTCAAACATCATGCAACGTTCAATCAATTGTATTTTTTGATCATTAGAAAGCTCTTCATCAAATACTGTTTTATAATCCTTATTAGTAGCAGGATCGATATAATTATCAAGAGGATCAATAGTTTCGTCAGTTTCAGTGCTACTAGATTGAGCATGAATAGAATTGATATTTAGAATTAAGAAACAGCAAAAGAAAATATTTGGCCAAGTTTTTTTCAAATTATCCTCCGCATTTATCCATTAGTTGTATTTTCAATATTATAACTTGAAAATGGCCTTATAATTCAGTATATGAACTTTTTGATACAATAAACTTAAAATCAAGTAGTTATATCAATTACCTCAAAAAATGTATCTTATTTTTGACAGCTTCTCGCCAATTTTAAGCGTGCAATGGGCAGTATTCTCTCATGAGAAACTAAATCCAATATGTATTGGCACTTTTCCTGCCTAAGGTACCAATAATCTATCCCAATAGATTGGTCATGATGATTTAAGATATTGCCAGAATGATCATAGAAAAGGGCAAATAAGGGTTTTTCTTTTGAGTCGATTTTTAAATCGTTATATTCAATATTGAGAGGATTGGGGTTAATTCCTAATGGGCCAGAAATCCCTAAAATATTTTTTGAAAAATATCCTTTTTGTCCTTTAATTGTAACTTTTGAATTTTGTTTCTCTCCCAAAGATAGATTTTCTAATGGAATATTCCCAATAATAAAATTTTTACCATATTTATTGGTCAATTTAATTGTTAATAATTTTTCATTAATGGCCTTTTCCGCTTTTATAAAATGAGGAATATATTTGTAATATTGATAAGGTCTTCTCTTTCTATCATCCTTTAAAAGTTTTGAGTCATAAGAGGATAAAGAAGAGGAATAAGGTGATTGTGATTGACCACTATAATGCCCATCAACCTCAAAATGAGATAAATAAACTGTGTACTTTATAATATCAGCATAATTCACATAATGATGAGGGAGTATCTCACAGGAGCCCTTTTGCCAATAATTGTCAGCACTTTTAGATTTTAAAAATTGTTGAACTAAGAAGTTCATAGGAGGTGTTTCATTAGACTTTTTACAAGGTGTCTTTATATATGAAAGAGGTTCTCTGTCGCGACTAGCTCCCGACTTCATTCTTGTTTCTCCTAAAAATTCATTATAGGGAATTTTACCTTTGTCATACTTTAAGCTAATTTCTATAAAATTATTTTTAATTGACAAAAGAGAGTTTACTAAATCATTATATGAACAATTAAGCGAATCAAAATCATTAACTCTTACCCATCTATAATCTCGCTCCCTAAAGTTAAAGATCCACGATAAGACTTTTTCTTTTGTACTTAGATTAAGCCAATTGTTTTTTTGAAATTGATCATAATAGTATCTGGAAAATCTCAATTCTGTCCCCGCAGAAGGCCATTCCTCTCTTCCTAGTAACTCCCTCATTACCTTACGTGGTAATTCAAGGTAACCAGAAAACATTCCAGGCCATTCAAATTCAAAGTTCCCGCTTCCCCTACAGTTATTTGTAACTACAAAAGATTGAACAGGGAATTTATTAGTAATAGATTTCGATAATAAAAAATCGTAAAGTTGATTATTATCAAAATTCAACTTTGTCGATGTTACATTTTGATGAGAATAAATAACATAAGAGGTTCTATTATATTCTTGTAGATGATTTTGTAGTTTATCAATACATTTATTCTTGTATCCACTAGCTTTTGAAACCAGATTATTTACATTTAAGTTTCTAATGACAAGAGCTAATTGCCCTTTTTGCCCGTGGAAAATCCAATCCCATTTATTTTTAGATATTTTAATGAGAGAGAATTTTTTCAGGTGTGATAATGGATAACGATCATTTAAATAAAAGATATCATTTTCAAGAGAACGTTTTGAGAAATCTAATTCAAGTTGGAAATAATAGTCTTTTTGTTCTTTATACTGAGGGATGATCTCAAAAAAAGTAGAATTCGAGGCCCTGACTTCTACACAAAAAAGCATAATAATAAGGAGTATGTATTTCATCAAATATTCTCCAACATTATTTGAATTCTAGAGATGGCCTTAAAAAAGTGTTCTTTACTTATTTTTTCAAAATCATATGGAGGATTGGTAAGGAGAAAGTTATTTAATGATTTCCTTTCCTTTTTGAACTTCAATTCGGGTAGGAATTTATTTATAAATGATAACAATCGTTTAGAAATTTTTTCATGATTAGATTCTGAAGAATATATAAAAGAATTAAATGCCAACTTTAAAAATATGTTTTTAATTAATATATTTTCATCATTTAAATTTAACTCTTTAACTTCATTAATTATCTCCTTATTTAGTTCTTTTAGTTTAATTTTTATATTTTTATTACATATAAAAACATGTTTTAAAAAGGCCTTATCAATAGAAGTAACTATTTTTGTTAACATCCCTGTTCTCGAGTTAAATTGAATCCACTTATTGCCTATTTCATATCCTATTGCCCCTTTTGGTAAATTAACTTTTTTACTTTCTCGATGATGATTAGGAAAAAATTTCAAAGTATTAGTTCTAAACTCTCTATCCTCAGGAAGCCAATCAAAACTTGGATAGGTGTCTATAGATCCAAAGATTTGACCTCCTTCAATATGGAATTGATGTGTTAAAGCTAAATTTCTGCCATATATATTTAATAAAGGATTAAGCTTTGACTTTAAATTTTTAAATGATTGTAAAGTTAGACCTATATTCATTTTCCATTTTTGATCTACGTCGATATTGATAATCACTCCATCTTGATATTGATAATATTTATTTATTTTTCCTTGAGTTACTTGAATTCTGTAAAATTTATCCAAAGATTTTTTTTCTTCAAATTCAATTATTAACTTTAATTTTGAGGGACTGTATTTAGAATTTTTTAGTATTTGTTCTTCACAGACATAACTTAATCTTTTTTCAGAATGGGCATTTGATATCAATAAAAAGTGAAACCCTAATGCCATAAAAATTATCTTTTTCATCTAATAAAGTTTACCTCAGTCCAAAACATTGCTCAAAGAATGGCCTTATAGATCTCAATTAATTTAACGATGAATCTGACTAAAATGCTTCGCGCTGGTTAGATTTGCCACACGATGCAATATGTTAGAAAATAAGTCATCATAATTAGATGAGCTCCAAATCTAAATCGGCCAATCTCACTCAATATTCATCTAGTGATATTATCTTCGACCTATCTAGTATGAGTTTTTTCGAACAACTTCAATATGAATTTTTTCAAAATTTTACCAGCAAACATACTATTAAATCCTACAAGTCAGACATTAAACAATTTTTTAATTTTATTAAAGAAACAACTCAAAATTTAAATGGTTTCAATGCCATTCAGAAAATACATATAATCTCCTATAGAAATTGGCTAGACCTAAAGGAATATGCTCCAAAAACGATCAACCGCAAATTATCTTCAGTTTCAAGTTATATGGATTTTTTGGTTGAAAAAAACTTAATGGAATTCAACCCAACTGCTTCTCTAAAAAGACCCCGCCAAGAGGTCCTCAACCCTACCCTTGATATAAGCGATGAAGACATTATTAAAATACTAGAATCTGTTCCGCCTGACTCTCCTTCAGGACCTATGCATCGTGCTGTTCTTTATATCTTATTTACGACAGGTATTAGAAAGTCGGAGTTAATCTATTTAAAAAGAAAAGATTTTTTCCAGATCGGTCAGCATCAAGTGATTCAAGTAAACGCCAAGGGTGGGAAAATTCTCACAAAGGTTTTACATCCGCAATGTGTGGAAATAATTGAAGAATATATGAATTGGATGGCCCAATGTGGTCGCTCATTGGAAGCAGAAGATTGGTTTTTTCAGCCGACAAAAAACCCAAATGTTAAAACATGCACTGAAAAAGATCTTAATAAACCACTACGTCCTAGTTCTATTGATTATATTATTAAACTTCACTGTCAAAAAGCTAGGGTCTATGGTCGTTACTCTCCCCATTCCGCCAGGGCCAGCTATATTGGTTCGGCCTTAGAAGCTGGACAAGAAATCTGGAAGGTCTCAAGGGATGTGGGTCATTCTTCTGTCAAGACTACTGAAATTTATAATAAAAGAAGACAAAAGCTTGAAGATAGTCCAGCCTATAACCTAGGCTTTCTAGATAAAGTTAAAAAATAACTAGCGAGGAATTATGTATAACGATCTTGGATTATTGATTCTAAGAGTATCAGTAGGATTAACAATGTTGTTAGGACATGGTTGGCCTAAGCTTGCAAATTTCACTGCTAAATCTCTGACCTTCTCAGATCCGCTTGGGGTGGGACATCAGATAAGTTTAACCCTTGCTGTTACCACTGAGTTTTTCTGTTCACTAGCATTAATTATAGGAGTGGCCACTCGCTGGGTCAGCATTCCATTATTGGTCACAATGTTAGTAGCTCTTTTTCTTGTTCATGGAGCTGATCCTTGGCGCAATAAAGAACTCGCGGCGATGTATGCCATTTGTTATGCGGCGCTAATGTTTACTGGTGGTGGTAAATTTTCACTCGATAGTATTTTTGGTAAAAAAAGCTAATTAAGGGAGCCGATTATTGAACGATAGTCGGTCTGTCGATTTGAGAAAGGATGGCATCTAAGGCCGGACCTTCTAACTTAGCATCTCGGATAGACTCCATTTGGATAAGTTTGAGCATCTCTTCAAATTCGTTTTCTTCTAATTCAATTTTATTGTTTTCTTCCATAAACTCTAATTTAGTCAAAAATCTCTGTTTGGTAAAGGGTTTGCCCATATTTACAGTCATTTCTCACTGAATAGGATAGCTCACAATAGAAGCTACTTTATTGAAATTATTGAGTTTTACCGTCAATTGATAAGGAAAGACCAAATAATTCATTAATCTCACAGAAATAGCCGATAATATTAATATGAAAAGACTCTCTCAAGGCCTCTTTCTGGCCTTCCTTATTCTGACCTTTGCTTCGACCAATTCTATGGGCCAAGAGGCAGCAGAATCTCCGGCCGATGGGGAGGAGACAAGTCCTACAACTGGATTTCAAATTAAGAATGATGAAAATGATCCTCTCCAAAAATTAGTCGAGATCTCCCCTTTTAAAGAAAGATATGAGCAATGTTCTAAAATTCAGCCTGCGCCCGATATCGGTAACTGTATTTGGAACGGATCACCAGCCGCAGGTATTGCAAGACTTACTGCTGATGAAAAGAAAGTGGCCCAGCAGTTTATGGAAACAAATCAAGAAACTGATGGTCGAGCACCGGCCGATGCTTCAAATGAAACCAGTAAAAAATATGAAGGTGTTAATGTCTCACGTTTTGTGTCGAATAAAGATCCGGCGCTGCTAAAAGTAGGAGAATACTTCTCTAAAAAACTTAAAGAAGCTCTTTACGGTGAACTGAAAGATGCTGCAACTAAGCAGCAAGTTCAAGTAGTCGATCACGGAACTTTCTATGATCTCTTCGAAAATAGAATTTCAAAAAATATTGTGGAGGCCACCAGTAGTTTTTGTATAGAAGCGGAAGAGATACCTTCAGTTGTAAGAGATTATCAGACGGATCCAGCTGGAAAGCCAATTACAATGTTTCTTATATCGGAAGTACCAGCAACAAGAGTAAGCGTACGAACGAAGAGTATCCAAGGTCTCAAAAACCAAGTAAATGCAGCCTCGGGAGAGAAAACGAATCTTTCTTTTCAAAACTGGAGTCGATGTATCACTTCTCTGAATCATATGTGTCATGGATTTAAATATATCCTTAGCTCCCAAAGCAGTCCAAGTAAAACAAAACAAACTCTAACTTGTGGTACCCCGCCGTCGGATAACATAGGAGGTTGTAGCCCGCGCGCCCGAACGTACACAAAAGGCAGGGCTTGCGCAGTCACTAATTATCTCAAAAACGCACGTCAATCATTAATCGCTATGACTAGTT
>JABGXW010000093.1 GCA_018675575.1 Bacteriovoracaceae bacterium | reverse complement strand
GAGTCCTTGTTCTTAGAACATGAGGATAAACAATTCTTTTTCCCATTTTGTTTTTCTGAATTTTTCTAAAATCTTTTTTTAACTTAATTAGATCGAACATATCAAACTCCTTTTTGATTTGGAGTAAGCTTCTCAAGAAAAATTATATTGGGAAAGAGGTGCTAGACGCCGAACATACTTAATTCCGAATTGGTTATTAAATTTGTATCCGTTTAAAAATAAATTCGCTTCTGTGTTAGAACTGATACCTGCTAGTCTCATCTCGTACAAAATACGGCTTTCAAGTGTTCTGAAAAGTCTTTCTATTTCTTCCCTTTGCCTGCGGACTATTGCCCAGTACTGGTATGATTCCAAGCTCCTGCATAGTCCGCCCAATGATACTGCACCTGAGTGATATTGAGAGTTTAAAACTGTTTGTTTGTAGTTTGCTTTTTTATGTGTAGAAAAATGGTGGAGGTGGTGGAAGCCTTCCAACCTACTTATATTGTTGACAGATTTTTTAGAATTACTACAGATTATTACATTTCACTAAAAGCGATAACTAAGGAAAGAGACAATTGATGACTTAGTTTCACTACTAACAATGGGACTATTTTTAATTTCATCTGGGAGGAAATTACGATTATAAATTGTCATAAGCGACCATTTTTTGCTCAATTTAACTCGAATAAAAGTACTGAAATAAGGGTTCCATGATTCTTTTGCGTTATAACTGAGCCGAGTAGAAGTTGACTCTAAATCTCTTACTCCATAGTAATAATTATTATATTTTCTATTATTGTATTGATAGCCAAAAGAACCTCCAATTAAGGTAAATGGCATATTTTTAAAAAAGAGACTGACAGGAAAACCTAATGCTAAACTAATATTTCCTTGAATACCATTATGATTATCCGCTATATCAGACATCAGTTTGGCCCTAAGGTTGAAACGCCAAATTTTTATACTGACTTGTCCTCCTCCAGTTATTGTGCCTTTTCGCTCATCCATTCCTGTTAGTGATGAAGAGTCTTCTGCTTCGTAGCCACCACTAAAAAATTTCCCATCGATAATGAGATCTGTCCTTAAAATTCCCATGTCAAGAATTGTATAATTTGCTGTTAGTCCCCTGATAGAAAAATCACCTTTCTTATAGCTAATGAAGGGCATTGGTAATTGTCTACTTTCTACCCCACTATAAACAGAAGTGGAGTAAACATAGCCTACACCAACAATAATACCGTCAGGTTGTTTTTTTTTATTCTCCCTATTCTGGCCATATGCACCAGAGGTAAAGACTGCAATCAAAAAACTAATTAGAAAAAAATATGAATGTCTTAAGAATATTTTATTCATCTATAAAACTTCCCAGTAAACAACTACTTATCCCTATCAAAGGCTTATTAGATTTTTTCATATGGCCTCCTAATGTATAGTTTTAACTAACTTTCTGGTGTCAAATTTTAACTTCTCTGCTTTTGCAACTAACTCATCATATCTTTCTTGATCTAATTTTGGATCGCGACTTAAAATCCACAAGTACTTACGAGTTGGGTCCCCCACTAAAACGCTTTCATAGTTTTCGTCTAAATCTAAAATCCAATAATTTCCTGATAAAAAAGGTAATTTGAATCTACTTAGAAAAAATTGAACTTTTAATTTGGCATTTGATTTCTTATCCTTAATCCATGCTCTACCAGTTGCTTTTTTTAGCTTCCCATTTGGTGAATCTAAATTACATCTGTTAACGACTCTTAATCCACCGTCTTCTCTCATAGAGTATTCAGCAGTAGTTGCAGTACATCCTTTTTGAAAACTTTGAGGAAAACTTGAAATCTCATACCATTTCCCTAAATATTTCTCTACGTCTACTTTTTCAACTGTAGGTAAAGCAATTCTACTCCCTGCACACGCAGTATGAAGTGGGATTAAGACCATTAAAAACATTAGTGCTTTCATTTTTTCTCCTTGTGATTACACAAATAATTGTTTGATAGTTTTATTTCTATAATTAAAAATCTTTCTTAATTCTTGCTTAACAAAAACACCTGTAAATAAGTTACCTATAAAACCAAATGGGATTTTATAGACAATTTCATCTCTCATAAGTGTTCCACCCTTAAATGGAATAAAGTCATGAGTATGTACCCATTTTGAATAAGGGCCTTTTATTTGTTCATCTACAAAACTCTTGAGCTTAATATGATGACTTATTTTTGACTGCCACTTCATAGGAATTCCGTGTAAGCTTAACTTATAGTCAATTAAAGTTCCTTCTTCGATTTCAGGTATATCATTACCAATAACCTTAAAGTTTAAAGAAGAAGGCGTTAATTTTTCTAGGTTTTTTGCATTGGAGAAAAAACCAAAGACTTCCTTGGGCTCTTCTTTAATCCATTGATACCTTTTAAACGTTTTTTCTCCCTTTGTGCTATATTTCAAAATATCTCTTAGAGCATTTTTTAAACTTCTAAATTTAAATTCATAGCCTTCATTCATAAAGTTTTCTGGAATGACCTTCTGACTATTTGTTAGGATTTGAGACATTTCGCCAAATATTATTTTTAAAGCAAAGCCTGGAACAGGAAATAAAGTAGGTCTTTTTAAAACTCTGCCAAGAATCTTTGTGAATACTAGATTTGAAACAGGTCTAGGAGAGACGCCATTATAAACAGAGTTAGATGACTTACTATCTAAAAGAAAAATTAATTGCCCGACAAGGTCATCTATATGAACCCAGCTCATATATTGGTCACCACTTCCGAGTATCCCAGCAACACCAGCTTTAAAAGGCGGAAGCATCTTTTCAAGAGCACCTCCATCTTTGCCAAGAACTATTCCAACACGCAAGCAAAGAGACCTCATCTCTGGAATGTTATGGTTTAAACAACCATCTTCCCATTTTTTACAAACGTCAGCTAGATAGTCGTTACCGAGCTCACTATTACTATTAAGTCTTTCTTCGGTCCTATTGCCATATATGCCTATGGCCGAAGCACTAATAAATCTCTTAGGCTTAGTAGAAGATTTACCAATAGCGTCCATAAGGAGTGCTGTTCCTTTAATGCGAGATTCTAATATTCTTCTCTTTTTTACTTCACTCCATCTTCCGTCTGCAACACTTTCACCTGCTAGATGTATAACGGTATCAACGTTTTCTAATGCACCAGATTCTATAGATGAATCTTCTACATTCCATTCAAAAACTTCTATAGGAAAACATGATTCCCCTAAGAACTTCTTTCTATTTCTAGTTAGAATACGAATATCATGTCTATTAGAATCAATTAGACCTTCAATTAATCTAGTTCCTATGAATCCTGTTGCACCTGTGATTAAAATTTTCATCTTCACTCCGATATAAACAAGATAACCTAAAACCCCCAGGCGACAACTAGACAAAAACTAGACAATATTGAAAAAGGAACTATCACCTTGTTAAATCAGTAAGTTATAGGCACACACAAGTTATACAAAAACTTGATTCAGTAAAAGTTATGTATAATAATAACATTATGAAAGAATATAATATAAATATCACATCAAAACTGACAGGCCTTTCCTTACATACTCTCAGAGCTTGGGAAAAAAGGTATTCCATCGTCACTCCAAAGAGAAACAGCTCTGGTCATAGATTATATAATGATAAAGAAGTGGAAATATTAATCCGACTTAATCTTCTTTGTACTCATGGACATAATATCTCTAACCTAATAGGTAAAAGCCTTTCAGAACTAAATGACTTATTAGAAAAGTCTGGAATAAACGACAATAAAAAGAATGAACTCGTCATAGATGATGATCCAGTAAATGCACAGAAGTCCCTTAAAAACTTACTTCTAGCTCTGGAAGCATATCGTTTAGATGTAGTATCACATGAATTTTATAATATTAAAATGAAGTTATCTCTAAGGGATCTAGCCTTAAATGTTGTAAGCCCCCTACTCTCCACCGTTGGAAATAAAGTATCTGAAGGCACATTTACAATTTCTCAAGAACACGCACTTTCGAGTATTATTAAATTCCACCTTGGCCAATTTTTATACAGTAAATCTAGACAACGTAAAAAGATCGGGAAGTTATTTATAATCTCTACTCCTGAGGGTGATTATCATGAGTTTGGTATTTTATTAGCTGGGCTTCTTTGTGTGCACCATGGATGTAACTTTTTTTACTTAGGCCCCAATATGCCTGCTGAAGCTCTTATTCAAGCAGCTGATTCACTAGATGCAGACAATATAATAATGGGTACAACTAATTTCAATAGCGCTATCAGCAGTCATCATCTTGATGATTATTTTTCTAAAATATTAAAAGGAATAGGAAATAAGAGAAAGCTGATAGTTGGAGGTAGTGGTTTCTTTGACTTCTCAAAAATAAAAAATAAAAAAAAATTTGAATACTCTCCTACGCTTAATCATTTAGAAAAGTATTTAACTTCTTCTGAAAATTAAATTTCAGATAGCTTTAGTTCAACTTGAATTTCGTTAAGTCTTAAAAATGGTAAGGTACTAGCTACTTGTACCACTTTATGTGATTTTGATAAGTTATAAATATATTACAAGTTTCAACTTTGTATCTCAATTTTCTAAACTCTGATATATTTAATTTGTGGACCGTGAAATAAAGCAGCCTATTTTCAAAGG
>JABGXW010000092.1 GCA_018675575.1 Bacteriovoracaceae bacterium | reverse complement strand
GGCCACAAACGACGAGATGAGAACGTCACTATAAAATCTTTGCTTAAACTAATTTAAATCCGCAGGCTGAATTTGAAGAGCCGACAAGTGGTACTGCGAAGTTTTGTTTTTATTAAATTTGTTACAAGTAAACGTGCCTCTAATTATCTGACAAGTTCTCTCAAGGATAAACACGAAGTAAGTTATTCATCTATTTATCAATATCTATTTATGTCATGTTAGAATAATTAGATGAGTAGTCTTACAAGATTAAATTTTTTGTTTTTATTTTCTTGTCTTAGTTTAGCCTTTCACAATGTTGATGCTTCAGAAAAGTTAGAACGTTGGAACAAAAAGAATATTCAAGCGTTAAAAACATTATCAAAAGAAACAAAAGACCTGAATCTAGGACGGTTAAAAAAAATAAATCTATTAGACATCGATAGGTTCAAGGGCATAGAAAGACTTGACATCTATCATTGTCAAATAATCTCTCTAGAAATTTTACGAGACAAAAATAAACTTGAGGAGTTAGTAGCCTATTCGAATAATATCAGTTCAATTACGCCTTTAAAGAAACTCACCTCGCTTAGAGTACTTGATTTAAGATGGAATAAAATTAATGACATTCGTGTGTTAAAAAATCTGGTTAACATAGAAATTCTGCTTCTTGATGGAAACTCAATAAATGATTTAAGCGCTCTTGTTTTTTTAAAACAACTCAAATATCTTTCTCTATCGAATAATCAAATTAAAGACATAAAGTCATTACAACATCTAAAGAGTTTACAACATTTAGACATCTCTATAAACATGGTTCAAGATCTTACCCCATTAAAGGAGCTGAACAACATTAAATCATTAAACATAGCAAGTAATGCGATAGCTGAGTTAAAAAGTCTTAATGGCTTTACTGAATTATCTTTTCTCAATATCGAGAACAACAATCTTTCGGGGGATTTAGTTATACCAGAGAGTGTAAAAGTATTGATACGTGGGAGAAACCATTTATTACGAGATAAGAAAAACAGTATAAAGATAAATCTTGGAACAGAAGACAATCAACGTCTTCTGTATATTAAATAATATGAACCGTCGCGATTTTTCAAAATTCATTATTTTTTTCCAGTCTATGGTTCTGGCCAACAATACTTACGCAGAGAAAATTACTCGAGAAAACTACATTCTTATCAACATTCCAGGAGCCCCAGCCAGATGGTTAATGGATGGAGTAATTATCCCGAGTACACATTCCAAAGCAATCATTCCGGAGATGTTTGCTAATTATATTTCGAGTTATTCTACTGATTTTTTTAAATTAAAATTTTCATATAAAACTATTGATTCCGGAAACGGAATACGTTTACCTTTGATCTGGAGCCAAAGTCTACCGTCATCGAAAGGTCGTATGCCAATGCTAGACTTGACCCAAAACATGCTCGTTATAAGAGGATGTGACATGTTAAGCGATGGACATCAGAGGAATAATAAGAAACTAGATATGCCCGTCGGCTCAGGATTAAGCCTGACGGGGATGCTTGCTGATCGCTCCAGAAAGACTATTCCCGCAGTATCATTAGGCAGCTCCTATTCACCACTCAATACAGCCTCAGGTGTATTCAAATCCAAAAAGAGTGATCATATTATTGTCAAGGGAGATACGCCAAATCCTTTTGAATATATTAGACCGCTACTAATAAATTCTACAGAGCAGATGCATGCCTCTCTATTAAAAAAGATAAATGAGAGACTTCATGGAGACCTCTCGACTCATAGTTATCTACCGTCGAAAAGAATTGACTCAATGTTCTCTTTCTACCAAGCTAGCTTATTAAAATACAAAAGTTTAATCAATGAGGCCCTTTTAGAAGATATCCAGGGTCTTACGAATCGTCCAATCCCAGGTCTTAAGATAACAGATCTTGAAAAACTTAAGTTCGCAGAGACAAACAATGTAAAGGTGGCACTAGGAAAACTACAGCACGAGGGAATGATTCTTGGTCATAAGGATATCAGGAATATTTATAAGTTTGCTAAAATAAACTCTCTAGCAAATCAATTTGCCATGCTTGAAGTTCTGATTTTTAATAATCTTTCTTCTTCCATAGTTATTGATATTGATACCATCAGTAATCTTTTCTACGAAAACACATTTGAACTAGATCATTTCCATTTTGCAGGGGAATATATAAAACTAAAAAATGAAGCAACGCCCTCAGCAGCAAACAGCCAAAAGAATCAGTTCTCTATAGATAGCCATGACTCAGGATTAGTTTCAACAGCAATCTTCAATACAAAACTTTGGCTCACTCTTTCCACTTGCATAAATGAGTTTATTATTGGTTTAAAGAACAAAGAAATGTTTTCTAACACATTGATACATATAACTTCTGAATTTGAAAGAATTCCAAGTCCTGACAGTTCCGGTAGTGAACATGGATTTAATGGGCACACATCAACATTGATATCTGGAAAAATTAAACAATTTGAAACTCTAGGAAATATACGCTTAAATTCCGACGAAGCTAATGATTTTTACAAAAATATAGGTTCGTGGGGCAGAGCTGCTCCCATTAAAAACTTATCTAATCGATCCATCAATTATGGTAACATTATCTCTACATTAGCCACAATTCTCAACATTCCATCTCCCACTCCACACGAGATTCCCTTGGTAAACGTAAAAAAAGGCAAGGTGATTCCTTTGATAGGGAGAGGTGAAAATGTATAGAGCATTCTTTTGTTTTTTATTTTCTTCAGTCTTATTTTCCGCAAACTTACCAGAAAAAACGACAGGCAATAGATTTTATATCGCTGAAAAGATTCACTCAATTTTTGGGGATCATTCAAATAAATATACAAAAAAACATATCTTAAGTCGGCCTGAAATATTTGGTGGCCCTTGTCGCATTAATGAAACTGATGTCGGCGTTATAGATAAATCATGTATCGGACGTATCTACGAATCTAAAGAGTCAATAAATTCACCTCGCCGTCGTTCGCAGAAATCTATTTTAAACTTATTATGTAATCAGTTAATTAATGACCCTGTTTTGTATAGCTTTTATAAAAGTAAAATCATTAATTCTGCAAACGAAAATGTGTTCAAGGTGATCCAGCTGCTTTTTAATGACTTTGTTACACTTAAAAGAGACGACATCGCCTACCTCGACAAAACTTATAAATCTAAAGACAAAGACTTTATAATAAAGAACTTCACTCTTTATACATGCATGGATAGTAAATGGTACACGTTCTAACTACATTTTTATTCGTTCTTTTTTTTTCTTGTGACAAAAAAGACACTGGTTTTAATAATGAGACGTACGATACCATCTATAATCAAGCCAAAGTTGTAATATCATCCAAATGTACGAGTTGCCATAAAGACTATCAATATTTTTCAAAAAACGATTGGTCAAGAAAAGGATTGATTACTCCTGGTAGCTCCGAGCATTCGCCTTTGTTTAGATCTCTAGTTCATAGTAACACTTCAGGTAAGTCAAACATGCCTCCCGACAAAAACATCACTCCTGCAGAAGTATCGGCAATCAAGCTTTGGATCAATCATTTTACTATCGAACAAGAACTACAAAAAACGAGTAATGAAGTCATCGCGAAAGGCCAATACAATGATTTAGAAATTTATAGAAAGTGCTACTCTCTACTCTCTCAATCACCACTTAAAAGTCTCAATAAAGAGCAAGCTGCTCGAATTATTAAAAGGGGAGGAACACTTTCTTGCCAAAACCTTCTTAAAACGACCACTCTAGAGTTTTCACAAAAGAAACCCAGTATAAACGCACAAAATATTATTTCAAATATGCATAGTCTCCACTTCAGCTGGTTTCCTAGTCTTCATCTTTATAATATCATGGACACCTGGTCGACCTACGACCTATATGACATTGATCAAGAAGCATTATATATCACCAGATCTTTGTTTAATAATAAATTCAATTTCCTTTCCATTTTTGAGGGAGAGAACATTTTAAAAACAAAAAGAATCAGTTCAACTCCAAAAAATGAGCAATTTACCGTTGAATCAAGCGATGAACACTTTAAGTTTAATATTCTTAACTCTGAATTCATCCAAGGATCAGAAGATGGTCTTAACAAAATATGGAGTCCTGAAAATATAAGCCGAGGAAAACTCATTGATATAAAGTCTACAGAAAAATCCGATTATTCTAACTTAGACTATTATGTTACCAGCTTACTTTTCCCAAAAACTTATAAGAAAACCGTTCCCCTCATATGGAATGATGGAGGAGGGATTCTAGGCCTATCGACTTCTCTCTTATTCAACTTTGGAAGAAACCTAGGAGAGAGAATGGATGGAGCTAGGATACTTCCTAGAAGATGGACTAAGAATATTATAAAGAATATTTTATGCAGAGACTTGCCGGTAATTACATTTGAAGATGCCAAGTCATTTGTTAACAACAATTCAAAGATTTCATTTAATCAAAAGGAATCTTGCCAAACATGCCATGCCACGATGGACAACCTCGCCGCCATGCACAGGAATAAAGAATTGGTCTTAAGTACAGACAAAGCCGACTTTCAAACCCTTCACCTTCTTCCTCATAATATTAACAGGAAGCATAAGTTAAAAATTGGAGAAGGAAGAAATGATTTTTATAAATCCGATAATGACGGCATTTTTGTTTATCGAGATATATTTGGAAAGTTTTACCAGCACAATGTTCGGAATTTTAAGGAACTTGGATCCTTAATCAGCGATATTCCCGATGCTTATTATTGTATTAGTAGTAAATATTTTAGATACTTTACAGGATTTTCATTTGATATTGAAAAAGTTACTAAAAAAACTCGAATAAATTCTCATTATAAAGAATTTATTCAAATTACAAATCGATTTATGATACATAAGAAATTAGATCTTTTAATTTTTGATATTTTTGATTCGAAACTATTCTGGGGTAAGAATTTTGAAATTACACAAAAAAATAAATAAAGAAGATAAAATTATCTTTTTTTTATTGGTGATTTATTCACTACAGCTCATACCTATGGACGCTGTAGAC
This sequence comes from Bacteriovoracaceae bacterium, assembly GCA_018675575.1. GTDB lineage: Bacteria > Bdellovibrionota > Bacteriovoracia > Bacteriovoracales > Bacteriovoracaceae > M0603. The sequence goes on along the minus strand of JABGXW010000092.1, from coordinate 9,611 downwards.
GAAGCGATATTTAAAGGTGTCGATTTTATGTCAAAAAGTCCACTCTCTCCTTTTACCGCTTTATTTCTCTTCGTTTTCAGAACACCCATGCCTTTAATTATTTATTTGACCTGTCTCAAAATAATTAAATTCAAACCGGATAATTTACTAGCAAGCTTATTCGGTGCGATGACAGCAGCAGGCATTATTCTTAATACATACATTTTTCTCGTGGTTCCACTGACTATACAATATCTCATAAATTCACCACCTCCTACAGATGAAGGGGCTATTTCATTTCTTACTTTTGCAGACTTATTCTTAAACCTAAATTTAAACTTAGTTACGCCAATAATTGTGCCTTTATTTGAGATTACACGCCTCTTTCTTATTTACTCTCTGCTTTTTCGTTCAAAAATTATCAAATCTCTTTATCTATATGCTGTAGGACTACTAATTTTAGGGTATGAAATATTATGTTTTACTGGAGCATTTTTTGAAGTTTTTGATTTCTGGATCTTTGACTATAGCCCAGAAAGCTATAATTATTTCGCATCTTTTGCTTCTTCATCTTTTATCTTTTTCCTTTTTTCTTTTTTATTTTTCAAAAATATCAAAAAGAATTTCACTAGTGACTGATGAAGGTATATTTATATTCAATGATTTTAAGATTATCCCTAATTGAGTAGAGTTATCTATATTTTTTTTTATTCTATAATCTTTTTTAATATTCTTACCTGAAATAATAAAGGGTGTAGTCAGCCCGGCCGTTTTAGGAAGAAGTGCTTGTTTATAACCACTTCTTTTAGAATTCGTAATAATCACATCACTATTTGGCGTCAATATCTCTGTAAATCCGAAACCTACAGTATTAGATAACACCAAATCTCCAACTTGACTCTCTGCTAAATGAAGGCTCTTTACTTTTTCGTATTTGAGCAATTTACTTATAGGAGAAGCTCCTTTACTTGTTTTAATTTGAGAGAGAAGCAGTATCACCTCATCTCTCAACTTAAAATAATCAGGGCTCGAGGAACGAGTGTAATTTCCACCAAGTCCCTCGGGATGAATGTACACATGAGCGGTCTTCAAAAAGATAACTTTCGTTCTTGGCCAATCTATTTCGCCATTCTTATCAAGCTTTAACCAGCCTTTCTTCTTAAAAAGATTATTCAGATGAACATTATAATTCAAAGGCACAACTCCATGATCGGAAGACAATACTATAAGACTCTCTTCATTTTTATTGTTGAGTATCGTTCCGATTATTTCATCTACACGTTTATACATATTCAAGACCTCTTCTTTTGCGATCTCTTTATCCGATTTAGTAGCTTGTTCAAAACTACTGCTTCTCGGATCCATATATTTCATCCACCAGCGGCTTGTTAACATTTGATTCGGGGAATATATATTATGAACAATAAAATTGCTCTCTCCCTGTTTAATTAAATACTCTGCTGCTTTATTATGCCAATCAAAAGACATATTCATCTCATCTAGAAACACTTTCTTATCATTTTCTTCTAAAATTAACTGAGGTGGATAGTTGTCACTAAAATCAACCATACCACCGGGGATATTCTTCTTTAACTCATTAGCTAAACTGAAAGGCCTAACAGCGTACTCATTTAATAAGTCATACAAAATTCTAATTCTATAATCACCTCTTCTGTTTAAAGTGATGGGTATTATTTTCATTCTAGTTTTAAGTGTTACCTTACTTAAATCTGATTCAACCTTAGAGACTTTCGGTGTATTTTCAAAATCTATACCTTTAAGTGGTTTTTTAATTGTTACAGGTATCCAATCACTCCATTCCATGACATTTAATTGATATTCATTTTCTTCAATTTTAAATTTTAATGACGGCTTATCACCCTTTGAAATTATGTGAAACATAATTTCGTGATCCCATTTAACAAATTTTGTTGTGAATCCATCTGTGCTTTCTTTGGTTTCCCCATACTTTGTTAATTCAGTCCCTTCATAAAATAATCTGTTCTTTTTTTTAAATTGCCCCTTATTTGTAAAGACGACTGCAGGTAAATCAATTCCCCATCCTCCCCAGCGGCCTCTAATAACTTGCCCATAATCAAAATCGGGTGGTGTTGAACCTGGCACAGAGATAAGTGTTGAGAATAAATTTTCTTTTTGTAGTATATGCCAGATTGAAGGTACATTTTTTGAACTTGATCTAAATCCTGGTTTTGTTACATATTTAAGAGGATACCCTTGTAACCTTATTGGTCCATCGGTAACTTTGTGTTTATCTGGAGTCGTTCCTGTTAGTAAAGTAGCAAAATTTGTTGGAGTATGGCTCGGAAAGAATGGCTCTGATAACCCGTAACTACCATTTTCCATTAATATTTTAATGTTTGGAAGTTTGCCTTCTTTTGCCCATTTAAAAACATTGAATTCGTTATCATCAGCTCGAAGTCCGTCTGGAATAAACCAATATGCCTTCAAAGGTCGTCTCTCAATCTTCACTTTCGTTTTATTTGACTCATAAAATATTGAAATCTGTATTAAACATAGTACAATTAAAAAAAATATTTTTTTATTCATGGTGACTACTTTGGTTCTAAAATTTACAGCGTTATTTTTATCAATTATTGCTGGATTATTCCTTCATGGCGTAAGTGTTCAAATAATAAATTATTCTTTTTTCATTTTAGTTATTCTTTCTTTTATTAATTTTATCTTTATATTCGATCATAATGTTAGTCTAAAATCTCCTAAATTGTATAATGATTTACTCATAAATGCCCTCGTTAACTTTACATTACTCCCTCTTCTCTTTCTCTTTTTGGGTTCACTATTTCTCAGATCACAATCGCTAAGATATGGCCTTTTAATCTCGACGATGATGCCGATAGCTCTTGTCGTTCCAACATTTGCTTATAAAATGAAGCTCAATGGCTTGAGAATTTATACTTTTCTATTTTCTTCGCTTATCATTAGTCCTTTATTCTTACTTAATTACTCTCATCTCTTCTTCACTGATTATTTATCTATTTCAATTATACCTATCGTTAAGTTATATCTTTCCATTTTTTCTATACCACTTGTGATCATTTTTATTTTGAAAAAACTTGATTCGAAGCTCCTCTCTTTCGTTAGGACTCATTCAAATTCTTTAAATTTATTGTTTTTGTGTTTCTTATTTTTCATTTTATCGGGAAATATATACAATAAAGTTTATAGCTCGAGTACTTCGCCAAAAGATTTAATCACGGTGTTATTATTAGTATGTTTGTATGATTTCATAAGTTATTTTTCAGCATTATTTATAGTAAAAGATGACAGTCGACATATATACGCTTTATCATTTTCATTAAAAAATGTTGCTTTGGGGTGTGGCTTATTACTTTTTTATGACCCTTATGCTGCCATTGTCCCAGCTCTTAATATAATTCCACATATCTTCTTATTCAGTTACATCGGTAATAGAAAATCTATTGTTTAATTTTTTCTTGTCGTAAAAGAGAACGATACGTCTTTTTTGATATTTCTACAGGATTAACACGGTAACCATTTTCTCCACTTTGAAAGTCATAACGCCACAATACTTTTCCCGAAGAATCAATCTCAATTATATTATTAGATTCCTTTGATGGATTATTAAACACGATAGTCCCCTTCTTGGTATAAAAGGCACCTCCAGACAGCTCGGAGTAGAATTCATCCTTCTTTTTCAATGGGTATATTTTCTTATATTTATTTGTATTTACATCTAAAATAACAATTCGGGATTGTTCTCTTTTTTTATTCAGTCCATTGTCATAAACTAAGAACTTCCCATTTTTAGTATACGTTGGAGTATGTTGTTGCAGCACAGACTTCTTAGACGATGTCCATAATATTTTCGAGAAACTTGGATTCACCACCATGAAAACATCGATAAGATTAAAGCTAACTACAATGTTTCCCTCTTTAAAAACTATACTTTTATTATCTTGATTATCTGCTGTTATCATTTGAAAGTAATTTGTATTTAAGTAAACATGTTCAGCTTTACCCTGTAATCTTTCGTCGAGATCAATCATTGTATTGAGAGCTTTGTTTTTATTTTCTAATTCACTATTTTGTGCATGCTTTTTAATTTTAGTTAAAAGGTTAAAAAGCGGGTATTCCCTTTTTGTTGCTCCACTCTCTGGATCTAAAATAAGGATTGAATCGAACGCGACTCTTCTTTTGTTGTATCGCCTCACATCAAATGTTAAGGCCCAAATCTCATTTTTTTCAGAGTCATAAGTTGCGTGATGGTGAATATCAAGTTTTCTTTTCCATTTAACATTTCCAAATAAGTCATAATAATATGTTGAATCTCCATGTTGAGCTAAAACCATCTCATTCTCGAATAAAAATAATTCACTGTTAGGTTTAAATCGATGAATAACATTATTATCCCTGTCGACGATAATATTTGTAAATTGAAAAACCTCAACACCAAAGGCAGAGGATATAAATAGTAACAGTGTTATTATTGTGATTAATCGCATTTTAAGTATGACTCAATATTGATTTTTTTACTATTTGGCTTATAAAAATATGTATATTCTATTATTTTTTTATTTTTAGGACAATACTTTATTACTTTTTGAGATTTAAAAATAACATCCTCACCTGTACATACATTTGAGTTATAATCTTTATTTGCGACATAATTAATTTCGTATCTTTTGCTACTAATTATTTTTCTCAATTGCTTTAAACTTGGACAAATTTTAAATCTAGTCACAAATCCTGGATACGCTTCCGCCTGGCCCTCCAGTGAAGAAACAAACAGATCTCCTATCAGACTCACTTTAGCAGCATCAGTATCGTAATAAGTTTTAATACTCACCTTTCCCGAACCATCCAGCATCAATTCCTCAATCGTAATTTTATCCGTAATTTCTATTCTTTTTGAACTCTTAACTTCTGCTTCATCTAAAAATACAACTTTAAGATCAACAACCTCTTTTCTAACACAACTTAGAATTAGTAAGCATATGCAATATAAGTTTATTTTTAAAAAGCTCTTTATCATATTGCAATCCATTCTAGAAGATAATAAGATATTTTAATGTATTAATAATATACCGGACTTTACATGAATAAAAAGCTTTTAGTCTGCATCACTCTGTTCTTCTCATTAAGTTTTTTGGCAGAATCGAACAGTAATTTTATCACGAATGGCAACTATTCGACTAAGCTAAGATTTTACAATTTCTATAAAGATTTTAAAACTCCCAAAAGCAACTCATCCTTTCAAAAAGGGACATCTCTCGGCGGACAAGTCTCATACCAGACTGGTCAACTTTATCATCTTTCAGGAAAAGTAACATTCGCGACTGCCAACAACCTTTCATTGGCAGCCACCAACACATCACAACAAAGCCCAATTCTTCCTAGTAAAAATTTGAGTACAATCTCAGAATCATTTCTAATGTATTCCAACTTTAAAACAAGCTTAAAACTTGGTTCTCAAGTCTTAGAAACCCCATTTGCTAACTCATCAGACGCTATGATGATTCCCGCGACTTATACAGGTCTTTCTGTTAATACTAAAATTATTCCTCAAATAGATATGACTCTTGGAAGAATTGATTCCTTTAGAGCTAGAGATTCCAATGATTTTGTTAATGTTCAGAAGTGGACCTTACAGCGATATAATAGTTCAACTAATAGTAATTCAAAAAAAATGAATATCGCGAGGGTTGTTTACAATCCGGATAATTTTAAAGTTGATCTTAATTATATAAATCTCGACGACATTATGGATATATCTTTTCTGGAATTACAATATAAATTCACTAACACAACTTTTAGAGTACAAGCCGGGAAACAACAAGACAATGGAACCAAAGGCATAGGTGAAATTGATAATACATTGCTTGGTTATTTAATGTCATACAAGGACAAAAAGTTCTTAGTTTCATTAGGATATACTAATTTAAGTTCAAAAACCCAAAGCTCCTGGCTTGAACCATTTAGTTTTTTTACATCTCCTCTTTATACAAACTCAATGCTTTCAGGTTTCGGAAATATTGGTCTAGGCAATGGCTATAAGGTCAAAACAGCTTATAATGTTCTGGAAGATTTAAGTCTTGTTTTAACTTATTCAGATCTTAATTTTAATGTCGACACCAAAGACAAATCAGAACTTAATTTTAATGTTGTTTGGAAAGTCTCAAAGTACCCAGGACTTACATTAGTTAACAGGATTAGCCAGATCAGTTCAGATAATATAAATAACGAAACCCTAGCAGTGAGAACACAGCTGCAATACGTCTTTTAAAATTATGAAAATTCTAACTCAACTCATGACATTTTTTATCGTACTGACAATAAATTCCGTCTTTGCTAAGGACACTCTGATTCCGATAAGAATTGGTTGGCAGATTCCTTGGGCGACGCAGGGACAACTGGTACAAATTCTCAAACATACAGACATTTTAAAAAAGAATGGATTGAAAGCTACATTTATCGGGAGAACTTATGGCCCTCTTCTCAACGAACTAGCACTTAGTAAAGAAATTGATATTGTCCTCACAGCAGACCAGCCAGCAGTGGCGTTGTTTTCTAAAGAAAAAAGATGGGTCGCAGTGGGTAGACTAATGTACAATAGGACTCTTACCTATGTGCTTCCAAATTCTAAAATTAAGTCCCTTAAGGATTTGAAAAATAAAGTTATTGCTATTCCAATAGGTGCTGCTGCCGAACGAATTACATTAGCAGCTGTCAAAAGTTCGGGTCTGGACCCTAAAAAAGACATTAAAGTTGTGAACCTCGGTATTAGAGAGCAAATCTCTCTCATAAAACGTCACAAGGGTGATGAAAGTCTAGGTTCGATTGATGCCCTAAGTGGTTTTGATCCTATCCCTGCAATACTTGAGTCCAAAGGGCTTATTAGACCACTGCATGTGGGCAAAGTCGTCTCGCTAGTATTAATGAATGAAAAGTTTATCAATAAACATAAGGGAGTCGCTACAAACTTTATGCGATCGATTGTAGATGCTTATGGCTATTTTAAAAAGAATAGAAAGATTTCTAACGAATGGTTTTTAGAAGAGGCTAAGCTCAGCAGCGGGAGTCAGTCCGCTTGTAATATAGCAGCCTCCATTGAGCCTAATCTTAAAAGTAAAAATAAAAAAGGAATTCGTGTCTCTTTCACTACTGACGATCTTAGAATAATTCATGAGGCTGCCTTATTTATGGAACCTAAGTTAAAGAAACTTGTTGATATCAAAAAGTTTGTTAACAACAACTATGTTAACGAACTATGATCGAAGAGACCCTCATCAATTCATTTTATAGCCTTACCAGAGTGTCGATTGGCTTATCTTTAGCTGTCATTTTCGGAATAACATTAGGTTTCCTTAGAAGTTCGTTGCCTCTGAGCGTTCAACGTAATTTTTTAATAAATTTTTTATTAGATGCTCCCAAGTTCCCTCCTCCGATTGCATGGATACCGTTTGTCATTCTTCTTTTTGGAATAGGTGAATTCGCCAGTTATATCATTGTCCTAATTGGAGCGATTAGTCCTATCTTCACAGCGACCTATGATTCTATTCTCCGTTTACCTATTCACTTAAGTGAAGCCGCAGATAGCTTAGAACTCAAAGGAATTGATCGCTTTCTAAATTTTACTTTTCCGGCTTGTTTGCCCGAGATTTTTTCAGGATTTAAGAGTGGAGCTAGTATGGGCTGGATGTCCGTCATTGCCGCTGAAATGATCAGTGGGCAATCAGGGTTAGGGTACTCCATTCAGTTAAATAGATTAAATCTCCAATATGATGCTATGATAATTGATATTTTTATGATCGGCGTTATTGGTTTTTTGATTTTTAGAGTAACACATATGATGGAAAAAATAATTATCCCATGGAAGAATTGAAAATACTTAATATTCAAAATGTATCGATGAGCTATGGCCAAGAACCACTACTCACTAACCTAACACAATCTTTTGATTCAAAGAACTGTTATGTAATACATGGAGTTTCAGGTGTCGGAAAAACAACCTTAGCAAAAATTATTTCGGGGCATCTTCAACCTTCATCGGGTCAAGTTTTGTTAAATAATAAATCAGTTATAAATACTCCCGGCAATCATTGTTTACTTGTACAGCAATCAAATGATCTTTTTCCTTGGATCAAAACTGAAAAAAACCTTAATCAAAACAACAAGGATAACGTCAAAATTCTTGAAGCTTTAAGAATCAATCATCTTTCAAATAAGTATCCTTATCAACTCTCTGGTGGAGAACAAAAGCGACTGTCCATTGCGAGAGCATTTTCCTATTCAACGGATATAATTATAATTGACGAAGCTCTATCTTCTGTTGATTCAAGACAGAGAGGCGAAATTATTTCGTCTTTAAATCACTTGAGAAAAGACAATATTGTTATCTTTATTTCTCACTATCCTGAAGATTTTAAAGCTATAGACGCAACATTCATAGAAATGTAATTAGATATCGTTTTCTAATAGAACTTTCCTTTTTGTTTTAAACCAATTCATCAGAAATGTTTTATCGTCTTTTGATAATTCCAAATTCTGATGCATAAAAGAAAAATCCTTAGGTGGCATTTTATCTAGCTTAATAGACTGAAATATTGACCAAAAAATATCTGACTGTTTCCCCTTTCCACTAAAAGGGAAACCGTCTCCCATGTCTAGTTTTTCTTTAGCATTGCCTATTTGAGAATTGATATAATTTTGAAAAATGGGAAGGTCGCGGTACCACGTATTTAATGAATGATTTCCATGACAAGAAAGACAGTTTTTTTCAATAAGTGGCTTTACCTGACTCATATACTGGTCACCTATTTTCTCTAAAATGGTCTGGTCTGAAGCTGAAATATTGGAGCCAAAAAGTGTGGTAAAGAGGACTATCTTTATACTTATATTGGTGGAGTCGTTTATCTGCCCACAAAGACGATAAAAAGCGTGTAATTTCAATATAATATACCTAGGGCTAAGCAAGATTCCGACCATCACAGTCCCTCTCTCCATTTCTGGGCACTTACTCTACAGGAAATCCCTGTCTTGAATATGTAAGTCTTCGAAATTTAGATATCGTTTAAAATATCAGGTGTATGATATCATGTAACTGAAATATCATGAAATTTATATCAGCCATTATTAGGGTCTTTATTTAGAGGTAAATATGAAAAATCAATTGAAACTCACCATTATTATTTCAAGTCTAATCTTGTCATATTCTTGTACTAAAGATTCAAACAAGACGACTAAAACACAACAGTCTGGGCAATCAATTTACAGTGCCATACTGGATAAAATTAATGTGGAAGTTGATTCTCAGAAAATCTCTACTTATTACGGCGGTAAAAGTAAAACTCACAACCACAAGAATACAAAGGTATTGTGTTTGGCCGATGAACAACAATTTGAATTTATACAAAGGGATGTCATCTATGGAATAGAAGATGTTTTCAGAAACAATAATATGGCAAAATTTGATAATATTTTTTCTACTGAAGGTACTAGCTACTTGTACCACTTTATGTGATTTTGATAAGTTATAAATATATTACAAGTTTCAACTTTGTATCTCAATTTTCTAAACTCTGATATATTTAATTTGTGGACCGTGAAATAAAGCAGCCTATTTTCAAAGG
>JABGXW010000009.1 GCA_018675575.1 Bacteriovoracaceae bacterium | reverse complement strand
TGCTGAACTTATAGACTACTGATATTACAAACATGAGGAATAATATCTATATATTCTTAATAAATAATGAGAATAAGCTTATTATAATTATTAGATATAACGTCTTGAGCGAAAAACTTAAGTATTTGGGATTATTAACCGAATAAGAATAGATGAAATTTAAAAATATAACATCAAATATAATTTTAATTTCTTGTTTATCAATTGGTATATATTCCATGCCTTATGGCAATTCACAAAGTGATCTTCCAAAGGTTAATGAAGAATGTGTTGATAAGAACTTAGAGAGTCCTGGCCAAAATGTTTCAAAGTCTGCAATTGGAACCTTGTTTGATACCTTTTCTGATACTCACTTTTGTAAGGATCAATTTTTAACAAAAAATGACCTTATAGGATTTTGTGAATGTGAAAAAGATGAGCCTATTGATTCTATAGATATTGAGCAGGTTGAAACTGGAATAATTGAAAAAGAAGTATTAACAAATGCTCTAGAAATCAATAATAAGACTAATGAGGATTACGAGCTAGACTTATACTTACTTAAGTTAGTAGATTTAAAATTAGAGTTTCCTAAATCTTGCAAAAAAATATTCTCAGGCCAAGAGCAACAAATAGAGAAGTGCCAGAAGAATATTAAAAGATGGAAAATCTTACAAAAGATTTCTAAATCAAAAGATCCCCTTTCTTTATTAGACAAAGATAATGAAAAAAAACAAGCTCGAAAAACACTTCAAGATATTATGAGAGAATCAAAGACTAGTTCAATAACTTACTTGCTTGGGCAAACGATTAAAGAAAACTTCGATCTAACAAAAAAATTATATAATCCTGAGATCGGCTCATTAGGAACTTTTATATCTAATGAAATTGAAAACAAAGTGGATGAATCATTGATAAGTAGCGGACATTCCATTAGTTCTGAAAACCTATTGTCTAGATTCATAGGTAACATTTTAAAAGAGGCCTACTCCATATATATTCAACAAAACAATTTAGATGAAAATTCTATAGTTGAGCAAAGACAACTTACTGCTGAAATCCTTTCATTATTTAAAAATAAAGAGTTTAAGCTTTCGTATGCTAGCGAAGTTGATAAATACGTAGTTGAAAAAAACCTAGATCCGAATAACATCACGGCCGAACATTTTCAAAATATTATAATGAAAACAATAGGTGAAATAATTAAAAATAATGCCGAAGAAAGCAAAAATGCTGAAGTAAAATGTTATAAAATGATACAGACTACACGAATTGCCTGTGAGGAAAATGAATTTTCGAATATAAGCATTACGCCTGAACTTTATAAAAAACATTTAGCTTCATTCTTTCCAGCTCGAATGGCCGGGAAAGTCGCATGTCTAGAGATGAAGAATAAAAAAATTACAAATAATAAGGCTGTCTCTGCATACTTTGGTGTAACTTACTTAGGAGACAAAGATCAAAACTCCTCAGTGACAACCTCGTCAACAAATTCTGTTCTTGATCTAATTGTCTATAATTTAGATGGTAAGCATTTAAGTGAGAACTTTGATAAAAGTGATACCGCTAAAAGTCGCTATTTTAATGCCAAGAATAAATCTCGAAATAGTCGAGTTGTAGTTAACTCAGTAAGTTCATCACAAAGGAGATATGCTACTGCATTGGCATCTGGAGATAAAAAGAAGATTGAACAAGAATCTAAAAATATTCAAAATGAAATTAGAAATGAAAAAACCTTACACTCTAAAATCAGTAAATCAAAAAGAATAGAAAGAAGTTTTGATGATGATATTACAAAAGTAAAAAATGATGATTCAATGAGTGAAATAACAAAAATAGAAGAAATGATTAAGAAAAATGAACAGCTCTACGCATTGAATGACACAGAAGAAACTAGTTCAAAAAACGAGTTTGCAAGTATGTTTAATCAACTTAATAAAAATAAATCTAAAGAATACTCACCATACGACTTTATTTCTCCTGCCACAATTGACCCTGAACCTATTAATGAAGACGATTTAGATCAAGATGAAAAAGAACAAGTCTATGGAGCAAAATCTAAACTTGATGGATTAATTGAGAGATATGAAGATTTATTAGAAAAAAAAGAACAAGAGAAACTCAAAAAAGAAAAGAATAACTCAGACGAAGATGCTGTCGATCTTAAAATTAAAAAAATGCAAAGAGCTATAGAAGATTTAAAAAGACAAAGAACAAAATTGATGGATACTATAGAGAATCAGAATACAAAAAAAGTTATAGCAAAACCAATTGAAGCGCCTTCTCCTTTACAGAGAAGTGTCGCGACTTCAGCAGTGAACACAAAAGCACGCATAACTTCTACGAAACAAAGAACTAGAAAAAGATCTGATAACTACGGAGCTACAGAATCAGCTTCAGGAGGAGGTAGATTTTATAAAACTACGTCTAATAGCAGTCCTGTGATAAATACCAAGGACTCTGTTTATTCTGGGGTTTCAACTAATACAGCACCCACTATAAAGCTAAGATCAAATGATATGGTGATTAGCTCAGAAGACTTTATTAACTACTCATCATCAGATTTTGATGCTTATTTTTCACGATTTGGTTCAGGGCCTATGGTTGTAAAACAGAAAATTGAAGTTACAGATAATGGTGTTAAGAAATATAAAGATGTCTTAGAGTATTACTTTCCTGAAATTGATTCAGGTAAAATAATTTATGTAAAAAGAAATCCCAAAGATGTCAGACAAGCTATTTCAAATGTCATGGCCCATAATAATCTCGATCATCAAATTGATTTAGCACAAAGGTCAGTAGCTAAACATTCAGAACTAATTCAATTATTTGAACAATAGAATTATCCTACTGGCATGCTTTTAACATAAAGATTTCTTTTGGCGATTCAATAATCCCACCACAACCATAAATTGATTGATTCTTTTTGTCTTTGTATAGAAAGAAAGTCATTGTGTCTTTTTTCCAATTTAAGAACTTCTTTTTCTTCGCTGTATTATGTCTTACTTGATATTTAACTTTATAAGTAAAGGTAGTGGAATCAATTGTAACTAAATCTAAGATAACTAGATCTTTCATAGAGTTCATAAGGCCAAAAATTTCAACATTCTCATCGTTTGATACATCTGACTCTATGATATTGTAAGGAAAGTTTTTTTGGGACAAACATTTATGCTTACGATGTGACTCTAATCTTAGTCCAGAGAACTCAGACCTTAACAGCTCTTTTGCAATATCTCTTGTGGTAAGAGTGCTCGGGCATTCTAGAGCATATGTATTACTTGTAAGCAAGATAAAGGTGAGAGATAGTAACATCAGTGGCAGTTTTTTATAGATTATCTTTTTCAAACTAAACATCCTGTTTAATATTTTCACACTTATTAATGCAATCTTCACCTTCAATTTTAATTCTCTTGTCAGACAAACATGCAGGATTGGAGCTTTGATGTCTAATGAGACTGAACTTACTAGAAATGCCAGCGAGACTGGCAGTTGGAGTTTTTACTGAATTATTTTCAATTTTCTTTTGACACATTTTAACTGCTATTTGTCTAAGGTTATTCCACATTGTTCCTGAACGATGCATATTTGCTTTAACACGACTTGGTCCGTAGGAACCTTTAATTGATCCGCTATGAATGTAGGTAAAATTAAACTCGGCGGGATTGATCGCTGTACAGGATCCAATTGCTGCATATTTTTCTATTCCCAAGGGGTCCTTTCCAACTTGATCAATCATGATGATATGAGAACCTGCCACATTGAGCATGTCTCCTGCGCGAATTATGTCTTCAGGAGTCACTATAGCTTTTTTAAGACAAGAATTACTTTTTGATAATTGGCCATGGAAAGATCTTGTTGTATTGGCGGTAAAAGGGCCAGAGCTTGTTGAAACTTTAAGCCCTTGTGAACCTAGAGCTGTGGCGATAAAAGCTGAGCAATCAATTCCTGAGGCATTTTGAGAAGTTCTTGCGACACCTCCCCCTTTTTTAAATATTTTAACGGTTCCTGATCTATTAGGAAATGCTCTTGAGCCATAACCGTAAATAGGAGGTCTTTCAGTTGCATCTTTGCATTCTGGTCCCGGATATTCTGGATCTTTGTCTAGTTTGCTAAGTATTTTATGTGACTTTACCAACAAACTTTTATTGATAACCTTCCGCAAGTAACCACCAGACACACCTCTTTGACCATCTATTATCTTGGCCTTGGTTATGCCTTTGAGGCTTGGTGTGCGCGAATCAACAGTGATATCTATGGCCTTGCAAGATTGATAAAATGAGGCCAATAGCCTACGTGCACCTTGAGCTGCAAAATTAACTTCATTATCAAGTCCAACACCAGGACTGGTGATTAACGTAATATTATTTTGACCATTGCTAGGACAAGGTGGGGAGGGTGAACTTACTGAGGTATTGATATAATTATTCACATCACTGCTTGATGGAAAGTTTGTAAAATCGGAAGTGAGCTCTGAAGCTTCCCTAGGCCATTGCGACTCGTCAGCATTAAATAGTGGGGAGACATCTCCCTCCGCTTTTTCATCATCAGAATTAGAGGGAGGCGGGACATAAGCATCCATTTTTGTTTCTTCACATGAAAGTATGTTCAAACATAATAATAAAATCATGAAAGTGGATTTTAAAATATTCAAACTGTACCTCGAAGTAAGATTTAGCGAAAATAGCTGTAACTATAACTGTCTCTAATATGATTATAAGCTGATTAGTCAAAATGTGTTAGTAGGAAAGAGTTTTAGGCAGTTAGCTGTCTTTCTTTATAAGTAATATCGGCATATTAGGATAATATCTAGTGTATTTTTCAGTTCGATTGACTTGCCGTGTTTAATTGGCCAAATATTTCTTACCAAGCATAAGATATTAATGCACTTTAAATGAATGTGGCCTTGGAGGATGATTTGAAATTTCTAGTCTTTTTATTGGTTTCTTGTTTTTGTATAAACACTTCTTTTGCATTAGAAGCCGATTGGTCTTTGACTTCTGTGATCCCTGCGAGCGGACATCGAAAAGATATTTTTAATGTTGGAGAAGAAAAATTAAAGACTCTAACTCAAAAAGGTTATCTGCATGCTCTAAAGTATCCAGTTACAGTAACTGGAGCGTTTCTTCCAATTGAACCTTTTCGTTACTTTATGGAATCTAATTCAAAAAACCCCATAAGAAGACTTATTCAATCTATTGCCAGAAAGAAAATGCCTTTTAGTTCTATGAAACAGTTGTATAACTGGCTTGGACTAGCTCCGTATAATAATTCAAGTGAAGTTGGTATTTATAAAATACCATATCCTGATGGAGTAAGGCCTGAGTATCCAATGGGGGCGAGCTTAGTTGATACTCAATGGGGGAAGGCGTTGACCTTTAGCTGCGCTACTTGCCATGCTTCAAGCTTCTTCGGCAAATCCATTATGGGACTCACGAATAAACGAGTGAGAGCAAATCATTTTTTTGTCTTTGCTAAACAATACATTCCATACGTCACAGGTGGAATGTTCCAGTTTGGTACTAGAGCGAATAATCAAGAAAAAGAAATGTATGTGAGAACAAGATCCAATTTACCTTCTGTAGGAGCGATTGCCCCGCAGGTTCTTGGATTAGATACTTCTCTTCCACAAATAGCACTTAGTTTTGCAAGAAGAGCTGATGATGATTATGCATCAAAGTCTAAACATTTTGAAAAAAATCCACGGAAAAATCGATTAGAAACATTTGTTGCAGACTCTAAAGCTTCTGTTTGGTGGAACCTTAAATATAAAACAAGATGGCTTTCAGATGGATCAATAATAAAAGGAAATCCTGTTTATACAAACTTTCTCTGGAATGAAATAGGACGGGGAACAGACTTAAAGGAATTAGAAGGCTGGATAAATAAGAGTAGCAAAATTGTGGATGAAATAACAGCAGCTCTATTTGCCACCGAAGCACCAATATGGACAGACTTTTTCTCAGCAGACAGAATAAATATTTCAAGAGCAAAAAATGGTGAAAAATATTTTAATCAAACTTGCCGAAAATGTCATGGTAGCTATACCAAAGCATGGTCATTACCTGAGTCTGAACTTCTGAGTCCTGCGGAACAGATTAAAACAACTAGAGTCCGGTACTTTAAAAGGACTCCAATTAAAAATGTAGGAACTGATCCTCAAAGATATCAGGCGACTCAATATTTTTCCGACTCATTGAACAAGCTTAGTATTTCGAAATCAATGGGTGTCATTGTAAAACCTCAAAAGGGTTATGTTCCACCTCCGCTAGTCGGAATTTTCAGTCGGTACCCTTATATGCATAACAACTCTATACCGACTTTATGTGATGTTTTAAAAAACCCTGCAAAAAGAACCAAAATATTTTATCAGGGACCTAGTGTCGATAAAGAAACCGATTATGATTTTGAATGTGTAGGGTATCCTACTGGAAATTCAATCCCATCTGATTGGATAAAAGAAGAAGATGCTCTTTTTGATACATCAAAACCAGGACTTAAAAATACAGGACATTTTAAGAACATTATGTTAACCAAAGATGGCGTTGAAAAATATACTGCCCAGGAAAAACAAGATATTATTGAATATTTAAAAACACTTTAGGAGTGACTATGCCTTCATTTGATTTGGTTTCTAAACTTGATATGGGAGAAATCAAAAATGCTCTCATACAAGCACAAAAAGAGTTATCTAGCCGTTACGATTTTAAAGGCTCAAAGGTTGCAATCGAGTTAAAAGGTGATACAGCTCTAGAGTTAACTGCTGAGGATGAGTATAAAATGAGAGCAGCTCTCGAAATTTTTAGAGCAAAGTTAATTAAAAGAAATTTAGGAATGAAAAATATAGAACCTGGAGACATTACTCCTGCTGGTAATCAAATGCTCAAACAAACAATTGTTCTAAAAAATGGAATTGATAAAGAGCAAGGTAAAAAAATAAATAAAATAATAAAAGAAGGGAAATTTAAAGTGACTTCGTCATATCTAGAAGAAAGAGTGAGAATCACAGGCAAAAAGATAGACGATCTGCAAATGATATTTTCAATGCTTAAAAGTCATAAAGACGTTGAGGTTGAATTACAAATGGAAAATATGAAATCGTAATGAATTTTGAAATAAGATCGCTAAACGAAGATCTATTAGAAGATGTTCGATTGTTTACAGACCAATGGATTGGAAAAGATTATTTTAGTCCCGAAGAGCTTCAGTTAATTTTTAAGCGGAGTATTAAAAATGAAGTTTCGGCATCTCTTGTGGCCTTCCATAAATCTGAACTTGTCGCAGTCAGACTAACCTATGCTCCTGATCAATGGATTGAGGAATCAACTAGAGGGCTCACTCCAAAACGATGGGATGTACCTGTCGAGAAAGTGGCATATTTTAAGTCGTTATTTGTAAGGGGCGATTTCCAACAACAGGGACTAGGAAAAACATTATCTAATAAGAGTATTCAAATATTAGAAAAGATGGGCGCAGAGGCCATCCTCTGTCATTCTTGGTTAGAATCACCGGGAAACTCATCACAAAAATACTTACAAAAAATAGGCTTTAACGATGTCTCGATCCATGAAAAATTTTGGTTTCCCGTTGACTATCATTGTAGAAGATGTGGACCAAATAAATGTGTTTGCACAACAGTTGAAATGATAAAAAAAATATAAGGAGTATTATATGAGTCTTTCCTACTGGTTAGATCAA
Source organism: Bacteriovoracaceae bacterium (assembly GCA_018675575.1). GTDB lineage: Bacteria > Bdellovibrionota > Bacteriovoracia > Bacteriovoracales > Bacteriovoracaceae > M0603. The sequence continues at coordinate 17,654 of JABGXW010000009.1, read as the reverse complement.
TCAAAAGAAGAAACAATTCCTAAAGATATCGTCATTATTGGCGGTGGAATTGCCGGGATGTCGACCGCCTATTGGTTACAAAAATATGATCCGACATTACAAATTGCTCTTGTTGAAAAATATGAATTTGGGTCTGGAGCTACTGGTCGAAATGCGGGTTTTATAACATGTGGATCAGTAGAGCATTTCAATCGTCTTGTAGGTAAGCATGGTAAGGATGAAGCATTAGAAATTTGGAAATTTAGTGAAGACAATCTCACTTTTTTAAAAGAAGAAATCATTCAAGATAATGCCGAAAACCTTTTATTTGAAGCTAAAGGCTCTTTTTCTCTGGCTGGAGCTAAATCTGAATTTATTGAATTACAAGATTCTGCCAAATTGATGAAAGAACTTGGAGTGAATGTTGAAGTTATTAATGAAATGGATATTAAGACGCGCACTGGTGGAGTTTCGTTTGTAGGAGGAGTTAAGTACCTTGATGATGCCTCTGTTCATCCTATCAAATTACTTCATCATATGAAGGGACGGATAGAAGAAAATGGAAAGAATGTTACTTTTCATGAAAACAACGAAGTCCATAAAATTGAATATCGAGGAGATAATAAAGTCATTCATACTACAAAAAATAAATTTGAGGCCCCGATTGTTGTCTTTGCTACAAATGGTTATTCACCTCTACTAGAAAATTTCTTCAAAGATAAAATATTTCCAACTAGAGGCCAGGTTTTAGCGACAGAAGCTGTACCTCGATTTATGGAAGCTCCTTGTTATGCAAATTTTGTGTTGGATTACTTTAGACAATTACCCACAGGACAAGTTGTTATTGGTGGATTTAGACAATTGCAAAAAGATGTAGAAACGGGCTACTCTGATGAAACATCTGATGTCATTCAAGAAGCATTAGAAAAATTCCTTAGGGATCATATTCCTGCAGTTAGAGAAGCAAAAATTACACATAGGTGGTCTGGAGTTATGGGATTCTCGGTTGATGGACAACCAATGGTGGGGGCCTTACCAGCTGATCATCAATTATATTTTGTAGGAGGATTTACTGCACATGGAATTGGACTTGCTTTCCATTCAGGGAAGGCATTAGCTGATTCATTATTTGAAGTTAATCCAATCCCTGGATTCTTGTCAGCAAAAAGGCTTCAATAGTGGACTTAACAACTTATTTTAAAGTTAATTTTAGTAGATATAAGGCCCTGGCACCATCTGTTGGAAAAATTCACTCTCTCTTATTAGATGGAAAAAAATCTGTTAAAAATGATCATATTGCTTTAAGGACTATTGATCTAACACATACTAATAAAGAAAAGTGCGCTAAGTTTTTTATTGAACATGGCTATCAGAAATCTGGAGAGTATTCATTTGAAGAAAAAAAATTAAATGCAATTCACCTTGAGAAGGCAGGTTGGCCAAAAGTTTTCATCTCAGAATTAATTTTAAAAAACTTCTCAGAAGAACTTCAAAATACATGTAAAGAGGTCTTTAATTCTATCCCCGTAGGGCTTACCTCAATTGAGCTTTTACACTATGGTCGTAAATGGAACTTTTCTCACTCGACATATACAAAAGTTGTAAAAGAAAGTCCTTATGCCGCTTGGTGTTTGGCAATAGGGTTTTGTCCAAATCACTTTACGATTGATTTGAATACATTAGATTCATTTTCAAGTTTAGAGCAATTAAATGAACATCTAAAAAAAGAAGGATTTTTACTAAACCAGGTTGAGGGAGAAATAAAAGGATCACCGTCTGTTCTTCTAGAGCAATCATCAACTCTGGCAGATAGAAAAATGATTTCTTTTGAAGAAGGTGATTTTGAAGTTCCAACTTGCTATTATGAATTTGCTAAACGATACAAAGGACAGGATGGAAAATACTTTCAAGGATTTATTGCCCAATCTGCTGACAAGATTTTTGAATCAACAAACAGTCAGGTTAAAAGCTGATCATTGGTTGTTTTCAGGCCATATTGCACATAGAGGGTTTCATAATCAAGATATACCTGAAAACTCATTAGCAGCATTTCAAAATGCAATTGATCAAAAATATGCCATTGAATTAGATATTCATATTCTAAAAGATGGAGAAATAATTGTTTTTCATGACAATGATTTAAGTAGAATGGTTGGTATTAAAAAGAGTTTAAAAGATTTATGCTTACACGACTTTAACGAACTGAAACTTGGTGGCACAAATGAAAAAGTGCCAACCTTAAAAGAAGTCTTGAGTTTAGTCGATGGTCAAGTTCCTATCTTTATAGAGATTAAAAACTCTTCAAAAGTTGGATTGTTAGAACACGAGACCTTTAATATTTTAAAAAGTTATAAAGGTCCATTTGCCATTCAGTCTTTCAATCCTCTCTCTCTTGCATGGTTTCGATTGAAGTTACCAAATGTGCCTAGAGGTATGCTTTCTACCTTAGAATTAAATCATCTTCACTTATTTAAACGTTTGATTATAAAGAATTATTTTATGTATCCATTAGTGGCCCCTAGTTACATTGCTCAGGACATTAATTCTTGGGACCTTAATGTCGTAAAGTATTTAAGGAAAAACTGTGAAATCCCACTAATCATTTGGACTGTTCGATCAAAAGAAAAATATATAAATATCAAAACTCATTGTGAAAATATTATTTTTGAAGACTTCTCTCCTTGATTGTAAATATTACCCAGTGTCATTTTGCATCTTGTGAAAAAATGATCTGACACTTTGACTCGATGCGAACGATTAGGACGATTCTAACTTCTTAATATAACAGAAAATCTATACTTTTGGTTTTGTAAGAAAAAATATCTTTCAAGGACTTCAGATCTTTTTATTTTGCACCACGGTTTTTATTTCATAAAAAGGATCTGTTTAAGATTTATAAGAATTAATTTTTATACAAATCTGTAAGAGGGGAGATATCTTATGAACGTATTAACTAGATGGCCTATGCTTTTGACTATTTTTGGATTGATTATATTACCAACAATGATTCAAGATTCGAAAGCGCAAACTTGCCGGGGACGACAATGTCGTGGCAACGGTGGAAATGGAGGCGGAACTGGTGACGTAGGACGTGGAAGAGGAAATGGACGTGGAACTGGTGACGTAGGACGTGGAAGAGGAAATGGACGTGGAACTGGAACTGGTGACGTTGGACGTGGAAGAGGAAATGGACGTGGAACTGGAGACGTTGGACGTGGAAGAGGAAATGGACGTGGAACTGGAACTGGTGACGTCGGACGTGGAAGAGGAAATGGACGTGGAACTGGTGACGTAGGACGTGGAAACGGGCATAACGACAGAAGACCAAGAACTAACCATAGAAGAACTCAACCATCACGACATGTAGGTCATATTCCACATACAAGATGGAATACTAACAGTCATAATCGTCATCACAATAGATATCGCCATCGACCAAATTGGAATAGAACAAACTATGTATATAGAAGACATACTCATAGAAACCATACTGGTTATAGAAATCATACTGTAAGATATACATCTCCTAGAAGTTATCATTATACAATTCCATACCAATATATTTATTGGAATACTTGGCTAAGGTATAGAGTCACTTGGAACGATGGATATTATTGGAATAGTTACCCATATTTTGTCTACAATGGTTACAGACATAGATACTCTCATATGGACATATGTAATTATGAGTTAGTTGATGGATATACAAACACTGTTCAGAGATCCTACCCTGGTTACTCATGTAATACTGGATATGACCTTTGTGCAAACTTAAGAGATTCTTTGAATTGGCAGACTACAGGTTATAGATATTTCTGTTCCGAAAAATTCTCTTTCGATTCAAATTACAACTATAATTGGAATTACAATAATGATTTTTATTATGACCTAGGTAATACTGGCCCTGATGATTATTATTACAACGATGGATCTGACTATAATTATAATGATAATTACTATAATTAAGATTTACTGACATCGTTTGTTGATAGAAGGGCCTTCTCTTTGGCCCTTTTTTCTGGACTGCAAATACTGGAAGTATTAGAATCCAAACATGAAAAAGAAATACCTTATAGGCTTTGCATTACTTATTCTCGTGCTTTCAATTATTTATATAAGCTCTAATCCTAAACAAATGAGGACAAATACCGACTTTGGTACATCACACACATCTCAAGTAAAAAAAGAACAGGATCTAAAAGAAGCTAAGATAAACCAAGACGATGAAGTTGTTAATAAAGAGCAAGAAAATATTATTTCAGTTCCCGATGCCCATCTAGATCCGAATGAACTATCAGAATCTGAAATTGCAGAATTTGAAGACTATTTTGAAGAAGTTGAAAAAAATTGGATCACGAGAATTGAATCTCTATTTGTCAGTGAATTTACATTCGAAGATGAAAAAATGGAAGAGTATATGGACATTAGAGATCGCTACGAAGAAGAAAAGATGATTGCTTTTCAAGAGTTTAATGAATTCATGGTTTCAAAATATGGAGAAAACTATACTTTTACTCCTACAAAAGACATGGAAGTTTTTGAAAACAAACTAGAGTCAGTCTATAAAGAAAAAATGAGGGCGTTTGTTGGAGATGAAAACTATATTCGTTATCGCGAAGTTTTAGAAGAGTACAATGAAAGACTTCGTCAAGAGCAAGATCCAGATAAAGGAATCATTCTTATAGAGCTCTGAGAACAGGGGAAATGATGATTACACCATGGGAAACATTAGAAAGTTCAGAAGGTATTAAAAGTAAAATATTCAGACATAGGGTGGTGAAAAGAAAGTCATTCGATTCTGGAGACGTGGGTGATTTTGACGTTATTGATTGTTATAACTGGGTGAATATAGTTGCTTTAACTAAATTCGATGAAGTCATCATGGTAAAGCAATATCGTCATGGTTCAGACTCAATCACATTGGAAATTCCTGGCGGGGCAATTGAAATTTCTGAAGATCCAGGAACCGCTGGCAAAAGAGAATTGTTAGAAGAAACGGGTTATAGCTGTGAAAAAATGGAGTTTCTTGGAAAAGTTAATCCCAATCCTGCCTTTATGACAAATACTTGTTATACCTATCTCGCTACAGGATGCATCAAAATATCAACACAAAAACTAGATCATTTAGAAGAAATCGATGTTGAGCTTTATTCAAAAGATGAGATTTTAGAAATGCTTAAGAATGGAACAATTGATCACTCTCTTGTGGTTTCGGCATTCTTTTATTTACTAACTAAAAAATAAAGAACTGCCCCCAAATTTAACCTTTTTGCAACAATATCTTTATTAATAAAAGGATTATAGTGAAAATTCAAGAGTTGGACTTTGTTTGGGACCTTTTTGTTTTTTACTAAATATAGAAAAATTGATTTTGCATATTTTTCTCGAGACCCGCTTAGTTCGGCCAAACTAATTATAGCTGACCTGTACAATAAAAAGGCTTGGTCAAGTTCTTCACGGTTTAGAACATTGTCTTCGTCTTTATCAAATCGAATAAAAGTGGACTCAATATTTAATAAGGCCCCGATGATCATTCCATAATCTCTTTGAGTAATTGGCATATCTGGGTCTTCATACTCTCGTGAAAAGCCTTCTATATGCATAAGGTAAGTATCTAACTCTTCTTCAGTTGAATTTTTATAAAACCTGAAAAACTTAGGAAAATCAATTTTATGATTCAACTTATTAAAAAATATATCAAAGAAAAACTTTCGATGACAACGAACTGGAAAAACGGGATTGTCTTGGTCCTCGTATGAGCAATCAACACCTTCTGCAGTCGCTGTTCCAGAATCTTGAATATGTTTTAAAGTTGTAAAAACTTCTTGTGATAGTTTCATCGCTTGCAGCACTAAAATACCAAACTCTGTCGTTTCATCAATTTCGAGAAAACCTGTTGAATTAGATGTGTTTTGAAAGAGGTCAGACAACAAAAGTATATTTCGAACAAAATCATCAAAACTTACTGTCCACATATCGAATTCTAATAATATAGGTTTAAAATCAAGCAGTAATGCTTTTAAACTTTCACGTGAAAAGTTGATAACATTATCGCCATCAACAGAACCATAAGCTTTTTGAAGGATTTTAAAAATAAAGTTTATCATTGAGGATTCGACAAATCCTTGACGTGTTCTCTTTATAATAAAATTATAATAAGCAACACCATTGTCTCGTCTAAAGTAACGATATGTCTTAGCTTGATGGACAAAGGAATGATGAAGTTTCTCTAATTGATCTGATTGAATCTTGCTATAAATAGGTAGATTTACTCTAGGGATATAGTTGATTTTTGAGGTCCTCTTAAAAATACGCTTATTTGCTTTATACGTCTCATTAAAATAAAGATTATTTTCGAAACCTTTAATAATCAAGTCCATGATTTTATGAATGTCGCTTAGCATGTAGTTTGTTTCATTTCCTCCAATTACTTTTGTTTTTATTGCATCGATTGATTTCATAAACTTATGTATGTTGAATTCCTGACTTTCTTTACTCATATAATCAGCAATATGAAGTAATTCGTGGCGTTTAATAACGAGTTCATCCTCTCCTAATATTTTATCTGTTAAGTGAAAAACATTTTTAAGTTTATTACTGATTTCGAGAAAGAATTGATACTTTAAACTATCGGTATAGAGATCCCTTTTATTTATATAGAAGAGATTTAAAATGTTTTCAGCTAGATCTGGAGCTTTTATTAATAAGTCAACAATATTTTGTTTCGAAAAGCTTTCTTTTGCTCCTCCTAGAAGTAGAGTTTTAACTGAGAATAAAGAACCAATAACATCACTCGTTAATTTATCGGCAAGTGGATATTGTTGATTTAAATCAATAGCAAATTCTAGAATGTTTTGCTCTTTTGGGAATTCAATATTACGAGTGATAAGTTTCTTTAATTCTAAAGAGAACTCAATCATATCGCTTTTTACTTCATTTATAATTGTCTTTTTATAAAAATACTCTTTTTTATCAATGTCTTCTATCTTTTTAAGTAGCTCATTTTTATATGGAATGGAGGTTGTCGCAATTTCAAGGTAGTGTAATGCTACTTTTAGGTCTTTGAATTTAAGGGAATCAGACTCTTTGCCAAGCAAGTTTTTTTGAAAAGATCGAAAAACAGCATGGACTTTTTCTAAATCGATAGAACTATTAAAAAGTTTTCTCAAGGTCTCTGCCAAGTCTTCAGTTTGAAATAAAACGGTCTTGTCATTCAAAGGGAAGAACAAACCCCTTAGATCTTGAATTGATTTTCCGTAATGCAGGTAGAGTTCTTTTTCTTCAGTAAAAGATTTGGCATTGAGAAAAAATAAATCAAGGCCTATTTGGAATCCCTTTGATGCTTTTGAAAGTAATTGTATGACTTCATTTGAATTTATATAGGTCTTATTTCCACCGAGGAAGAGTTTCTTTAGAAATAGTAAGGACTCTGCAGTCTTGAGGTCGATATTATAACTAGGAAACTTCTCTTTAATATTTGCGATAAAGTTTAAGATGTTTAGTTTCGCGGACATCTCATTATTATTATTATTATTATCTACGATTTGCAGTATCACACCCATCAGATTTGAAAATTCGTTTATAATTTCATCTCTATATGTTAAATAATTTGAATGATTAATTTTATTCATAAGTTTATATATATTGACTGCATGAATATTTATCTTTTGCATGATTAAAAATAGTGGTTTTATATTATCTGTAGAGATTGAGCTTCGGTGATCGTTCAAAAGAATCATATTTAATTCAAATAAAAACCTAAGACCTTTTATAAAACTATCCGAATTTAGTTTGAAGAATTTTCTGACAAAACCTTGTAACTCAGCTTCATTGACGGCGTCACTTCTTTCTCTTTTTACGTATTTAATAAAATTATTGAAATTAGTTTCAAGACATTCTATTTGATTAGATACATCATCCGTAAATATATTATGTAATTCTTCCGCATCAAGATCACACTTTGATTTTATAGTTCCGGTGTCATAAAGTTTTGAAACCTTAGGGGTGTCATCAAAATAACCACAACTGGCCAGTTGAAACATGCTTATAAGTAAAATTAATTTATAGATGAACGACTTCATGGGCTTAAATATATAGAAATTACGAATTCGTTTAAAGGAAAAGCACCAGATGAGATCAAATTTACATGGTGCTACGCGCAGCCTTCATTTACTAATTGAAATAGTTTATGATAGAAAAATATAATGACCAATAAAACAAAGAAAAAGTAGGCTTAGTACATGAAATTACAGAATTCCTTGATCATTTCATTCCTTTCTACAAATATTGCAATGGGTGCCGACACAACACTATCATATGAACGTTTGATACGATTAAATACACCCTCAAAAACAGCATCTGCCACCCATTGGTTCGGCGTTAACCTTAATATCGATGACAAAAATAAACAATGGGAACAGGAACTAGATGTAGATCTTCGTTATTATCATAATGATAGCCAAAATAGCATTAATTACTCATTATCAAAGGCCAATATAAGTTACAGAAATAAAGAAGTGAAATGGACATTTGGTCGCCAACTTCTAGATCTGAACCCGAGTGAAAAGTTCTGGCAGCTAGGAACAATTAATGGCAGGCAAGGTATGAAACTTCTTTCTGACAAAAGAGAGGGGTTAATTGGTCTTAGGTATGAATCTAGACCAAAGGCAGGATTTAAATATTCTGCATTTTTATCTTATCTTTATTTACCAGGAATGAATCCTTCAGTTGATATTAAAGATGGAAAAATGACTTCAACAAGCGAATGGCGAAAATTACCTCCATCACAAACGCTCATTAATAATCAGGTGGTTGATATTCATTATGATATTGAAATGCCCGATATTTCGAAAATTGTATTAAGAAAAACTCTAGGTGCTACTTTGGAATATAATTGGGGATCTGGAAAAGTCTTTTCATATGCTTTTTATAAGCCTGAAAATCAAATCCGTGCAAATGCAGAAGCTTATTACGATTTAAGTACAGAAGAAGTAAGAGTTACGGCAAGGCCAATTGTTAATCACCATGCAGCTATTGGTGCAAGTGTTCATCAAAAAGTTGGGAGCCTAAGGTTGATTACCGGTGTTGATGTCATAGACCCCAATGCTAGACTTGGGAAAGATTTTGACTTACTTCAAGAAAAGAAAAGTACATTTGATTCAGAATATTTTAAAATTGAGCCTCATTACGACAGAGAGTCATATTATCATGCGCAAGCTATCCTCGATCGTTTCTATTACTCTTTTTCATTCAACTATATTCAACTATTGAGTTCAAATGAAAGAAATTCAGATGACCTTTATTCTGAAACAGTCAAATTTAAGCGTGCTCTTGGTGGGCAATTTAATATCTCTATCACAGACAGTTGGTCAATGATGTTCGATTTAAAATATGATTTAGACAGACTAGATAATATCGCCAAAGGTGAAACAAAGTACCAAATCAACTCGAATATGATCTTAGGATTTGGACTTGAAATGATCAAGGCACCAGATGAAACATCTTATTGGAGTCCATACCGAACTAACGACACTGTATATACGTCTTTCGGATATCATTTCTAGTAGTTAGAAACTTAATAGCTCTTTCCATACAACAGGAAAAATAGTTAATATCACTTATGATAAAATTAACTATTTCTCTATTTATCTTCGTTCTCATTTTAACTGTCTCTGCAAATTCTTCGGAAGAAGTAAATAATCTGAAAAAAACTGATCGACCTGATGTGGTTCTCTTTGTTCCTGGCGCCGGCTCTAGTGGATCTCAAATGGGTGGCATTGGAGTAGGAGAAATATTAGGCTGGATAAGAAAGAATCATTTCTTTAAGTTTTATACTAAAAAGTTAGACGAAGAAAATATCAAATCATTTATTTGTCCTAAAGCAAAAGATAAAGATCGTAGAACTCTAAGTGAAAGGAAAGAAGAATGTGTAACACAAATTCTTGAAAGCACTTATTGTAAAAAAGAAAACAATCATCAAAAGCGAACCATTGCGATCTTCGGTCATAGTATGGGAGGATTAATTGGAAGGTTAGTTGCCAAAGATCATCGTGTTTCTCCATGCATCCATTCTGTGACTACACTCTCAACTCCTCATAAAGGAACAGCTATTGCCGATTTTGTTATTCGAAGTTCTAATGAAGGAACATGGTTGAATATTTATAACTGGGTTATTTATGCATTAGATTTTAATCCCAAAAATAAAAGATATTTAAAAGAGCTTGTAATGAACCGGAACAATATTCGGGGTGGATCACAGCAATTTTTAGCACAAGATATTTCAATGAATAAGGACGTTTATTACTATAGCTTTTCGAGTTCATTTCAAGAAACAATGATATTACCACTCTATAAAACACAAGAAATTATCTCTAATGAAATGAAAGAAATCTTTGGCAAAGATTATGATACTATTAACGATGGAATCGTTCCTGAAAAATCTCAAATCTATGGTGAATATTTAGGACATATTGAATCAACTCATTTTGAAGCTGTTTGTCCTGATATGCTTACAAAGTCTGTAGGTTGCCGAAATGGAACACCCATTATAATGAAGCACTTTAAAAAACTATTTAAATAATCGTATGTTTGACGCCGAACATACGAAGAAACCTCCAGTCATATGTCTAATGTACTGAAATTATTACAGCTTCCGAGCGGTTTTTTAAATCATAGCTGCCTGATTAAACTAATAAACTCTTAATTAGAATCTAACAACAAGTCATAATAAGGGGGCATTTTATGAGACATTTATTACTAGTAATCTTCACTATCACTCTAGGACTTTCAGAAACTACTGCAATGGCACGAACTGTGGGAGATAAATGTGAAGAATTAAAAAGAGAATTACACTGGGCACACTTTAATCGAAATACAGCGGAAAACTTCTTAGAAGATACTCAAAATCAAATTGAAGAGTTTGAGGCGATAGATTCTCCGGATAAGTTTGAGCTTGAAATGCTTTTAAGACTTTATAATGACCAACGAATTTTCAGAAGAGCGCTGGAAGATTACACAAATAAAATACTTCAATTAGAAGTAAAAATAACCTTAGCTTGTAGGGCTAGGGCATCACGCAGAAGCATTACATCAATGCCTATTGGATATTAATAAGAAACAAAAGTTATACGCAGAGATAAAGGCCACCTTGTATAAGAGTGGCTTTTTTTGAGTCTAAGTTTACTTGTTAAAGCATATCAGTTATTTACTTAGTTAAAATTGGTGCTAGGCGGTGCCGAAGATAGAATAATTGATTCTATCCTAATAAAAACGAGTTAATTTAAAATAGACATTATCTGAATTCCTAAATAGGTCTAGTCCTTTCGGGTTATCAGAATTCAGTGAATGAATAAGTCTACCTCCAGCTGCAAGAGACCAGCTATCAGTTAATCGCTGTGAATAGCTGAGAGCAAATGCCAATTCATATTGTTTCTCTAGGTCCACAAAAGTCGCTAATGTAATAACTCTACCCATAACATCGTTAAAATCTGATCGTAATGCAACAAAAAGATCATTTTGAAATGGGGTATATTGCTCTGTTGATTCTAATTCAACTCCTAGTATTTTCTGCCATTCAATATAAAGCGTGGAACTTATACCTTCTATTAAAGTTATATTTGTTTCAATTCCTCCTGCAACCATAGAATGATCTTTCGGCCTAATTATTGGGCCTTGTAATATGGGTTGATAAGTATCAGCATTGAAATCTCTCACAGCTCCTTCGAATTTAAAGATCCAATTTCCGTAAACTTTTGAAACATTGACACCAGATTGAGTAACTCGAAAATGATGGCCTCGGACTTTTAAATCATTTGAAATTGTAATGAAAGGCTGAGTTCTGTCCATATGATGGATAGAGTATAAATCAATATCTAAATCATAGTCTTCAAATGACTTTGTTAACTTGATCGCCCCTTGATGTCCAAACTCGTCTCCCTTGATATTATTACCTTCTACCCATATTGAGCTGGCAATATCTGCAGTATTAAGGACAGAGTTACTTGTTTTGGGTGCTGACCTTGAGGAAGATTCTGGCCAATAAGGATCAATGTATAGCGGGAAATAAAACAATGAGAGTGTAAAGTAATCGCTAAAATACTCCATAGATAATGTGAGTTCACCAAACTTTTCAATTCTTTCGTAATCACCATCTAGATTCCTAGAGTTTAATATGTCTGAAACTCGAAACCCTTCTAGTACATACCAAGAGTGAATTTGATAACCGGCAGTAAAAGTAAAGTCGCCGAAGGGAAGGGAGACAAAATTTTCTTCTTGTACAAAAGCATTTCTACCTTTGTCTAAAACACCATATCGCGCTAATAATGCAAGTTTATATTTTAAAAGATCATTTTCAAATTCAATTTTTAGGTGACTTGAAAAATCAAAAGCTAACTCCTTGGTATGATCATCTTGATCATTGATAGGAAATGATCTAAGCTCGGCGATGATATCACCGTCTAATGACCAATTCGTAAGATTTAAATACGAACTTCCTACGCCAGCAAAACTATTTACAGATTGTAATGAAATGAGAATTAATAAAATTTTCACAGGCAGAAATAATGGAGAATAATAACTCAATAACTTCATATTTTCATTCTAATAATTTTCTTTAATATGTCTTTGGATATCTATCAGAATATTTGCTAAATCTTTATCTACAGACTTATGAATTTTTAGTTTCATTCCAGTCAGTTTTTTACGTCTATTTTTATAATCTTCTAGTTTTATACCTTGTTCTGTAAGATGTTCCCTAGTTCTATCTGCTTGAATAAGTAAATCGTATAGTTTTTGGACTGTTTCTAACTCCATATTCTTGCCGGTAACAGTAAACCTTCTACTAAGGCTTATTCTGGATTTATCAAAGAATTGAATGACCAAGTCATACAAGGCATTATGTCTAAGCTGAAGTAAGAAAATAAATTTTTCTTTATTGTTATTTATTAAATCACTTGAACCTGTTGCAAGCCCATTTAAAATAATATCCATAAATGAATTGGCAGGTGCGGGTCTGCTTGGATTGACTGCGTTCATAGCAATGGCAATGGTATAAAGATTTAAACTTTTATCTTTTCTCATGGAGTATTTAAGTTTTAGCTTTTTTGGATATAAAGATTTTGTATTTGAAAGAAACAATTCTATTGAACGACTTTCATGATTTTCACTATTTTCGAAAAGTTGAAAGTCCATCAAAGCAAAATATTTCCCCGCAAGTGAAAGCTTTTTTGGATCTTTAATATTTGTTAATTTCATTAGGTCAAAACTAATCTCTCTTTGCTCTTGAGCAATTTGAATTTGAGCCGCAGTCATTTGTCTTTGAATTTGATTTTGAATATCTCGACTCATTTGATCAGCCTGGTCTTGTATCGATCTTAACTGTGGTGAGTCGGTGATAATGTCTACAGGCTCAACCCTTTCGTCTTTAGAGCACGATGCCCCTAGAATGAGTAAAGATAAGATAAATACTATTTTCATAATTTTCTCCTAAACTAACTATTAACATAAGAGATTAAAAAAAAGATTGAATTGAAAACCTTACACGGTTTATGCCCGAATCATTACAGATACTTAGGTGTTATATTTAAATAAAAAACGCTACTATCTACTTTACTATACATCGATACAACTATTAAAACAGGGCTTGCACGATCTAAGTTGCTGAAATATAATAGTTTTATGTCAAATATCATGGATGAAATTTGGAGACTGTTTGTACTAATTGCCTTGTCACTAATACCCCATTTAGCAAGTGCTAAAACTTATAATTTTAATGATTTTTACCAAATTATGATTTCAAGTAATGCTACTTATAGAACAGTTGTGGCGACTGCGCGCGGTGCAAAGATAACTAACGACGCTATGATTTCTAGATATATTCCAACCTTAAGCTTAAGTCGAGGATCAACTACTACTACAATTCAAGATCAAGCATCTATATTCGCGACAGATGTAACAAACTCGACATTGAATACATTAAGTCTTACAGGTGGCTACCCGCAAGCAGGGATGACGTACTCGACAACACTTTATAGTGACGCCATTGTTGATACATCACTTAAAGGTACAGAGGTAAGTAAGAGTCATTCCGGAAATTACTCTTTTAGTTTAACCTTTAATTTATTAAAAGGTCTAGGTCCCTTGGTAGGAGATATAGACTTTAAGCAAGCGGATATTACGGAAACGGTTGCAACTTTGAATGTAAAGAAAACATTATTAACTAGTTTAAAATCACTTTTCACTTCTTATCTGGGCACCTTTACGGCCTTTATTAACTATAAAAGTAGTGAAGATCAATTATCAAAGTCTATTGCGACTCTAAAGAATGATCTCTTAAAATTTAAGCTAGGTAAAATTCCAAAGTTAAATATTTTGACTCAGAGAACTCAGCGCGAAAGTTTGAAAGCGACAGTCTTATCGCAAAAGAAAAGTATTATGACTTCAAAAATCTTACTTTTAGACCAAGCTGGTGGTAAGGAAAGGAAAATTACTCATTCTGATATTACTGCTCTTGATTCTATTTCATTAAATATTTTTGATATGAATAAAATAAATGAATGGAGAAAAGCTGAGTTAAGTTTTAACACTTTGAAAAATCTAGACTGGAAAATCAACAGATTAAATTTAAGATCTTCAAAGTTGTCTTACAAGCAGACAAAAAATAACACCTTGCCTTCACTTGATCTCACTTTAGGAAAAGGTGGGAATTCACTCTCTCAACCAGGAAGTACATCATTCATGCAAGATGATTACTCTACAAATAAATCTATTACTTTAAGTTTATCGATGCCAATAGGAATGATCAGTGAGCGTGCCGCAAAGAAAAAAGCTCAACTAGATTTAAGTGCTAACGTTCTAAATTTCCACCAATTCAAACAAGAATTAATAAGAGAGTGGGAGAAGTTAAAATTTGATTATGAAATTGCCATTCAAGACCTAAATGTCAAACAGGCCATACTTGATGTTGCAACAGAGAGATATCAATCTTCTTTGTCTACGGCCTCTCTAGGTTCCACTTATCAGCAAAATGTTGTGGATTATCAAACACAATTGTTAAGTGCAATACAAAACCTAAACAGCAGTAAAAATAATTTATTTTTATCTAAACTCGATTTTTATATTTTCCATGGGGATACTACTTTTTTAAAGAATATACGATGAGAACTTTATTTCGCGCCATAGGCAATGCATACAAAAATGTCACTGCCGTAAAGTGGAAGTCTTTTTTAGCATCTTTTACAATACTGATTGGTTCATTGGCAATCTCAGCAACCTTTACACTCAATAAGAACTTGGATAAATATGTAGAGTACCTCATCAATAAAGATGGTGGCGCTAGAATATACGCTTATAAGAAGGGCCGTGAAGAAACATACACTAAAGCGCAAATGGAGTTATTAAATAAGTTACCAATTGTGAGGGCCGCATATCCGCTGCTCACTGCAAATGGATTTAACCTTAGAAACTTAGATGAAAATGCTCGCGTTACAGTTAATGGGCTAACATTTAAAAATACTAAAACGATCAACCAGAGATTGGCTTATGGGAAGAATTTCTCTGAAATAGAATTTGAATATAACGAACCTGTGGTATTATTAAATATAGCTGCGGTGGAAAAACTAAAAGAAGTAGGAGTCATAGGAAACGATTTAGTTCTACGGTCTAGTGCAGGGCTCGAATATATTGTTAAAGTAGTTGGTGTTCTTAAAAATGATCCTAACGGAAGAATAAAGCCGAAAATGTGGACACCCTTACCATTTTTTAAAGATATTACCGGGACAGAAAGTTTTCATACTTTAGAAATTATAGTAAAGCATTACTCGTGGATGAATTGGCTAGAAAATTATATCCACAAATCCATGAAAGACCCCTTGGAATCTCCTGACTATACTTATAATCCGCTTAAACAGTATCAAGAGAAAACTGAAGAAATGGACTCCTTAATTATCTTAGGCTATATCCTGGGGGGCTTGGCCTTGTTAGCGGGATCCGTAGGCGCTATGGGTGTGATGATTTTAAATATAAATCTACGCAAAAGAGAAATTGGTCTTTATAAGTCGCTAGGATTTTCATCAGGTATCGTTTTATTGCAATTTTCGCTTGAAACATTAATCCTCTCGTTCGTAGGCGGGATTTTTGGTGCTGCTTTAGGTGGTTTAAGCGGGGTCGAGATCAGTAAAACAATTTTACCATTTTCTTATTTCTCAATTGAGGGAGTTATATTAGGTGTAATATGTGCTATTGCTTCTGGTGGACTGTTTGGATTGATTCCAGCCTGGCTGGCATCGAGAGTTGACCCCGCAAAAGCATTACAGGGAGCTTAAATGAAAGTTAACATAAAATTATTTGCATTGTTACTACTGCTCTCTCTTTTAAGTTGTAACCAACAAAATAAAGAGACGAAAAAGTTTGTCTTATTAAAAGTTTCAATAGGAACGGTAGTCTCTCAGGTAAAAGTTAGTGGGCGGGCAGAGGCAGCGTTGCAGCAAATTATACAAGCTCCTTTTGATACACCTGTAAAGAAATTAAACTCCTCGATTGGGGATCAAGTTGAAAAAGAGGGAATATTGGCGGAGCTTGATGCTGAAGCTTTAAATAAGAAAGTCAGTGATGATCAGTTGGCGCTCGAGCAAATTAAAGCGCGCAGAAAGACTTCAATCATTAAATTAAACACAATAAAAGTAGATAAGTCGAGGAATATAAAACTCTTTAAGTCAGGGGCGGTTTCAAAGTCTGAACTAGAAAAAAGTAAATCTGATTTAAAAGTAGCAATAAGTGATTTAGAAGTTCTCGAAAGTGAAATAGAAATCAAAGATAAAAGATTAATGGAAGTAAAAAAGCAGAGAAATAATTTGGTACTCAAATCCCCCTTTGACGGTATCGTGACATATGTTTGGAAAAATAAGGAAGAGTTTACTCCTGGCATGTCGGTTAACAAAGGTGATCTCTTGTTTAAAATTTCTAGTAGAGGTAAGATGCAAATTAAAACGACAGTCCGCGAATCAGATGTCTCTAAAATTGCCAAGGGTATGCCAGTCGAAGTCACTTTTCCTGGTTTAAGAAAAGCAACAAATGGGAGAATATCCTACCTTGACTCGGCTGCTACAATCGACAAAAACTCAGGAGTATCATCTTATAGAGTAGTAATTGATTTTCAACCAATTGCTAAGTTACGTCCCGGGATGCAGGCCAAAGTTATTGCCAGTATCGCCAAAAAGGAAAATGTTGTCACTGTTTCAAAACCATCAATTAAATTAGGTGAGGGAAATTCTGCATTTGTCCAGAGAGTAATTGAAGGAAAAAAAGAAAAGGTCGCAGTGAAAATTGGTTTGATTGGAGATAATAACGTTGAAGTCGTCAGTGGATTAAGCGCTGGTGATGATATAATCGCAGCTTATGAATAGGTGAAGCGTGAGTCAAGACTTAATAAAATTAGAAAATATCAATGTGGTATATAAAAATCCCTCTGGGGTTAAATTTAATGCCCTGACAGATATAAATCTCCTTATCGAAGCTGGAGATTACATTGCAATTGTCGGAACCTCTGGTTCAGGTAAAACCACCATCTCAAATATCATCGGAATGCTTACTGTGCCAACTTCAGGAAAGTATATATACGCCGATGATTCGGTGGAGAAAGTTTCAGAAGGTAAAAGAGCAAAGCTTAGAGCTTCAGATTT
>JABGXW010000091.1 GCA_018675575.1 Bacteriovoracaceae bacterium | reverse complement strand
TTGCAGCTTCCCAAACAGAACCCTCATTACATTCCCCGTCTCCTAAAACGACGTAAATATTTTTATCGAGAATATTCTTGAGTTTTAATGCGAGTGCTTTTCCAAGGCCTATAGAAGCGCCATGACCAAGGGATCCTGATGAAATTTCTACCCCAATACTGGGATTCCTAGTTGGGTGGCCTCCCAGTATTCCTCCTACTTTACAAAATAAGAGATATTCCTTTTTATCGATAAATCCTAAATCAGAAAGAATGGAATAAAGCGCCATGCAACCATGTCCTTTGCTCAGTAATATTTTGTCGGATTGGTGATAATTTCGGGGTGTAATTTTAGAGTGGTAAAAATAGAGAGTCACTAAAATCTCGACTAAAGAATAGGCTGAAGGGAGATGACCTCTTTCGCCTTTTTCAAAGAGATCTAGAATTTCAATTCTAATTTCTTTACATTTTATTTGAAAGTCTTTGATAAATTTCCTCTTTCCATGAAAAACACTTTTGATGATTTGACATCTTATTCTCAAATTCATTCAAAAGATGCGACGTCTTTTTTTGATCTCCAGAATAATTATAATAAATACAAATCCATTCCAAGGCAATAATGTTGTAATAGAATAATATTCTTTCTAAGAGGTCTTTGTCATTAGGATATATTTTAGTAAATGCTTGGTAGACTGTATCTATTTCATCAAGCTCGACTTCATGTTCCATATGGTGGACACAATTTAAAAATGATCTTGCAGGGTCGCCTAATCCCATTGACTCAAAATCAAGTAATATTAACTGACTTTTGTTGTCTAGTTTTAAATTTCCCTTGTAGAGATCTGGATAGCAATAGGAAATGTTAATCTTTGGAGCTAGGTTTTCAGGGTAAATTGAAATGAGTTCTTGTAATAATTCATTGCATTTATCTTTAATATTTTTGTCTTTGATGCTTAAAAGGCGTTTTTCAATATTATTAAAATAATCATTATGAGTATGGGTATGATTTGTAGTTTTGTGGATAATTTTAGATTTTAAAAATGATGTCATTACTTCTTGAAATAATGTGAGGAACTTATCATCAAATCTAGGATATGTATTTAGTTGTATACCCTTTGTCATAATCACATTGTTCATAGCGCTCAAAACCTCAGGGGAGTTAAATGAATCATCTAACAGAATGAGAGCATCTTTTTCACGTAAATATCTTTGAGAATCATTAAAAACTTTTAAAAAATATTCATCACCATTAATGGTTTGAATGATTTTTGATGAGAGGGTATTAAAAATCATTGCAGGTGTTTCAATTTCTTTTAAAGTCAGGATGATATTTTTTATTATTTCCCACTCTGAACTTTTGAGGAAGGGAGAGAGTTCATTTGTAAAATGTATTGGTAACCTTTTTTCGTCAGCAATACTTTTTAAAATATCTTGTAAATCATCAATAACGATAGTGAAATTATTATTTTTTAAATATTGAATTTTATCTTCTTTTGTTTCACAGTATTTTATGGGCAGTTCTGATAAATATTTCTGATTGCAAATATTTTCAGTTGCAAGATCTTGCAACAAATATTGTTTGCAATAACTGACTTTTGATTTATGAGAAACGATTTCAACAGTGATGCCTTGCAAAATGAAACTGTTTATTGTTTCGATAGCATTTTCATAGAATTTAGCTTTATGAATAAACTTTCCATACATCAAACCTTGTGCTTTGATCCATAGACTTGGCCATGAGTCAGTATTGTCTTTTATGTATGATTTGAGTTGTGATTTTTCATTAAGAGAAGCAGGCAAGTTTAGTTCCGTCACCACTTGGGGAATGACAGGTGAATAATCTAAAAGAGTATGATCTAAGTCAATTGCAACTTTCATGATATATTGTGATTACTTAAGAACTTTACATTAAAATATAGTTCGTTATTAAGACTGTCAGTGTAGATGTTCTTTTTGAACTCTATTTGTAAATCTGAGATCGCATCTTCAACTGTCTTCTTAGGACTAAATCCAATCGCCTGAAAAATTTTATCAGATGAAATATGATATGATCGTTGATCATTGTTTTCTACAATATTGATATTATCAACTTTAGTAATCTTAGAGACTTTATTGGCAATATCACTGACCGTTAAGTTTTCAGATCCAACATTATAAATTTGACCATTAATAATATTATAATCAGCATTTAAAATTTCTAAATAAGCTTGGCACATATCATCTATATGAATATTAGGTCTTTTTTGCGGGCCATTAAAAATATTTATTTCGTTATCACTAATGGCATGATTGGTTAAAATGTTGACAATAACATCAAGTCTTTGTCTTTTTGAAACACCACAGACTGTAGCCGGTCGTAAAATCGTTGTGCAAAAATTAATATCTGAATAATTGAGTAAAATTTCTTCACATTCAGATTTGAATTTTGAATAATCAGTGATTGGTTCTTTGGGTAAAACTTCTGTCACATTCAGATCTTCTTTTATGCCATAAACGCTAGACGAAGAAGCAAAGATAAATTGCTTAATCTCAGATTTTACGCTTAATCTCACTATTTCTTCAAAGCAAGAAAAATTGATGGACTTACCTAAATCTGGATTTAAATCAAAACTTGGATCATTAGAGATACATGCTAAGTGGATAATAGATGAGCAATTGGCCATTGCCTTTTCTAACTTTTGAAAATCTCTAATATCTCCACAGATACATTCAATAGAATGATTAAACTGAGTCTTCATAGATAATACACTGCGATACCAAAAGGTATCGTAAACAATGACTTTGAAACTATTTTTAACAAGGAGTTCAACTAGGCGGCTACCGACATAACCTGCACCACCCGTAATCAAGACTTTTTTTGACTTCATTTTTTCTGACAAATTAACACCTTTCCCATATAATAACTTTAATAATTATATACTACTATTCATTACAAATGATTCATTATGGATACAAAAACATCTTTAAATTTATTCAAAAAAAATTGGTATATAATTTTTGATTTAAATTCATCTGATTATCAATTTTTAAAGACGAATATTGAAAATAGCCTTTTGAATCTTGATGGAATTACTCAGCCTATCGATATAAATCAAATTCATGAGCAGATTTCTAATCAAGACTTGAATAAGCAGAGAATAAAATTAATTCAATCATTTAATAAAATAGATAATCTAAAAAAGAGAATTATTGACTCTGCTAAAGATCAGATAGATTCTTTAATTGGTAATGAGTTGGCCATTCAAAAAAATATTAACTTAAATATACAAATACCTCATGATGAGAGCTCACACTTGCCTGTGCATTCAGACGTTTGGGCCGGAAATTCTCCCTTCGAATTAGTCCTTTGGATTCCATTTTGTGATGTTTATAAAAGTAAATCGCTATTTCTCTTACCAAAAGAGAAGTCTCTTCAGTACTCTCAATTAATTGCTAATGATCCAAAATACTCAATTGATAATATTGCAAATAAAGAAAAAGGATCTTTAATTTGGCCGGAGCTAAAAGAAGGCCAGGCTATTTTATTTTCTCACTCTCTCCTTCATGGAAATCAAATAAATGAAGAAAATGAAACGAGATTAAGTATGAATCTTAGACTTAAATCATTATTTACCCCTTATTCTACTAAAGGATTAGGGGAATTCTTTGAGGTTTATAATATGAAGCCTGTTAATGAAATTGGTTTGGAGCTAAGTCAAAGTGGAAACTAATATCGGATATATATTTAGTCGAAATATTGATGGAGGTATTGTTTCTCATCGTGTTCAAAATATAATTATTAAAGATTATGGTGAAAAAAATAATTATCAAATTAGTCTTTCAGCAACTGAGCTTAATTTAGAAAATGCTTATAATGTTTTATTTGATAATTTAAACTCAAAACGAAATGTTTTCTTTTATTCTTTAGGAATGTTTCCAAAAGAAAATAAACTGAGGCAAGATGTTTATCAGTTAATTCGAAAGTTTGATCTGACTATCCACTTTTGTGCAGAATGCTTGATATTGAATAAAGAAAATATAGAAGATTTTGACAAGACTTTAAAAATTAAATTTATGACTGAGGAAAGTATTGCGTACCAACTTAATTCCATTTAAATCTCTTAAGATCGTTAACCAGTCTGAGAAAGATCGAAACTTAGAAATTCTCTCTGAATTTATGGACCACGGTCAATTTATTGGAGGAAAAGAGATAGATTCTTTCGAAGAAAATATCGCTAGTTTTCTTCAAATAGATCACGCGCTAGGGGTAAGCTCAGGAACGAATGCTCTTTACTTGGCCTTGAAATGTTTCGATCTTTCCGAGGGGGATGAAGTGATTGTGCCGTCCATTTCTTGGATTGCAACGGCCCTCGTTCCTAAAGAATTAGGGCTAACCCTTGTCTTTGCCGATATTCTTGATAACTTAACAATTGATCCATCATCTGTGGAAAAGCTTATTAGTAAAAACACAAAGGTGATTATCTCTGTTGATTATATGGGACAGCCGGCAGATATTAAAAAATTAAAGTCCTTTAATATTCCCATCATTGAAGATTCATCTCAGGCCTTTGGAACTTTAATAGATGGACAATATTGTGGAACCAGGGGCGATATTGGATGTATTAGCTTAAACCCAATGAAGCAATTGGGAGCTCTTGGTGATGCAGGAATTATTATTACAAATAATCAGTCATACCATCAACGACTTAAAACATTGAGATATTGTGGAATGCTTGATCGCGAAACAAATATCGAATCTAGTTTAAACTTTAGAATAGATGCAATCCAAGCTGCTTTTTTAAATAATAAGTTAACTCATTTTCATAATCTTAAAAAACAAAGATATGAATTATACTTATCTTATGTTTCTAAATTACCTACGCATATTTCAACACTAAAGCTAGAAGAGGACTTTTCACCTTATGGGTTTGTCATTTTTGTTGAGAAGCGAGATGAATTAATGACTTTTTTAAGTGATCGAAATATTGAAACTCAGGTGCAACATCGTCCTTTAATATGTGATCATAAGATCTTTTCTGACTGCAGAAAAGATGTAGAGAATTCCTCAAGACTTTTGGGAAAGATGTTAAGTCTACCTTTCTATGGGGAACTTTCTGAAGACGATCTCGATACTATTGTCAATAATATTAGAGAGTTTTATGCAAGCTGAATATGAATTTCTAAACTTATGTAATTGCTGTCTTACTAAAGAAAAGATTCATTATCTAAAAGAAAAAGCTAAATTCTTAGAGAAGAAAACTTTTCGATACAACCTTCATGAAAACTTTGAAGATCCATTACAAGAAATGATTATCTGTACATATTTAAAGAAAGATAATCAACATAGACATAAAAATAAAGATGAAGTTCTCCATATTATAGAAGGAGAGCTTATGGTTAAAATATTCAACGAGGCCAATCAACTAGAGGAGACATTAACTCTTACTCCGGGAACAAGTCATTGTTTTGTAAGAATTAAAAAAGGAAGTTGGCATAGCACTGTACCTGTGGGAGAGTTTGCTATCTTCCATGAAGTCGCTCAGGGACCCTTCCAGTCAGAGGATATTGAATATTATGATCAATAATCATCATAAGGCCACCACCAGAAAATATTTAGAAAGAATGAATGATGAGAAAGTTCAATGTATGAAAATTGCCTCTCTCTATGAAGAAGAGTATTGGGATGGTGATCGGCGATTTGGGTACGGTGGATATTCTTATGATGGAAGATGGGAAAGTACTGCTAAAGAATTGATCACTAAATACAAATTAACGAGCACTTCAAAAGTTCTTGATATCGGCTGCGGCATGGGGCATTTGATATATGAAATAAAAAAAATATTAGATTGTGAAGTACAGGGACTCGATATTTCAGAATATGCTAAAAATAAATCAATAATTGGTGAAAAAATTAAGATATATGATGTTCAAGATGGTCTAAATTATAATGAGAATGAATTTGACCTTGTTCTATCGATTATGACTTTACATAATTTTCCAGTTCATAAATTGCATCCACTCATTAAGGATATAGAAAAGATTGGAAAAGAAAAATTTATTGCTGTAGAAAGCTTTAGATCGGATGTCGAATTATTTAACTTACAATGTTGGGCACTTACTTGTCAGAGTTTTTTATCTCCCGAATCATGGCAATGGATTTTCAACGAATCAGGTTATACTGGAGATTTTGAGTTTTTATATTTCGAATAATTTCACGTAGATAATTTAGAGATAAGAGAATCTTTATCTATACCATAATACTTATGAATTTCTTCTCTTCCACCATACTGATAACAATATCCTTTCTTTGTATCTAGTCCAATTCGATTAACTTCCATTTGAATTCCGAGGTCACTTAAGGCTTCTAATATGGAAGATCCTAGTCCTCCTGGAAGAAAGG
The DNA here is from genome assembly GCA_018675575.1 of Bacteriovoracaceae bacterium. Classification (GTDB taxonomy): domain Bacteria; phylum Bdellovibrionota; class Bacteriovoracia; order Bacteriovoracales; family Bacteriovoracaceae; genus M0603. The sequence continues at coordinate 57,851 of JABGXW010000091.1, read as the reverse complement.
TTTCTTCTATCGTTGTGATCTTTTTATATTTTTTAACAACCTTTTCGAGTTCATTTATATTCAGTGGATATCGAAAAATATCACATAAACCAAAATTAAGGCTTTTCTCTCTTAATATTTCTTTGCATTTAAAAAGAAGATTTCCATTTGAGATAATGAGATGATCTTGTCCTTCAATTATTTCATGAAGACCTTTGTCTAAATTCACCGCCTCGCAAGTTTTATAAAGTTCTCCGATTGGTTGTCTCTCTAGTCTTATATAATGAGTATGATCAAAGTCTTTATAAGACTGTGCTAACTTTTTAGACATATGATGATCCGTTACAGAGATTGTCGTAATATTTGGAATAGATCTCATGATAGCGATGTCTTCAGAGAGGTGATGAGTCGGTCCGGAATCTGGATAACTAAATCCTGCCCCAATTCCAACAATATTAATGGGGATATTCATCATTCCATTTTGAACTCTTATTTTTTCTATACAGTTGAGTGTTAAAAAAGAGGCAATGGCATAAACAAAAACTTTCTTTCCTTCTTTGGCCAAGCCACTTGCAACGAGTATGGCATTTTGTTCGGCGATTCCGGTATTTACAAATTGAGCAGGAAAGTCAGTTCGAAATTTATCCAGAGAAGGAGCACCCATATCAGCGCTGACAATAATAATATCCCTGTCTGTTTTAGCTTGCTGATATATTTCATTCCAGAAGGAATCTCGTTGCGTAATCATAAGTAGAACTGCTTTTTTGCTTTCTTAGCGTCTTCACCTTTTGGAGGAACTCCATGACATAGGGGTTTAAAGCTCATGACATCTAATCCTTTTCCTTTAACTGTATCGCAGATAAGCATAGTGGGCTTTCTTGATGGCCGGGCCCTTAAGTTTTTCAGAGCGTTATCAATAGCATGTAAATTATGTCCATCAATTCGAACAACGTTCCATCCGAATGATTGAACTTTTTCCGTTAAGGGTTCTAACTCGACTAAGTTTTCTGTAAAATCTGTCGTACATAGATAATTTCTATCTATAATTCCTACAAGATTATTGAGATTATTATGGGAAGCAAACATCATACTTTCCCAGATTGAACCTTCATAAAGTTCACCATCTCCTAATAATGTATAGGTCATATATAACTTACGATCCATTTTGGCCCTTAGCGCAATTCCTGCGGCCAATCCAAGCCCATGTCCTAAAGCGCCAGCGGTTGTTTCAACACCTGGGACACTATGCTGTAGATGGACACCAAACATTCCATTTTTTTGAGCAAAATGATCAAGTTCTTTCATATCATAGAGTCCAAGATCTGCGAGAATAAGATAGAGTAGAGGACTGGCCTGGGCCTTACTTAAGATGAAACGATCTCTCTCATCATCTTCTAAATCTTTTGAATTAATGTTCAAATAGCCTTTGTAGTAGAGGGTAACTAAAATTTCCACACATGAAAGTGAAGAAGTGACATGACCAGTTTCGGCCTTTAGACAAACTTCTAATATCTTTTTACGTAAGAATAGGCACTTTGATTCTAGGTCATTTTTAATCATTTTAACCTCTACATTTATTATCAGTTTTATATGCAGTTTTGTATATACAGCTTCAAATTTGCAGGGTTATCTATTGAGTTTGAATCTTGATCTCTTTTTGAAAGCGTTAAGGGTTTTATACTTTGAGTATGATCGTTGAGTAGAGCTGAATTGATATTGATTGAAAATTGTTTATATTGTTCGTAATACGTAGATTGTTTATAATTAAAAATAGCTTGCTCACTCATTACGAAATGACCGTTGGCAAACATGGGTGGTATGAGAATTTGACAATAACGATCAGCATTAAGTTGAAATGAATAGCTCTTACCAAATGATGCTGACTCAATGTCACAATTTAAAACGAGTAATATAATTTCCCCATAGCTACAACTTACAAGTTTCCAGGTCTCTTGATCTCCGTGTAGACCACGAAAAACTCCTTTCTTAGACCTAGAAAAGTCATCTTGAATAAAATTTACGGGGCTAACAGTGGCAAATTCTTTTTTATTGAAGATTTCTAAGTAAATACCTCTTTCATCGATGTATGGCTCAGGTGTAATTTTTTTAAGTTCATCAATAATTTCAACTTTCATTATTATACCTATTTATTTGTATATTTTCGTTTCAATTTTTTCTGGGCCATGTTTATAATATGGTTTTTTGTATTTTCACCAAATTTTTTTTCAATATATTGTAAATATTTTTGTGATTCAAAAAAATGATGAAAAGCTTGATCTCTAAATCTTAATACTTCTTTTCCCGAAATATGTTTAGTGCTTAAGGGGAGGCAGTCAAAAGAATGTTGTGAAAATCCATTCCAAGTGTCAGGTAGTGGTTGTTCTAATTCAATTGCTTGTTGATAAAGTTTTGATCCAGGATAGGCCATGGCAGAATAAAAATTAACAAAATCAAACTCTAAATCTATTGCTTCATTCAATGTTTCAGTCATCGATGTTATATCATCATCGGGTAATCCAAAAATGAAATTACCTATAATATTAATATTATTATTTTTTAAATAGGTAATGGACTTTTTATATGTATTTTTTTCGGTTGATTTATTGACCATAGAAAGTGAGTTTAGATTTGTTGTTTCTATTCCGAGACAAATCCATTTAATGCCAGCTTTATAAAGAAACTCTGCAAGTTCTTGAGTTATGGTGTCAATTCTTGAATAGGCCCAAATATTTAAATCATATTGGCGCTCAATTAATCCCTCACAAATATCTTGAACATGATTTTTGTTAAGCACAAATAATTCATCAGCAATTTTTATATGCTTTATTTGATAAGTTTGAACAAGATGATCAATTTGCTTAAGAATGGAGTCTGGTGACCACCGCCTATAAGTATTAATTTCTTTTTCATTATTGATAAGAGATTCACCATCTTTGAAGGGTGCTTGAATACAACAAAAATGACATTGATATGGACAGCCTAAGGTTGTATAAATCGAGGCATAATGAGTTCTATCTTGAAAACCAAAGGCATGCCAATTATGACAAAGATAATTTTCCATTGGAAGCTGATCCCATGGCAATGTCGGCATTTCATTATCTAAATCTTTTACTAATGGGGCGGGAGCGGTTCTTATAATATTTCCATTATCATTAAATGCAAGACTTCTTACTGCTTTAAAATCATAAACTAATCCATTGTCTTTTTTTTCTAACTCTGAGTAAAGTTCTAAAATACTTATGGGGCCTTCTCCTGTACAGACAAAATCAACGTTTTCATCTAATAAGGTCTTTTTAGGAAGAGATGCTGGATGCCCACCGACAATGATTGTTTTTCCTGGGTATGTAGATTGATTAATTTGATTTAAAAGTAACCTTGAGCTGGGCATCGTTTGAGTTGAGGCTGATGGATTATGTCCGTATGCTACGATAACGATCAGTTTGGGATTTTCTTTAAGTGCCAGTTGAATTGTTTCTTCTTCATTTATTCTTAAACCGTTTGAATCAATAATTCTTGTCTTAATATTTTTTAGTTGTAGGTAGGTTGTTATTAATCCTGCCCAGATTGGAGGCTCGATTGCGGTGAGATTATTATCAAGTTCTTGATAAGTTAATTTTCTTCCACCTGGGTTTATGACAACTATATTATTCATATTTAGAGAAGATTCCTTTTATAGTTTCAGAAATATATTGGATTTTATCATTTGATAAGGAAACATAACTAGGAATATAAATACACTTATCAGCTAATTGCTTGCTGATGGGATAGACTAAACTTTCGTCAAAATATTTATTCTTCAAATAAATAGGTTGAAGGTTTAAGGGCCAAAAACTTGGTCTAGAATCAATATCATACTTTTTTAATTCTTCACTGAGTTCTCCCCCTGAAAGAGGAATCTCTTTCTTTATGGTAAGAGTATAGGCCCAGTAAATATTATCAGAATAAGAAGTTTTATTGAGTGGAAGAGAGAGTCCTTTTACATCTTTCAAAAGACTATGATAATAAATTCCAATCTCTCTTTTTCTTTTAACCATATTCTTTAATTGTTCTAATTGTGCTAGGCCAAGAGCTGCTTGGATATTAGTCATTCTATAATTGAAGCCTATATCATCATGAACAAAGCGTCGTCCTTCGACAAATGAATGATTTTTGAGTGAAGAGTATTTTTGATGAAGACTTTCATCATTTGTAAGAATCATGCCTCCTTCGCCTGTTGTAATTAACTTATTGGCATAATACGAAAAGATACTGACATCACCAAAGCTTCCACAGGGGCTACCTTTATATTCTTGGCCATGCATTTCAGCAGCATCTTCAATAACAAAGAGATTTTTGTCTTTTGCAAATTCTAGAATCGGATCGAGATCAACTGGCAATCCATAAATATGAGGAATAAGAATGGCCTTCGTTTTTTTGGAATATTTATCTCTAATACCTTCAAAAGTCATATTAAATGTTTTCTCACAAACATCCACCAAAACTACTTTTCCCCCGTTTCGCATGATGGAATTACTGCAAGATATTATTGAAAAATTTGATGTAATGATTTCATCGTCTGACTTTAAGTCGAGGGAATTAAAAATAATATCAAGGGCAGCTGTCCCACTTGATGTACTTGTTGCAAATTTCCGACCACATATATTTGCCATTTCTTTTTCAAATTTTGATACAAAGGATCCGGTTGATGAAACCCAACCAGTATCAATACATTCATTTAAATATTTTTTTTCATTTCCCTTAAAACAAGGTTCGTTAATTGGGATGAATTGATGATTCTTTTGCACTAAATTCTCCTTGGGCCTCTGTCAATAATCTGTCTTTTAGCATTCCAGCCAGGCCAAAACGGATCACCATCTTTTACATAGTGCATATATATTTTCTTTCTCCACATACCTTCTTGATTTATGTTTTTACTTGCTGAATGAATTGTATTTGAGTGCATAAAAATGACCGAGCCTTTAAAATATTTCAACGTAATGGGAGAGTGGCCATCGGGGATTTGAACTTCATTTCCAATGGGAAAATTCTTAATCATCTTTCCATTCTCATCAAATTCAAAATTCTTTGTTACTGTATAAGGAAGTTCTCCAAGAGTATGGGATCCTGGGTAGACTGTGAGAGCTCCATTAAATTCATCACAATCATCAAGTGCTAAAGCCACAACAAAATAACTACCTGAAGGGGCCTTGGCTGCATAATTATCTTGATGGGTGAGGGATCCATTTTCCAGAGGATTATTAGGTTTTCCAAAAAAGAAGATTGATCCTATGGGAACCATTCGAGCGTTCTGAAGCTGATCAGCAATATCTAAAATTCGCTCTTTTGTAATAAGCGATCGGAAACTGTCAATGTCTCTATGAAAATTAAGATAATTATGAATTTCATCTTTTGCAAAATCAGTAGCATCGGAAATTAGTTTGTCACAATATTCCATTGATACAAGATTCGGAACGATGAGAAATCCATCAGTCTGATAGGATCGTTTTTGATCATCAGATAATGAATATATTTGATCTTCATTGTCGGCCATTGAATTAAGTATCCTTGTTATTTCCAGTGGTCATTATATATTAAAATAAATAAAAGAGTGAAGAATCTATGAAAAATAGATTGTTACTGCATTATGTTTAGCTACTTTAGAGTGTAAATATCTAGATTGATCTCTTGTTTGTTATTTATTGTTAAACTTGAACGATTAAATTTTAGGGTTAAGCGGCTTTGATATTTTTCTAAAAACTTAAGGGAATAATGATCTAATAAGACTCCAAAGTTTTCGTTTCTAGTCAAGATTGTATGAAAATTATTAGGTGTTAGTAATTGAACATTTGGGGAAAAATAAAGTATGTTTAATCTTCTCTCATGTTCAACGATGAGAAATGTTATATTTTTCTGGGATAATACCTTAGATATTTTTTGATAATCTTGAGTATTAAATTTACTAGTTTTGTTCATTGATGGGATTTCTAAAAAAAGGGTGAATGCAAATGATAAGATCAATAGATATTGTAAAATATCATAGATCTTAACATTTTTGTAATAGGTTTTATTTTGTGAAAGGCCATGATTGATAAGAATAGGAACATAAAGAGCAAATGTAGACAAGTATAAAACAAGATTGTTTTTACTACTATTGATTAGAATAATGTATGTAAAAATAAACATAATCATTAATGAAAAAAATAAAATTGAAAATAGATTTATTTTTTTTATTGTGTATGTATATCTAATTAAATAAAATAAGCTAATCGGAATAATCAATGCCGGGATGTATTCAGTAATTTGTGAATAACTTGGATTGAAGTAGAGATTATCAATGTAAAAACTTGCAGGAAAAAGAACAAACTCGCCCAAACGGGAGATGTTTGCGATGAAGCTTTCTTTAAAAATGAGTATTTCAGGAATGACATTCAACCATTCTGCTCTCATAAGAATAAGGTTAAAACACATAACAGGAAGAAGTCCTATTAAAAATCCTTTCATATAATATTTGATGTCTAATGTTTTTAACAAAACAAAATGTAAAAGAATGATGGGGATCAAATCAATGACAAGTGTAAGCTTGATAATAAATAATGAAATGCCACAGATAACTCCTGCGATAATATCTTTCTTCTTATGATTAGATAGAAGTAATAAGTGGATGCAGAGAGTGAAGATTGGGAGTATCTTCTCAATAAGATAAGGTTCATAGATATAGAAAAAATAAGGTGAAAATAAAAAAAGAGCACTGGTTAACTTAGCATTTATAAAATTTTTCTCTTCAAGCTTGGTACAAAATAAGAAGTATAGAGAGAAAAGGATGAGTGAGATAATTAGTCGATATAGATTTAATGTTGTTACTGGAGTTAGAAATTTATTGAGAACTGTAATGACATAAAATATGATTGTTCCAGTTCTTTCATGATGCAGTATTGGAAAACAGTTTCCCTTTAAGTTAAATACTAATTTAGGAAATTCTTCTTGAGTCATAAATCCAAATGAGTCTGGAGGACAATGGACGCCTATCTTATTAAAATAGCTCAATGAAAGGGGAGCATCATCATATAAAAAGCTATTAGAATTAAAGTTTTGATAGCTGAAAAAGCATATAGAGAAATATGATAATAGAAAAAATAAGAAATATGATCTGTTCTTAGTCATAAATTAAAAATGCTCGATATCTTTTAAAAAAGAATTCGCCTTGTCTAAGTTTTCATAAGTTCCAATATCTAAAAACTGATCATTTAAACAAATGGCCTTAAGTAATTTCTTCTTTGCTAATTCGGGAAATACATCTTGTTCAATAGAACCTTTACTTATGAAATGAGAGCTTAAATCTTTACTAAAAAAATAAGTGCCAGCATTTAGAAATAAGTTCTTGTCTTGAGTTAAATCAGCATTAAAGCTGGTGATGAGGTTCATTTCATTTACTTTAATTTTACCATTGAGATTATTTCCATCTGTTTGGGAGGTACAAATATGAATCAACCCATCTTCTTCAAGGAATTGGCTAATATCTACTGTAAACTTTATGAAGGTATCACCGTTCATAACAATAAAATATTTCTGATGAGAAGATTTAATTGCCGTGACGATTGCACCACTTGTACCAAGTGGGTTATTTTCATGTGAATAGCGAATAGATAAATCAAGAGATTGCCCAAATGCCTTTAACTCATCACCATGATGACCAGTTGCTAAGCAGAATTTAGTAAAACCCATTTGAGAATATTGCTTAAGAAGATATGACAGAAAAGGTATTTCATTTATGGTGAGAAGAGCTTTGGGTGTCTCTTCAGATAATTCAGAAATTCGAGAAGCGCGTCCGCCTGCTAATATAATGATTTCAATATCATCTTTGTTAATCATATTTTTATTAATTATGTGAACATTGTTTATTTTGTAACTATAACAGCGTCAACAATTATTCCCCCGTTATCTATCTTGATCGCCTGAGATGGATATCCAGATATATTTAGCTTTTCTATTATACTTTTTTTATCTTCTTTATTTACCATAAATAGAAAGTGGCCACCGGACCCTGCTCCCAGAATTTTTCCTGCAATAACACCATGATTAATAGCTTGGTTGAATATTTCCATTAATTGTGATGAATGGGTATGACTTGAAAAGGACTGTTTTATTTTTCCACTTTCACAAAGGCTTTTAGAAAGATTTTCAAAATCGTTATTAATTAATTCATTTTTTATTTTATCAACAAGGGACATGGACTCAGTAATAGATTCAAGAAGATAATTATTAGAATGAAGAGATTTCCTTTGACTATCAATGACTTGACCTGAATTTCTTGAAATATTTGTGTAACAGACAACCAATCTGTCTTCTAATCCTCTTATAATATCTTTTGAGAGGGGAATTTTATTAAGCAAATGTTGATTTCGATTAAATTTAATTTCATGAATTCCACCAAGAGCAATGGCGTATTGATCTTGCCACCCTCCAGAATTATCAAAAAGAATTCTCTCACAGAGAAATGCCATCTGAACAAGCTCCATCTTATTCCATTTTTCAACTAGTAATTCATTGAATGCAGATAATATTGAAAGAGTAATAGATGAAGATCCTCCGAGCCCAGATCCAATGGGAAAGTCTGTGGAGAGATTAAGGTTAAAGCCAAAATGAGGAGAAAGAAAATTTAATATAGTAGCGATTAATCCAATTTGTTTATGATTAATTAGTTCTGATAAGGATTTAGCTTCGATCTTTTCGGCGTCATTGATGGTTGTAATGCTAATTGATTTATCTTCTCGTGTGATTAACTTACAGGTTGAATATAGGTTAATGGCACAGTTAATAACATGGCCTTGTTTTCCTTCTTCAAAATAATCAGTAAAATCAGATCCTCCTCCCGCGAGGCCTATTTTAGTAGGAGAGCTTGCAGTTATCTCAAGTTGTTGTTCTATATTTAAAAACTCAGGCTTCTTAAATAATTGAATTAATGTTTTATTTTCATCTATAAAGGGATAGATGTATATTTCTGTATCTATAAAATAAAGAATGACTTCCATGGCCGACAGCTTAGAGAAATCCATTGAATGATTTTCATCTAAAAAAACCTGAGATAGTCTTTTCTGATTATCTATTATGAATTGAGGAAAAGGATTGCCGTCGCGGGATAGCTCGTCGCTTAAAATATGGTCAGTTAATATTTGTTGCTCTTTATTCATTATTTGTTCAATCTTTTATTAATTCAATTTTATGAAATTCATAATTAACTTCTCTACAATATTAAGTATATGTAGATCTAATCGCTTGTAACAGAACTTAAATTCGAGAGCTTTTAGTTGCTTAAGAATTCCCTACTTAATATTATCATCAATATTAATTATTTTATGCCCTATAACCTTTATCTTACATCCGAATGATGCGTCGGGAATTGTGCTAAGTCGCCTTTTAACAGGTAGTTAATGCCAAGTAAAAGCAATAAATTTCTTGTACTATTCGTTTGTTATATGGGACATTATTAGGGTCTCAATTACATGCACACACATATTAATTAGGACACGGACATTTACGCACATAGCAAAGGAAAGGCTAGTGAAACTTAAGAGACTAATCGTCCATGGCTTTAAATCGTTTAAAGACCGGACAACAATTGAATTTGATGATGGAATTACAGGAATCGTCGGGCCAAACGGTTGTGGCAAGTCAAACATAGTTGATGCCCTTTTTTGGGTTATGGGGGAGCAATCCGCGAAGCACCTTCGTGGAAATAGCATGAAGGATGTTATCTTTTCTGGATCCTCGAAATATGGACAGTGCGCATTTGCAGAAGCAACCCTCGTTTTAGAAAATAACGAAGGTAAGCATATTCATATTGGACATAAAGTAAGCTCTCCTTCTGAGATACAGCTAACAAGAAAACTCTATAGAAATGGTGAAACCGAATACCGACTCAATAATCTCCCTTGTAGATTAAGAGATATTCAAGAAGTGTTCATGGATACCGGTGCGGGTGCCAAATCTTACTCAATTATTGCTCAGGGGGAAATTAATAGACTTGTTCAAGCAAGGCCAGAAGAAAGACGGACTATGATTGAAGAAGTTGCTGGAATAACAAAATTCAAAAAAAGAAAAATTGAGTCTCTTAGAAAGATCGAGCAAACGGAATTAAACCTTGGAAGACTTCAAGATCTCCAGCAAGAAATTGAAAAAAACCTTCGTTCACTGCAAAAACAAGCAGAAAAAGCTGAGCGCGCTAGAAATTTAAAAGAAAAAGTAAAACGTAATGAAATTACTGTTCACGCTCATAAAGTATTTGATCATTTAAAAGATATTCGTGAATTTAAAACAAAACTCGTTGAGCAAGAGCTCGACATCCAAAACTGGATAGTTCGAAAAGATTTTTTTGAGGTGAGTTTACAGCAAGAACGAATCGTTAAAGAAGTGAAGAATGAAAAAATAGATGGTCTTCAAAAAGAATACAACGAAATTTCTAGATCGTTGGCAGCGGATGAGGAGAGATTGACTCATCTCGCCAAAAGCCAAACGGAGAAAGAAAAGCTTCTAGAAAGTCGTGAAGAGGAAATCATCGAGCTTCAAAATGAAGTCGTTGAAAGAACTGAAAAAATCACTGAATTAGCAGATAAACAAAATGCATTAAAAGAAGAAAACAATGAGTCTGGTGATTTTGAAGAAATCTCTGAGCAATTAGAGGTCATGAAAGAAGATCTGGAAGATAGAAAAGCTGTTCTTGAAAAAAATGAAGAAGAGATTGAAGAAAGCAAAAAAACCTTTCAAGATTTAGATCAAATTATCTTTAAAAATACTTCTAAATTAGACGAGTATTCTTCTGGCCTACAAGATATTGCTGAGGAAATTGAAGCTTTAGAGAGTCAATACTCTGGGGTTTCGACACAGATTCAAAATGAAAGGGAATCAGTTGCTCAAGGTGAAAAAAACCTTGAAGAACTTTCTTTAAAAGTTGAAGAGTTAAAAGCATTTGTAGAAACCCAATCAATAGTTTTTAAAGACTTAAATGTCGATGCAAAAATTCAATCAACTGAAATGATTCAATTAGGGTCTAGAGTTGCTTCATTAGTTGAATTAAATGAATCTTTAGAAGGTGTTAAAGAAGGGGCTTCAAACTTCCTTAGAGCGCATCCAGAGCAAGATTTTGAGCTTTTTGGAAACCTCTTTCAATGTGAAGACCAATATACAAAATCAGTCCAAGCTTTAATTGATGAATTTTCAGATGCTCTTGTTTCTACAGGAGAAAATGAAGAGCTACTTCTTAATTGGAGTAAGCATCATATTGAGGAAGGTTTAGATTATATTCTTCCACAAGCTTTAGAAAATAATGCTTCTGAGGTATTGGAAAGATTAAAAGTCTTAGGCCATGAGGATTCTTTGCCACTAGTAGAAGCTCTTAAAGCTGATGAAATTATTTTAAATAAGTTTAAAGCATTGTTTCAGGGGTATTATATTATCCCCAACTTAAGTATGGATATCGTACAAAACCTCCCTTCTGACCTTAATTTCAAAACCTTATCTTCAATTGATGGAAAAGTAGTTATTAGAAAAGTTGATGGAGCTATTATGCTTTCTCTCTCTAATGGTGACAAGGGGTTAGGACTTGTTGAAAGAAATAATAAAATCGATGCACTAACCATTGAATTGAATTCAAAAAAAGAAATTTTTGAAACTTTAGAGACTCAGATAATAGAAATGGGTACAGAATTTGATGAGAAGAGAGTCGAATATGAGGCCAAGAGAACAGAGTTCTCTGATAGAAAGGCTGAATTTGCCGCTAAGAAATCTGCATTAGAGTCAAAGCTTGAAAATCTAGAATTAGGATCATCTCGATTAGATATTCTTACAAATCGGAAATCTGAAATCTCAAAATCTCGCCTTTTGCTTATGGAAACAGATGAGCAACTTCATAAAAAATATGCTTTATTAAAAACGGATTTAGATGAACAAATAGAATCTATTGATGAAATAAAGGAAGTATATCAAACAAGAAAAGATACTTTTGATGGGATGAGAGAGGATTTCTTAGGAAAAGAAATTTCCCGTAAATCATTTGATGAAAGAATGGAGTCTTATAATTCTCAGAAAGAAGATATTCTTGATCAAATTGAAAGACAAAATAAAAAAGTGGAAAATTTCCAGGAAATGGTTCTGAACTACAAAGAAGAGATTAAAACTATCGAAGAAGATCTTGTTAATCTTGAAAAAGAAAATCAAGAAAATGCCCAAGGTCTTAAAGATAGAGAAGAAATCCTTTCTGGATATAAAGACGAATTGGCTCAACTCCTACTTGGAATGCAAGAACGAGAAGATGAAGTTAAAGACCTTAATCAGAAAATACATAAGACTGAAAAAGATATCGTTTCTCGAAAAATAAAGCTTGAACAAAATATCATTGATGAAGAGCTGGTTGTTAAGAATATTTTCGAAAAGTATCGAATTGATCTTCGTAAAGTTCTTGGTGAGTTCCTAGAGCTTGATCAACAAATATATGAAGAATTAGCAGATATCTCTTCAATGCATGTTCAAGAAACTGAAAATGGTTCAATTGAGATTCAAAGAGAAAACTACAACTTTACTCGCAGATATGGTCAGGATCTTAAAGATTGCGGCCAAAAACTTAAGCAATACAGGCAAGAGCTTAATAGATTAGGTGAAATTAATTGGCAGGCCATTGAAGATTATGAAAGACAGAAGCTTCGTTCTGAATTCTTGAAAGTACAAGAAGATGAGCTCAGGGTCTCGCTAGAAGATCTTCATAATGCAATTGCTCATATCGATACTAAGTCGAGAGAAAGATTCAAGCATGCCTTCAATGAGGTTAATACTAGATTTGAAAAAGTTTTCCCAATCATCTTTGGTGGTGGTAATGCCCATCTTAAAGTTGTGGGAGATGTGGACACTCCAGAATGTGGTGTCGATATTATTGCTCAACCTCCTGGTAAGAAAATGGTTAGCATTAACCTCATGTCAGGTGGAGAAAAGGCACTTACTGCCGTGAGTTTGATATTTTCTATCTTCTTAGTAAAGCCATCTCCATTTTGTCTGCTCGATGAAGTTGATGCTCCTCTTGATGATGCTAATGTTGGTCGCTTTAATGAATTATTGAGAGAGATGAGTAATGAGAGTCAGTTCATTCTTATTACTCATAATAAGAAGACGATGGAACTTAACGACACTCTTTATGGTGTGACTATGCAAGAGCCTGGGGTTTCAAAAGCAGTTTCAGTACAGCTTCATTAGAATAAATCAATTTTTCTGGTAGGCAGATGGCATGAGATATAAGAGTCTCTAATGTCGCCTAAAAAAGTTTTCATATCGCTATTAAATAAAGCACCATATGAATTCCCACCGTCACAATGATCTTCATTTGTCATAACAGCATTAAAAACTCTGCCAGTTTTTTTAGAGCGAACAACTTTAACGTAGAGTGCATTTTTGCATTTCTCATATTCAAAAAAATCAAAATTAGGTATTTTAACGAACTCTTCTTTTGTTAATTGAATATCGTAAAAATCTATTTCCTCATGCATCCATGGGCCATCACCGTTAGCTAGATCGACGTCGTTGAGTTCTGGACAGGCGTAGCTATTTTGTGCTGAAAAGATAAATAGAAGTGTTAAAAGAATTTGCTTCATCATGACTCCAAGGTGTACTAATTAAACTTTTATAAGTTAAAACATAGTGCAAACATAATAAAAACGGGTATTTCCATTAGGGAAAAATTTATAGTTATTGCGCCGCGGCACCCAGGGGTATTAAAATCAATTAATAAGGGATTTCAGATATTTCAGTGCTAGAATATTTAAGTCCTTAAATTCTGTGACTCATTGGAGGATCATATGAAGACATGCCGTTTACTGATTTTTATAGTATTTACTTATTCAAATTTAGTGTCTGCCAAATCTACATTTCTTCCAAAAACATTTATGACAAAATTTACTCAAGAATATAAATCAGCATTAAAAGGTAAAAAAAGAAAAAGTCATGGCGTGATTGAATATGCTTACCCCAGTAAAATCCGTTTCGAAATAGATAAGCCCGATAAGCTAATTTATGTTTCAAACAATAAAACATCTTGGTACTACACAGCTCCTTTTATGGAGGGAGAGCCTGGAACTTTGTCTGTTAGAAAATCTAAAAAAAATGGACTCCATAAGTTTTTTGATAGTTTGAGAAATGGTCTTAAGTCTAACAAGCTCTATAAGGTCATTAATAAGGGGAAAATGAGTACAATTAAATTTTCTAAAAAAATGATTAAAGAATTAGATATCATCGAAGCCCATTTTATATTTACTGGTAAGAATAGAAATTTTAGTTCTTTGTCAAAGATACTTATGACTTATTCAGATCATCATAAGATTAAAATGGACTTTACATCGATCAAGGTTAATCTCCCTTTTAAAAAGGGTTATTTTGTCTTTAAGGCCCCTAAAAATACTCGTGTTAATCACTAATCTTGCTATTTAAGAGGCTTTGTAAAAAACTTATTTGGAAAGTAAAAAGTCTTATCAGAAAGACTTCGACGATAATTAATATAATTACGAAGTACAAGCTTCACATAATTTCTTGTTTCTTTGTATGGAATTCTCTCAATAAACTCCAAGTAATCGCCCTTGAATCTCGTTTTAATCCAATGTGAAACGGCCCTTTCTGAAGCATTATAAGAAGAAACATAAAGTACAAACTTATTTTTCTTCTTAACTTGAAGATCTTTTAAATGCCTAGCTCCAAGCTTTATATTGGTATCAGGATTATAAAGATCAGTGTAAGAAGCTACTTTCACTCCTGCTCGCTTACTGAGGTCTTTTGCAAGCTTTGGAAGTAGCTGTAATAAACCGAAGGCATCGGCCCATGATCTAGCCTCAGGATCAAAAGCTGATTCCTGTCTCATAATAGAATAGATAAAAGAGCTGCTTATCTTAAACTTTTCAGAAGCTTCTTTTACCTCCTTTAGAAATGGCATTGGAAAGATTACACCGTCGTAAGTATTTTTTAACTGATGTCTGATGGCAGAGGGAAGGGAAAAATAAACTGCCATAGCTTGATGGTAATCTTTAATTTCTAAATAATAGGGTAAATGGCCAATGAAGTTTTTTGCCTTGTACTTTTTTCTTTTTTCTTTTAGGTAGCTTTTTGCAAGTTCGTGTTCATCAAGAACAATTAGCCAACTCAATTCATTGTCTAAGGTTTTTGCATACTTTTTTACTTTCATAATGTCAAAAGGTTGATCTAGTTCATTATGAGAAAGGATTCCATAATAGCCATACTTTGAATTTTGGATGATATCTGTATAAAGCTCTTTTGCTTGATTCGATTTTTTCATTTTTTGATATGATTTTGCTAACCAAAACTTATACTTAACTTTATCAAATTCATCATCGATTCGGCTTATTGCCTTTTCGAAGTAATGAATCGCTAATGGGAACTTTTTCTTGGAATAAAAGGCCCAAGGAAGACTCCATGAGATTCTGAGTCCTAAAGAATTATCTGTAATTTTGACATCGAATGCTTTTTTAAATTGAATAATAGCATCGTCGTATTTTTTCCATTCTAAATAAATGGAACCCTTTAACCAGAGTATATTTGCGAGATGATCACCTTTTACTTGGGGATACTTAGCTATTTGGTCAAGGATGATCATCGCCTTTTTAGAATTTTGTAATGTCCAGTAAGAGCGGGCCACTAAAATCTGATATTTAAAAAAGTCTTCTGCGTAACGTTCGTTTTTTGGGTTTTTATAAAGAAGTTTTTTAAGCCATTTTGTCATGTCGACCAAAGACGTGGTGTAGGCATCCTTATTTCTTCCTACTTTAAAACTCATTGCAAGGCGCCAATGGGCCTTTACTTTGTCTTGGTATTTTGTTTCTGTTGAATCAATTATTTTTTGATAATAATCCCTTGCAGGAGTAAAGTTTCTAACTCGTTCAAAATCCCGGGCAACTTTATACCATTCGTTTCTTTTAGGTTCCTTGATAAATCTTGGAGCATAATGATGAAGTCTTTTTTTGAGTTGTTTGGAAAGATGACTATCTGTAGATAGCTTTAATCCATTTTCTATGAATGTGACTTTGGCCTCATTGGTTTTTTCGAAAGCTGCAAGTTTGCCCCAATAAGAAGACTCGGCATTATGGGTTTTATATTCTTGAGATTTTTTTAAAGCTATATTGTAAAACGCCTCTTTGGAATAATTTCTTATGAGATCAGCTGTTTGCTCTAGTTTGTCTTTAAATTCATCTATTGAAAAGGGACAGGTTTCAAGAATCTTCATTTGTAGCAAACCCTCTAATGGAAATTCTAGCGGGATAAGAGAACGGAAAGTTTCACAGGCCATGGAGGCCTGGTCTTTCTTTTTATAGGACATGCCTGTTAGATATGTTTGCGCCCATTTTTGTTCAAGCGTGAGCTTCCTTGTTGAAAAGCCAGTCCCTACTAATAATTCCAGGGCCTTATGTGTTTGTTCTACGAAGTCTCTACTAGGAGGAGCTTGTATGATTGCCGAGGAACAGCCCATTATGGATAAGGAAAATGTCGTTATTAATAGTCTTGTAAAATTATTTGTCATAAAAAGATTGTCGTCGAGACTGGGAGACATGTAAATAGTGGTAATCTACCACTATATTTTTGCATAATGTTGTCGTATGGCATAAGACCATTTTATAAGAAATTAGTTAAAATACCCTATAAGGACCTTTTTATGCTCACTTCTGAAGTTCAGCCACTTAAAAATAGAACAGTTTATTTCACTTCACTAGGTTGCTCAAAAAACCTTGTTGATTCGCAGGTAATGTTAGGGCATATGGGGCTTGATGGATTTGAAATAGCAAGAATGCCAGAAAAAGCTTCAGTGATCATCGTGAACACCTGTTCTTTTATCGATGCGGCCAAGCAAGAATCAATTGATACTATTTTAGAATTAGCTGATTATAAAGATCCAGAAAATGGAATGTGCCAGGCCTTGGTGGTAACAGGTTGTATGGCCCAGAGATATTCTGATCAATTAGAAGATGAGATGCCTGAAGTTGATCTGATTATTGGAACTGGAGAATATAATAAAATCGTAAAACTGCTTAAGGCCTTTGAGGATGGAAAATTAGAATCGAAATCTTTTGTTGAAATTCCAAAGTTTATCCATACTGAATTTGATCCAAGACTTAATACATCTCCATTTTATATGGCCTGGTTAAAAATATCTGAAGGCTGTAATAGAAATTGTACATTTTGTATCATTCCGGCGTTAAGGGGAAAACTTCGTTCAAGGAAAGTGGAATCATTAGTTGAAGAGGCCAAACAATTATCTAAGACAGGAGTAAGGGAGTTGAATCTTATTTCTCAAGATCTTTCTGATTATGGTGTTGATCTTGAAAAAGAACATAACCTTTTTTATTTATTATCGAGTCTTGAAGAAATAGAATCTATTGACTGGATTAGACTTTTCTATTTTTACCCCGATGAATTAACAGAAGAAGTCATGGAGAAAATGAAAACATCTAAAAAGATTTGTGATTATCTCGATATGCCAGTTCAGCACTTTAGTAATTCAGTCCTTAAGAGAATGAATAGAAAAATTACAGGTGAAGAAATTTTAGGAAAAGTTCTGCGGTTAAGAGAAAAAATACCCCAAATTGTCCTAAGAACTTCTATTATTGTGGGCTTCCCAGGAGAAACAGAAGAAGACTTTCTGACGCTTTTAGAGGGAGTCTCGACTGCAGAATTTAATCATCTTGGTATTTTTCGCTATTCAGATGAAGAGGGAACTCCTGCTTTTAATTTAAACGATAAAGTCGATCAAGAAATCATTGATGAAAGATTTGATAGACTTCATAATACTCAAAAAGAAATTTCAGAAAAATTAAATCAGAAATTTGTTGGAAGAAGATTGAAAGTCTTAGTGGAAGGATACCATGATGATACAGACCTCTTATTACAGGGGCGACATTTTGGACAAGCTCCAGATATTGATGGAAAAGTCTTAATTAATGATACGGACGGAAAAATTCTAAAGCAGGGTGATCTCGTTAATATTGAGATCACCGAAGTCTTAGATTATGATTTAGTTGGTAGGCTTATTTAAAATTTCCAGAGTGGAAATCCATCATGTCCTAAGCCTTCTGGATAAAGTGTGAAAGTACTAGAATTATCGAAATTGAAAGCTGAGCCACCGACAGTACATGAATCTCCTGTAACCAAATTATAATCATATTGGTCTTTGATCTCGTTTATGGGCATTCCAAAACTATCAAGTGCTGCTGAAGCATCCATTAAATCTAAAGGAGTACCAGCTCCAGGTCCAGGTGGCAATGCAAAGTCAATACTACTTTGAGATGAAAACTCATCATCCCACTCTCTTACATATAATTGGATTCTTGCTTTTGGTGTCCCCGAGCCGTCAGTACAAACATAAGTGTACAAGGGGTTTGTACCACTAGTTCCGCTATTTAAGTAATTGTTATTAGGAAAAATTTGCGGGGTTTTGGCCTCTAGCAGGTAGCCTGCAGTTGGAGTAACATAACTATCTACAGTATTCATTTTATATTGATTAATGGTACAACTGGCACCTCTGGGGTAATTTGCCACAGAGAGATTACTTCTAAAAGCTGTATATCCTCTGTAGGGACTGACATTAGGGGCAGTGTAGAGATAGGAAATGTTTGTTTCGGTTGAAGGTATAGCACTTATTTGAGTCGTCGGTCCTTGCATCAAATCAGCATCACCTTCGTAATCTTTGAAGGCCGTACCAACA
Organism: Bacteriovoracaceae bacterium; assembly: GCA_018675575.1. Classification (GTDB taxonomy): domain Bacteria; phylum Bdellovibrionota; class Bacteriovoracia; order Bacteriovoracales; family Bacteriovoracaceae; genus M0603. The sequence goes on along the minus strand of JABGXW010000091.1, from coordinate 39,157 downwards.
CAAAATCCGATATCTCCTCCACAGTCAACAGGGACAGAAGCGCCAGTAATTGGAGTATGACAATCATCCATTCTGTCTGGTGCGACTTGACCGCCGAATCCAGGTGCGTCGGGATTATTATGGGTTCCGAGAGCTGTAACGCAAGAAGCTTCATCTTGTGCAGGGACAGTACACTCAAAGTCAACTTTGCTCCACTCTCGTTGTATCGTTTGAAATTCACTTTGATCACAATTTGGTTTGTCAAATGTTTCGTAGAGGGCGCCTAGGCCAGCTGTCGCCCATTCTTCTATGTCAGTGTAGTCTCCACCTTCATATTCAGATTTACATACTGACTGGGCCTCAATTCCATTTCCAGCTGGAGTCCCCCCAAGTGCATCAGTTGTAAAAGCAGCATTAGGGGCTCCTGCTCCTGCATTTCTACAGGTAGTTATATTGTCGCCGCCAGCAATCGTATGTTCATAAACGGGAGCTATACCCCTTTGAACAGGTGGGAATCTATAGAATGTATAGGGTGTATGTCTAACAAATTGACATAGAGATTCACCAAGTTCGATTTTAAGGTCAAGTTCTTTATAAAAAAGTTCATCTTCACCAGCATCTAAATAACATTCAATATCTTTAGCTTCTTGTGAATTGCTATTCATTTGTTTTCTTGTGACTTGGCAAGGCTTAATTGAGTTACCTTGTCCTGCTTTATGTAAAATAAAAGAATCAGCATCGGTTGTTACGGTTAGTTTAAAAGAATCAAAAACTTGTAACTTAAATTGATAAGATGTTGTTCCTGCAGCATTTGTCGCTGATAATGTATAAGTTGTCAGATCCTGTCTTGCATCTGGAGTACCAAATAATTTACCTGAATTCGCATCAAAAGTCATGCCGGAAGGTTCATTTGGTTCAATGGTATAAGTTACGCTTTCCCCTAAACCAGACTTAACATTGAGATCATAATATTCATTAATATTAAGATAAAATGTTTGATTATAGGCAATGTAGTTAATGGTTGTCTCTGCTACCAAAAAGAAATTCTCATCATCAACTGATTGTGCAGGAACAAATTCTCCTTGCGTTAAAATAACATCAAAGTTAGTTCCTACTACAGTTACTATTTCAGCAACATTGCCTGAGGCAGTTGACACATAATCTCCAGGAATAAAATTACCTGCGGCGAAAAAATTAAGATTAAGACTATTGGCCACTATGGAGGTAATAGTTGTTTCTGCTAAAACAAATGGATTCACATTATCAATAGGATCAAGAGTGTTAAAAACATTTAGTAGAGAGGGACTAGTGACTCTCACATAAAGCTTATTTACGTCTACAAGAGTGACAATTCCTTGAGCACCTGCTGCTGTTGAAATTCTATCGTTAGGAGAAAATTGAGATCCATTTACTACATTTAATAAAATTGAATTGGGCACTACTGAATAAACTACGGCCTTGGGGCTAGCAAAAGGGAATTGATTATCAATTAATGTTGGAACAGTTGCAGTTCCATCCACATCAAAATCACCTGTAAAATTACAGCCATCAATCATTTGAACAAGTAGATAGTTTTTCATGGCCACTGTGGATACACCAATGACTCTGGCTTTTGAACCTTCGGGTAGTGGTGCAGGGTTGTTACTGTTACAACTATCTGAAGTAATGAAGTCTCCAATTCCAAAATTTGCAGTGGAACTTACCTCTAGTAATAATTGATCAGAAATGGAAACATCTTGTGGAGGCTGCAAGACTTCTCCATCAAAGGTGGTCTCAGAACAACTGCCCACATTATTGCAATCATCAAGCTCATCAAATGCGGTAACAGTAAGAAATTCTGGATAAAGTGGGTTAATAACTCTTACTATAAACGTTGTTTTAGGAAGAGAGGCATCTAAAAAACCTGAAAGAATTCCAGTTAAAGAATCAAATGTCATTGTCGGTGGTAATTCTTCATTGAGGAAATACCTTACACCATTAGGTGCACCTAATGATGCACTGTTAGGTCCTGGGACTAAGTTAATGTTCATAGTTGTGCTTGCTGGAAAAATATTTTCTACAGTCTTAATCTTATGTTCAGGAGCGATAAAAATAGTCGCATCATCAATAAACATTTCTTTTCTAAATTCAATAGTGGGGTCAACTGGGTTAGCTTTCTTTATAAATAATCTTGAATCATTGGTATCCACAAATGTGATAACATAACTCTGTCCACTGTCATCCGTCGTTGTAATAGGATCGCCAATTGCAAAATTATTCATATTATATGGGGCAGCCTCATCTAAATTTAAAATAAGATAATCACTTTGGCTCATTATAAAATCAGGATTTGGTAACTCGTAACTTCCGATAAAAATAGTTGTCGTTAAATATTGTCTTGTGAGATTCAATGATTTGTAACTCATCGTGATGTCTATAGGACGGGGAAGCCCTGTTAATGGTTCAGAATATATTGCTGTGGGTGCTCCGGAAATAAAGCCTTCGAATTGATCAATGACCATTCCTGGGGGTAAAGGATTAGGAGAAGTTACAGAGACATAAAATTGAACCTCCATGGCGTCAACTTCGTCAGTTTGTTCCTGTGATGATGATGGATTAGACAAGGCAGACAATGTGCCGTCTATATCTGGTGCTACATATTCAACTTCATTTAATTGGACTCCAACTTCAAAAGCATAGTTTTGGTTTTGTAAGGGATCACCAACAAAACTAAATGTAGTTGGAAATTCAAGACTATTTACTATACTTGGGTCAAAAGCGTTTCCAAGTGGAGGACCACTTCCTTGAGAAACAGGTGGATCTTCTTCAAACTTTGTGAAGCTGTCAGGAAGGCATCCCACCATTTGAAGGGCAGTTAATATTAAAACTATTTGCAATGGCCTTATTATTTTCATATTTCTTATTATCGACGTCTTTAGTCCAAATATTTAGGGTATTCCTCATTTATCAGTAAAAGTAGGCAGGTAAGTCCATATTAGTTCGATTTTTCAATAGTTTTGGAATTTTCAATCGCCTATAATTTGGGGCGGATACCTGCATAACCTATTGTTATAAGGTTGATATTTTAAGCTGGAGGTAATTTGTACAGGCCCGCACTGCGGCGCGTTGTGGTCGCGCCTTATCTAGGGTATATTTCTCTCAAATTAATTTCTTATTATCTTAAAATATAGAGGACTTAGATGATCTTAAAAAATTTGAACATGATGGTTGTAGAGGACGATGATTTACAAAGATTGGCGCTGACTCAAAACTTACAAAATTTAGGGAATTTTTATGAGGCCACTTCAAAAAAAGAGGCGCTCCAACATATTAAAGATCATAAACAATTTGATTTGGTTTTTCTCGATCTCGATCTAATAGATGGAGATTTATTAGGATTAGAGTTGATTAGGCCTGCTCTTGAAACGGGTGCCTATGTCGTGGTTTTATCTGGCCGCCAAGAAGATGAATCAATCATGACTGCATATAAAAATGGTTGTCACGATTATCTTTGTAAACCATTTAATAAGAAATCATTAGAATTAGTCCTCACAAAGTTTACTATGGCCCAATCAAAAGGAGAGCTACGAGACTTCCTTGCTAGAGATTATATTACCCGTGATCCCGAATTGATGAAGTCTTTAGAAATAATAAATGACATTAAGTTAAGCAATGAGCCCGTTTTACTTTCTGGACCAACCGGGACAGGTAAATCATATTTAGCAAAATTGATTCATCAAATCCTTTTTAAAACAGAAGAAAGATTTATGGAACTTAATTGCTCTGAAATTCCAGAAAATCTTTTGGAGTCAGAATTGTTCGGTTACGAGAAAGGAGCTTTCTCGGGAGCAGAAACTTCCAAAAAAGGAAAATTACTACTAGCAGATGGTGGAAGTCTCTTTCTAGATGAAGTAGCTACGATGTCTGAATTGCTGCAACAAAAACTGTTAAAGGCAATTGAAGAGAAGCGATTTTTTCCACTTGGATCTGAAAAACCTGTTTCTTCGAATTTTAGACTGATCTCAGCAACCTGTGAAGATTTAGGCCAGCTGGTACGTGAGAAAAAATTTAGAGAAGATCTTTATTTTAGAATTGAAGGTTTTAAGATTCATTTAAAACCCTTATCAAAAAGATCATCTGATGTAGAACTTTTACTAAAGCATTTTTCTAAGCAAACGCAGAGAAGGATTGTTTTTACTCCAGAGGCAAAAGAATCATTGAAGAAATATTATTGGCCTGGAAATATTAGAGAACTTCAAAAATTAGTGAATAAGCTCTCTATAAAGTCACAGGGAATCATTAACGAAAATGATCTACCTGAGAACGTAAGACTGAATAATCATCCGTGCCTCGGAGAACCTGCACCAACATCAGAGAGTCAAGCTACAAGCGCCCCAGAGGGAGAAGTCTTTGGTCTTTCGGAAAATCAACTGGCATTTGTTGAAAAAAATGGACTAAGAACTTTTCTTCAAAATATCGAAAATAAAACGGTAAATCATTTCTATCGTCGTAATAATGAGAAAGTAAGACAAACTTTAGGCCAATTAAAAATTTCTAATAGTTCATTTTATAAAATACTGAATCGAATTAAAGCACAACTCACTTAGGAAAATATAATGATGAAAGATCATTCAAAACTTATTCACGATATGAACTCTGGCCTAGGATCCCTTGGCCAGGCAATGGAATTATTAGTTGATAAAGAGATGAGATCAAACGATTTAGTTGATAAAATTGCTCCCTTAAGCTTAGAGAAAATTCAATCTCTAATTCAAATCTGGGAACAATTGAGGCCAAAATTAGATTAATCGGCTATACTTTCATTTTAATGTTTAGAGGGAGTTATCGTTGAATAAAATTATTTTAGTTTTCTTATTGGCCTTATTATTTCCCTCTGCAAACTATGCCGCTGAAAAAAGTAAGTTAGATGAACTCAAGTCTAAAGTAAGAGGGTATGTCTCCCAATACATAGGTGAAGATATTGCCAGCAAAGTATTCGGTACTCTTCCTGTTCAAATTTTACTTCCAAAAATCCCCAAAATTATCTGTTCGTCGAAAGATGAGAATTGTGACAAGGCCATTGTGATACGAACGGAGGATGAATTGTCAAAGGTACAAAAAGAAAAATACAACCTTTCTTTTTTGCAAGAACTTCATCTTGTCACGAGAAATAGAAAAGCAGATAAAAACTTTGTTGTGAAATGGATGAATGTCATGAATCAAGGTGCATCCCGTGAAGGTGTGTATCGAGCATTAGTTTTAGATAATACCTATGCAGGGTTAGAAAATTTTGAAAATCCTCTCAACGATGCGACGATTGAGTTTGCTATTGGCTTTTTGAAAAAATTTGTTGGTAAAAAAGTGAAGGCAACATCTCTAGAATCTTTAAACTTTTATTCTTTAAAGAGAATTGCTACAGAAAGGTCATTAGAAATTATTGATGAACTTTCTAAAAGGCCAGAAGATCTATCTCGATGGTATGCCGTTTTTTCTGCTGATATAGCAGAATCTTTTCCTAGTTTATGGAATAAGAATAAAGTTCGAAAAAATACATCCGCCCCTTATCATTTAGCCTGGGCCAATAAAGCACCTTCTCAGCATTTACGCTCTGAAGTCATAATTAAATTACACCTGGTATTTAATAGTCTTAGTCGGTAAGAAATGGATTTTCACATCCTGTGAGAATCATTAATAGTCTTTCAATTCCAAGAGCGATACCACTTGCGCGTGGTATGCCTTTTTCTAACGCATTATAAAGCAGTCTTGCTTCCGGAAGTTTATATTGGTAGAGCTGTTCTTTCAAAATCGCTTGTTCATCAAATCTTTGTGTTTGTTCATTTAGATCGCTAAGCTCTTGAAAACAATTACAAAGTTCAATCCCGTTGGCATATAATTCAAAACGTTCACAAACCCTTGGGTCTTCTTTTTTCAAGCTTGAGAGGGCCTTTAGGGGGGCTGGATATTCATAGAGAATGATGAAAGGATATTTTTTGAGTTCTGGTTCTATTTTATTGAGAAATAAAAGAAAGAAATAATCTTCAAAGCTAAGCTCTTCTTCAGGCAGAGGAACATCTTTGTAGTTTTCTTCAATGACTTGTTTAAATTCCTGATTACTTTTATTTTCTACAAATTCTAAAATATCAAGATTAAGAACCTCCTGAAAAATTTCTTGGATAGTTTTTTTATTGATGGCCTTTTGCTGAACTACTTTTTCTCTTTTGAGTTTCGATGAACAAAAGAGAATGAGTTTTTCTAAGTCATTCATGATTTCTTCGTAATTTGCATGGAGACGATACCATTCAAGCATGACAAATTGATTTCTATGGAGACTTGATGAAGGCTCATCACGGAAGCAATAGCTCATTGTAAAAATTTTCTCGAAGCCTTCAGAAAGTAAGTTCTTCATATGGAATTCTGGAGAAGTGTGCAGATATTGGTTGAGAGTGCGCCCGTCTTTTTTAGAATAAACCTCAAAGGGATGGATATGAACTTCCATACCCGGATTAGATACCATCGGAGGTGTTATCACTTCTAAAAAGTCTTGATTTGTAAAAAAATCCCTCACAGCTTTTTGCAATGTGAAAAGCTCTAAATAGTTATTGTTCTTAATATTCATCAATTATATATACTCCGTACCTTTCTCACCGCGCAAGATATTTACAAAAAAAACAGCTCATGACATATATAGACTTAAAAAAAGGACAGTAAATGAACTCATTAATCCAATTAGTACAATTTCTATATTCAGCATTAGGCCTAAACCTTTCAGTCAATGAGGGAGATGTCTATGGGTTAGGATCAATTTTGGCCCTGATTGCCGTATCTCTGCTGCAGTTAAAGGCCAGTACAGATCAAAAGATAGTGGAAGATAAAACAGAATCTGTGCCAGTTGAAGTAACTGCCGAGGTCACAATTCCATTCTCTGAAAGACTCAAAAAAGGGTTAAGCCGCTCCCGATCGGGTGTTTGGACCCGAATAGGTTCCATCTTATCTAGTCAAAAATTAGATGAAAATACTTTAGAAGAGCTAGAAGAGCTTCTCTATGGAGCAGATATTGGTCCTGCTACAGCGAATCAACTCATTTTAAAAGTAGAGAATGAATTTAAAAACAAAGACATCGACGAAAAAGAATTCAAAGAATTTCTGTATCATTTTTTGAACAGTAAAATGGCCGGAATCCAATCAAACGTGGATACTGATCTTTATCAATTCGATCCTGCCGGTAAGAGAAAGACAAAAGTCATCATGGTGGTAGGGGTTAATGGTGCTGGTAAAACCACAACGATTGGAAAGCTTGCCACAAAATTAACTCAACAAGGTGCCAAGGTGGTGGTTGGAGCTTGTGATACTTTTAGAGCTGCAGCTGTTGATCAATTACAAGTCTGGTGTGATCGCGCTGGTGCAAAAATGGTCAGAGCAGCCGAAGGTTCAAATCCTAGTGGAGTTGGTTTCGAATCATTACAAATGGCCATGAATGAAAAAGCTGATTATTGTATTTTGGATACCGCAGGAAGATTACACACTAAAGGTAATCTCATGGATGAACTTAAGAAAAGTAAAAATGTTCTGAAAAAGCTTGATGATACAGCTCCCCATCAAACACTTTTAGTGATCGATGCAATCACTGGTCAAAATGCCATGCGACAGGCTGAAGAATTTCATAAAACACTTTCATTAAACGGTCTCATTCTTACAAAATGTGATGGAAGTTCGAAAGCTGGCTCTGCTGTGGCCATTGTGCAGCGTCTCAACATTCCCATCGTGTATATTGGGGTTGGAGAGGATGTTGAAGATCTAGATGTCTTTCATTTAGATCAATATCTCAATGCATTATTAGACTCAGATATTAGTCCTTTAAATTGACGGTAATGGGCTCTTCTAGTATTCTCTTCATATATGGAAAATAAAAGTAATGATTTAGAATTTGAAGTACTGGGTTATACGATTAAACTCAAACCAAATGAAGAGAACTCTCAATCTCCTTTGGAGATTATCGAATATGTCCGTGAAAGAGCGGAAAAAATTCAAATGACTAATCCTAGTTTAGACCCAGGACAAATTGCAATCTTAATTGCATTAGGCCTTGCGGTTGAAAAAAAGAACCTTGAAGAAGAGTTTCGAAGTAATGTCGAAACTCTGCAATCAAGTGCTGTGGATGCATTGAATTTTATCGAAGAGGTTTCTCCAACTAGTCTTTAGTTGGATGAAAAGATCTTCTCTAAATTTTCTTTTACTGAATGGATGCTTGTAGACGCATGAAAACGTCAAAAGTTAACAACAAGGTTGAATATAGAAAACGATTAAAGTCATTACTTAAAGATAATCATCAGTCCCTCAAAGAAGATGAAAATTTAGTTAAGAATTTAAACGTATTACTTAATTCCCAGTTCAAAAATTTTCCAGAACATGAATTACCAATTGGTGTTTTTGCACCGATTCAAAATGAGCCGAAAATTTTGGCCCATATAAAAGACTGGAATGACCACCTTTGCTTTCCTTCCTTTGTGGGAAAATTAGACATGGTTTTTAGAAAGTCTAAGATTGAAGACTTAATTGGCGTTAAAGATTTTGGACCAGAAATACTTTGCCCCAATCAAGAATGTAAAATTATAAAACCGAAGATCATTCTTGTCCCTGGATTAGGATTTACTAATAAGGGACAGAGATTGGGGCGTGGTCGAGGATTTTACGATAAGTACTTAAATAATTTTAACGGTTTAATAATAGGACTAGGATTCGAACTACAAATTGAACAACAATTGCCCATAGAAAGTCACGACAAGACAATGAATTACATCGTGACTGAAAAAAGAGTGATTGAATGCGTAGAGAAGATATAAAAGGACTAGGGGAGTAGAAAATGGATACAAATACAATGTTAATATCCGTTTTGGTAGCATTAGCGGGAGTCGGTATTGGCTTCTTTGTCAGACATCTTATGGTTATGAAAGAGGTAAGAGCGAGACAAGGTAAAGGTGATGAAATTATTGATAAAGCTAAAAAAGATGCCAGTGATATTAAATATAAAGCAAGAAAAGAAGCAAAAGAAATCGTAAAAGAAGAAAAAGATGTTTTTGAAAAAGAAGCTGAAAAACGTCTTAACGTTATACGTGGTCAAGAAAAAGGAATCATCACTATTGAAACCAAGCTTGAAGCGAAAATTGAAGAGCAAGAACGTTTGATTAAAAAAACTGAAGTTAAAGAAGATGATTTAAAACAAGCCCAACTTTCTGTTGAAGCTGAAATCGAGCGATTTAAAAGAAAGCAAAATGAAGTCGCAGATAGACTTGGTGAAGTTAGTAACATGAGCCGTGAAGATGCGAAAAAAGAGCTTCTTGGAATTATGGCGGAAGAAGCAAAAGTAGACTTCGCAAGGGAGTTAAAGAAGCTCGAAGAAGAAAACCTCGCTAACGCTGAAAATAATGCCAAAAAAGTTATTGGAACTGCTATTCAAAGGTTTGCAGGAGAGTTCGTAGCTGACAGAACAATTGGAACAGTCGAACTTCCAAGTGATGATGTTAAAGGGCGATTGATCGGTAGAGAGGGGCGAAACATTCGTGCCTTTGAGCAAATCTGTGGTGTCGATTTAATTATCGATGATACACCAGAAGTCGTCGTCGTTTCTTCCTTCAATGTAGTTAGAAGACAAGTTGCAAGAAGAACAATTGAAATGCTTATTGCCGATGGAAGAATCCATCCCGCAAAAATTGAAGAATTTCATGACAAATGTAAGGCTGAATTAGAAAAAGAAATTTTAGATTTTGGTGAAAAAGCACAGATGGAAATTGGTGTTCATGGAATTCATCCTGAAATCTTAAAATTAGTTGGAGCGCTTAATTTCAGAACTTCATATACACAAAATCAATACCAACATGCTCTTGAAGCCGCATTTATTTGTGGAACGATGGCCGCAGAACTTGGCCTTAATGTTAAGCAGGCGAGAAGGGCGGGACTTTTACATGACATTGGAAAAGTCATTGATGCTTCCGCAGAAGGATCTCATGCTGTAATCGGAGCCGACTTCGCTAAAAAGTTTGGCGAGGCACCTGATATTGTCCATGCGATTCGTGCACATCATGATGATGAAAAACCTGAATCTGTGTTAGCTCACTTAGTTGCCGCAAGTGATGCTCTTTCTGGAGCTAGACCTGGCGCTAGAAAGGCGATGATGGAATCATACGTTTCACGACTTACAGATATCGAAGAAATTGTTAACTCGTTTGATGGAGTAACAAAATCTTACGCCATATCTGGAGGACGTGAGGTGAGAGTATTCGTTGAGAATAGTAGAATTGATGATGATCAAACTGTAATGTTATCTCGTGATATCGCCAAGAAGATTGAAGAAGAAATGTCTTATCCGGGTACGATTAAAATTACAGTTGTGAGAGAGACTAAAGCAGTTGGTGTGGCGAGATAAATTTGAAAGAACTCTTTAAGCTTTCAGATTCAATGGATCCGCGTTTAGTTATCCTTTACTATTTAATACCGTTATTAATCACAATGACGGCATTGATATTTTTGGGTGTTGATTTTATCAATGTTCTGTATTTTTTCTTTAGCTACTTTTGGGTTATTACTTTTTTAAGTCCTTACACAAATACAAAAATAAATGTGGGGAAATATCGATTTTCCACCCTACGCTTTCTTCATGTTTTTAATGAGACTGCACAAAAAATATCAATGAAAGTATTTAAAGGTAAATATAAATTTATTAATAAAGGAATTCCTCCAATCGCACTGATCACTACTCTTTGGGCAATCCTCTATAGTGGGCAGTTTTATTTTTCCATTCTCGGATATGCCTTTTTTGAACTTATCCATTATCTTTATATAAAAAAACTTAACTGGAACCCCTTTCAAAATGTCTGATGTAAAAACTGTTGCAGAATTTTTCTTTATAAGCATTACTCTTGGACTTTGGAGTTTTAGTGCTTTTATCAATCCTAAAATGACAGGTGGGGGATTTTTAAAATTGGTAAGTTCAATCTGTGCGAGTACAACCTTTTGTGGTTTTCTTCTGACTGTAATGAGTAAAGGTTTTCAATTGCCCATGACAGGATTTTATCTTGGCACGTTATTGTTCTTTGTTTGGAACTTTCTTAATCCCCGCGATGAAAGAAATACTCTCGCATGGGTTCTCTATTTATTAGTAACGCTAACTTTGATGACTCAATCATATTTTTTTCAAAATCAGGACTTAAAGATTTTTGGCTTCTTTATGGGGTCTACACTATTACTTGGATCTATTGTGTTTGCGATGATTCTTGGGCATTGGTATTTAGTTGTTCCAAAGCTAAGCGAACGACCACTGATAAGGCTTATACAATTCACCTGGCTTATTCTTGCCATAAAATTTTTCTGGGCCTTAGTCTTTATAAATAATCATCCTGAGTTTTTGGAGTTTGGGACACAGAAAGGTGCAGGCTATAGCTTTAATTGGATGATGTTGACGATGCGTATTGGCTGGGGGTATTTAGTGATCTTAGTCATGAGTCTTTTTGGATACAAACTCATTAAAATGAGATCAATCCAATCTGCAACAGGCATTTTTTACGCCATGACAATCTTCATATTAGTTGGGGAATTGGCCTCTAGCTATTTATACTATGAATATGGAATACTTATATGATGGAAGTAACTTTAACTTGTGATAAATGTCGCTCTGCAGTATCTGTATACCCTGACAATCAAGCTTCTATTGCAAAATGTTCAGTTTGTGAGCATGAACATGAGGTTCAATTCACTGAAAAAGTTTTAAAAGGGGAATTAGACTGCTGTCCAAAATGTGACAGGAAAGATTTCTACAAGCAAAAAGATTTTAATAGAAAGATTGGAGTGACCTTGTTTGTCATTGCCGCCATCCTTTCAATTTGGACTTATGGAATTACATTGGTGCTACTTTGGTTGGCCGACCTCGTCCTTTATAATAAGATTCCAGATGTGGTTTCCTGTTATAAATGTGAGACTCTCTTTAGGAAAATTAAAAACCTTCAAAATATCGAAGGATTTAACCATGAAATGAACGACAGAATCATCTATTCTAACCAAGATTTTGAAGGGAAAACTCTTTCTCACTAGTATAAGCTCTTGAAAATTCATGGTAAATAAAATTTATTCTAAAGCTTTGTGATGTTATAATAACTATACGAAAAAACGAATCTGGATTATTAACTTTATTATAAGGACAAAAATATAGAGCCTCCTTCGATAGAACAAAGTTTAAATACCTTTCCAGAGAAAGTTCGCCCCTTCTTACAATTTATACTTAAGGAAACTAGGCCATGGAATTAGTCTCTACTTGGGAGTATATTTCACTAGCAATCTGTTTCCTTTCCTCAGGATTTTATTCTGGGTCTGAAGCTGTAATGATGTCTATTCCAGTTGATCGTGCAAAACAATTAATTGAATCAGGAGAATCTAAAGGCCGTGCTTATAAATTTATGATAGAGAGCTCGAATGAATTATTAACAACGATTCTGGTTGGTAATAATATTGTAAATATCTTAGCAGCATCTCTCACAACGCAAATTACAGCTAGATTTTTTAAATCAGATGCCCTTGGAATCTCTGTCGGTATTACTACTTTAATCATTCTTGTTTTTGGTGAGATTCTACCAAAAACTTTTGCTAGAACTCATGCTGAAAAATTATCAACTGCCGTGATCAGAATTCTTCAGTTAAATTTTTATTTACTCTATCCAGTTGTGAAAACGATTGTTTGGATAATTAGAGCAATACTGGGAGAAAATGCCCAGATTACAGGTCGAGTGGTGACTTCCAATGATATAGAATACATGGTGAGTAAGGCTGAAAAAGAAAAAACGATGGATTCAAAACAACTGGACCTGCTAAATTCAATTTTAGAATTTCCTACAATTAAAGTTAAAGATATTATGATTCCAAGGGCCAAGGTTAAAAGTATCCAGGCAAAAGATAATCTTAAAGACATCGTTATCGTCGTAAAAAAAGATTCGCATAGCCGATACCCTGTTTGTGATGGAGAGCTTGATAACTTGAAAGGTTTTTTACATGTCAAAGATCTGGTAGAAATTGGTAATAGTGATAATTTCAATCTCGAGAAGATACTTAAGTCTCCCTTCTATGTTTATGAGCATATGAAAGTACAAGCCGTTTTTGACCATATGAATCGTAAAAAGGTTCATCTGGCCATGGTAAAAGACGAAAATGGATTGATTGTGGGGATCATTACGCTCGAGGATATTATCGAAGAAATAGTTGGCGAGATTCAAGATGAACATGATGATGAAGAAGTAGAAATTCAAAAAGAATATGCAGAAGCCGATTGGGAAGCGGGAGTTGTTATCAGAGGGGATGTTAACCTAAGGGACCTTTATACAAAATTTGGAATTAAAATTCCTCTAAATGATAATTATTCTACTTTAGCTGGTTTTATTTTAGATATGCTTGGAAATAATTTTCCAAAAGTAGGACAAATCATAGTTTGGGAAGGTATTACCTTCGAATTATGTAAAATTGAAGACTATGAAATTAGAGAGATTAAGGTACGAGATGTTGATGGTGAAAAACATTTCTTTGATAAAGAGGCAATATCTGAAGATGATGAGCAATCTGTTTTTGAGGAAGAAGACCTAATTAATTTTACAAAACCTGATGAAGCAAATTCATAGCTGAGGTAATCAATGTTAGACAAAATTTATCCTATCGCCGTCATCGGTGGGGGGGCTGCTGGTGTCATGGCAGTCATTAGAACCGTTTTGAATTTTGATGAGACAATATTTTTTCCAGGTTCTCCAAAACATAAAAAAAAATCCCGTGCTTTTTGGGTTGCAAAAGTTGAGAATATTCCGGGTCACCTGCAATATAAAAAAGGAATAATGGAACCTAATACAGAGAATTTAAAATGGCTCTCTCAGAATCATTTTAAAGAAAAACTGCATTGGATGAAAAGTAGAGGAGTTTCAAAATTAGAAAAAAATGGTCAAGGTCTTTTTATAATTGAAGATTCTAAAGGAGATTCATATCTCGCAAAAGATGTAATTCTTTGTACAGGAGTCATGGATACCCAACCAATAATCAATGAATCTATAGATTCTATATTACCTTATGCCAACGTTCAAATTGTCGATTATTGTATCCGCTGCGACGGCCATCATGTCATCAATCAAGAGGTAACAATCATAGGTCATGGGGAAGATGCTATTTGGATTTCATTTATACTTCATGAAAGATATTCACCAAAGTCGATGACCATCCTGACAAATGGAGAAGAAATCAATTTGTCTGAAAAAGAAAAACAACTTTGTCATTTGTATAATATCAAAATAATTACTCAAAAAATCATAGGTATTAAAGGTAATGCGACAAAGGAAAAACTAGAATCGTATATCTTAGAAGATAAAACAGAGTTTAAAACATCATTTAGTTTTATATCATTAGGTATGATTGTTTATAATGAACTTGCCGTGGGATTAGGAGCAGAAGTAGATGAAAGAGGCTTTGTTAAAACTGATTCAAAAGGATTAACGACCGTCGATAATCTCTATGTAGCCGGAGACCTTAGGGCAAACACTAAAAAGCAAATTTATACTTCTTGGGATACCGCGGTTGATTCTGCTGATACTATCAATTCAAAAGCAAGAAGAGAAAGAAGAGAAGAATTACTTAAGAATAACTCTAGATCTTAAATGTCTCAATTGAGATAGGACCTTTGACTTTTGCTCTACACGCCAATCTTAGGTTTTTATTATCGAGACAATTGTCACCATGTTTTTCTTTATAATCTGCAGAGATATGATCAATTGTATCTTGTTCCACAGAGCTTATACTTGAGCAATTTTCTATTCCCGAAATAACATTGATTTTACAGGTGCCACAAGAACCAGCAAGACAACCGGCTGGAAGCTTTAGACCTTGTCGGTCTAATCCGTCATATATTATTTCACTTTCATCTAACTCGAAAGCTAAATTTTCTTTCGATGAGGGCTTGTTAGTTCTTGAATTTAGTATACTTACTGACACAGTGGGCATATAAGTTTCATCCTCTAAAGTCTATTATTCGGCCAATCTGATATAAGACTAAGTTTACATGAAAAGAGTATTTCTTGTGGATTTTTTAGGAGGTAAAATATGTTCACCTTTGAACGACTGTACGCAGAAGGTCATGAAGAAATTGTTTTCTTTTCGGATACTACTTGTAACTTAAAAGCTATTATTGCAATCCATAATACTGTTCTAGGTCCAGCATTAGGTGGAACTAGAATGTGGCCATATGGCTCTGAAGATGAAGCTATTGAAGATGTTTTACGATTATCAAAAGGTATGACTTATAAAGCTGCTGTTTCTGGATTAAATCTAGGTGGCGGTAAAGCAGTTATTATCGGTGATCCAAAGAAAGATAAATCAGAAGCCTTATTTAGATCATACGGAAGGTATCTAGAATCATTAAACGGAAGATATATTACAGCAGAAGATGTGAATATTGGCGTTGAAGATATCGAACATGTTTTTACTGAAACAACTAATGTTGTAGGTGTTGCAAAAATGCATGGCGGGTCCGGTAACCCATCTCCTTATACTGCTCGTGGAGTTTATAGAGGAATGGAAGCTGCAGCTGTTAAAGTTTTTGGAGAAAGATCTCTTAAAGATAAAACCGTTTCGCTTCAAGGAGCAGGGTCAGTGGGGCGTTTTCTAGGAGAACTTCTCTATGAGTCAGGTGCAAAAGTATTTGTAACTGATATCAACGAAACAAATATAGAAAAATTTAAATCTCTTGTGCCAAATGCTGAAGTTGTAGGAATCGATGATATCTATGACGTTGATGCTGATATCTATGCTCCATGTGCCCTTGGTGCAACAGTTAATGATAAAACAATTGACAGACTAAAATGTAAAATTGTCTGTGGAGCTGCCAATAATCAATTAGCTGAGTGGAGGCATGGCGATATTTTAAAAGAAAAAAATATTCTATATGCTCCAGACTATTTGATTAATGCTGGTGGACTGATGAACGTTTCAATTGAGTTCGAAGGTTGGTCTGATACAAAAGCTACAAGAATGGTTGACACTATTTTTGATACAACATTGAAGATTTTTAAAATTTCTGATGAACAAAATATTCCCGTTTACAAAGCAACTGATGTATTAGCTGAGTCTAGAATTGAATCTATTAGAAAAATTCAAGCCCGATATCTCGGTGATACTAGTCACAGGTTCCCCGGGCGAAAGAAAAGATAGTTCAACTTGAATTAAGTTACCTAAGAATATTACTCAAGCACTTTAATAAACCCGACAACTTGGCGGGTTTATTGTTTTTGGTGAAGGGCAAATGATGCAGGGCTAGAGTAAGCCCTTGGAAATAGGTAAAATAATAAGGTGAATATATTAATAATTATAGTAACTACATTTCTTATAACTTATAAAGCTTTCAGTTCTGTCGGTTTTGAAGATGGTGTGATTTCTGAGTTCGCAGTTTCTGGTCGTTCACTTGCAATGGGAAATGCTTTTATTGCAAAGGTAGATGACTCTTCATCTGTTTTCTATAATCCTGCAGGTCTTGGAACTGTAAGAGGAGTTCGCTTTCATCTTAGTAATTTTCACGTAGAGACAAATAGAGGGTGGATGGGTGCAACTTCTGGTGGCTCTGTTACTGATGTCCCCGCAAATTTTCCGAAAGGTTTCAGTCTTGATGGAAATAGAGAAATTTTATTAGCTAATAGAGATAAGTTTGCTTTCAGTAAATTTAGTCTCATGCCAAATTTAACTTTTAGAAATTTTTCTATAGGTTATTTATTTTCCAGACAAACGAGAGCGACAATTTCTTCAGCGGGCTCAGAGCTTTTTGAATATGCCGTTAGGCAAGACATGGGTCCTTATTGTGCGCTAAATCTCCCCCTATTTGGTGGAATTTTAAAGTTTGGAGCAACAGCAATCTGGCTAACAAGAAAAGAAGATTTTGGAGATGTTGATAAAGACACAACAATTGATTTACAAGACGGTGACTATAATGAAGGAACCTCCTGGCAAATAATAAGTGGATTTAAATTTACAGTTCCTATTTATAGTTTACCGACAATCGCTCTTAAAATGAATAATTCAGCCTCGACAAGTTTTGGAGCCGCTAGTGGTTCAGCTGGAGCGCCTATAAAAATTAAACAATCCGTTGATGCGGGAATTTCTATTACTCCTCAAATCGGTAAGGTGATGAGAATACATCTTGAGTTTAATTATAAGGATGTGACTAAAAACTATGATATGTCAGCGCTTAGGAGAGCAACTTTAGGAATCGAATTTGATGTTAAAAGAACTTTCTTTTTGCGATTTGGATATGGTGATGGTTTTGGCTCTGCTGGCCTTGGAATTAATACCAAAAAACTTCAATTTGACTTTACAACTTATGCAGTTGATACCACTTCAACAGATTTTAGAGGATCAGAGGATAGGCGTTTTGCCCTAACTGTTTCATCTGGATTTTAGTTCTTTAAATTTCGACTACTTAAAATGCATTTTTACTGCTCTGTTTTAGACAGATAAGGGCTTTTTGGTTATAGTTTCGCTAATCTAAAAGAAGCAAAGCAAAATAGAGGGAAGAATGTTGGAAAAGACATCAAAAAAACTTGTACCAAAAACATCAAAAAAAACTTCAACAAAGTTAGCTCAGGAAAAAGAAAAAAACTCTCACTATGATCATAAGCTTAAATTGGTGAAAAAATATAATCTCTCGAAAGAAATTTTAAATTCAATGCTTCGTAATGTTTTTCTATCTCGTAAGTTAGACGACACTGAAATCACAATGAAAAAACAGACTAAGGCCTACTTTCAAATTTCAGGGGCTGGTCATGAAGGAATATTATCTGCTGCGACTCAGGTTTTAAAACCTGCACATGATTGGTTCATTCCTTATTATCGTGATCGAGCGCTTTGCACAGGTCTTGGAGTTACTGGATACGACATGCTTTGCCAAGCAAATGGAAATGTTGGAGATAAGGCCAGTCATGGTCGGCAAATGCCTGCTCACTGGGGAGATGTAGATCTCAATATTGTTTCAAAATCTTCTTGCACTGGTACACAATTTCTTCATGCAGTAGGTATTGCAGAAGCAGGACGTTATTTAGAAGAAATGGAAAATAAAGGTTTAGATTTAGAGGGAAGAACGTATTATTCTGATGAAATTATTTATACTTCATGTGGAGATGGAACAACTTCTCAAGGAGAATTTTGGGAAGGACTTTCAACTGCTATCGTCAATAAATTACCAGTAATGTTCATGGTTGAGGATAATGGCTATGCCATTTCTGTTCCAACAAAAGTACAAACTCCTGGGGAGTCCATCTCTGTCGCTTTTGCCAATATGCCCGGTCTGAAAATTTATAAATGCAATGGTTCTTGCCCTGTTGAATCTTACGCAACTATGTTCGAGGCTGCTAGATATATTCGAAAAGAAAGGAAACCTGTTTTAATCCATGCATCTGTTACTAGACCTTATTCCCATTCTCTTTCTGATGATCAATCAATGTATCGAACAAAAGAAGAATTAGAAGCTGAAAAAGTTCAGGATGTTTTTAATTCCTATCCTAAGTTTTTAACTGAATCGGGGTTATTTACAAAAAAAGAAGTTCAAAAATTATTAGAAGATATTACTTTAGAGGTAAGAGAAGAGATGAAGAGGGCCATCGATACTCCATGGCCTGATGTCTCAACTAGTACCGATCATATTTATTCTGATGATATCAAAATAAATGATGCAGTATTTGAAACAGAACCTCAGTTTTCCGGTAAAGAAGATGTACCCATGGCCGGATCTATTAATGCTGTTTTAAAATCTGAATTTAAAAGAAACCCATTTAATAGAATGTGGGGAGAAGACGTTGCTGATTTTAGCCAATTAGAAAAACTGGATAATCCAGACCTTAAGGGGAAGGGGGGCGTTTTCAAGGTCACTTCAGGAGTTCAGAGAAATTCTCAAGAAGGACAAGTCTTTAATTCTCCCTTAGCAGAGGCCAATGTCATTGGCAGGGCCATTGGCCAGGCCATGAGAGGAATCAAACCAGTAGTTGAAATACAATTCTTTGATTATATTTGGACTGCTTACATGCAGCTTAAAAATGAAATGGCGACCACAAGATATAGATCAGGTGGAGATTATACATCACCCATGGTTGTGAGAGTTCCAATTGGTGGTTATTTAAGAGGTGGCTCAATTTATCATTCACAATGTGGAGAGTCTTTATTTACTCATATTCCTGGAATACGAGTTGCATTCCCTTCTAATGCTTTAGATGCTGCTGGACTTTTAAGAACAGCAGTAAGAGCAGATGATCCGGTCATGTTCTTAGAACATAAACATCTTTATTACCAAGGTTATAATAGAACAGCAGATCCAGGGGCAGAATATATGATTCCTTTTGGGAAAGCTCGTATCGCTAGAGAAGGAACCGACGCTACTGTATTCTGTTGGGGAGCTCTAGTTCAAAAATCAATTGAAGCTGCAAAAGTTTTAGAAGCTGAACGTTACTCAGTAGAAGTAATAGATGCTAGAACTCTTGCTCCTTTTGATATGGATGCCATTGTGACTTCTCTTAAGAAAACAAATAGACTTCTAATTGCCCATGAAGAAACAAAAACTTCTGGTTTCGCTGGGGAAATTGCAGCGAGAGTTAATGAGGAATGCTTTGAGGCGCTCGATGCTCCCATTATGAGAGTGGCAGCTAAAGATAGTTACGTGGCCTATTGCCCACAACTTGAAGATGATATTCTTCCTCAAAAAGAAGATGTTGTCACTGCCCTTAGAAAATTAGTCGCTTATTAATAAGGCTATTTAGAAAAAACTAATATCGATATTGCCACGGTCTTCTGCGTGGCCAAAGACTTTTGCTTTGGCATTTGTTTTCTTAGACTTAATAATAAATGAGAATTTCTTTTCTTTTAATAAGACTTTATAATCTAGAATTTCTACAGAGCGCAATAGTGAACCAAGATATCTTTCTAGTTTTTTAAAGGTCGGAACCTTTCCAGTCTCGGCATAACCCATGAAAATGCTTATTTGAATATTACGAATATAGCTGCGTAAAGATTGTTGATAAGCTTTGCCCAACATTGATTTCATCATTGTAATATTATCAATGGCCTCTTGAACCTTTGTAATACGAAGTTCATCTTGAGAAAGGCGGTTCCACTGTTGAGAACCTTTATCAGTTCTTTTTGTGATCATTAGAAAGAGTCTTTTGGATTCTTTAAATTGATGGGAGCGTTTTAATTCTTGGGCCTTGTTAAATAGCTTTTCTGTTTTGATATTATCCCAATCTTTACCAATTAGCTTATCAAGACTCTTGTCCACATCGTCAGAGGAGATAACTTTTATTAGCTGAGACTTCATTTTAACTCCAGCCAGTCTTCCCATTTTTTCTAAGGCAGAATAAATTTGATCGCCTTTAAGTTTGTCTAAAGAGATCGAAGCAGTCGTGATAATACTTGAAACACCTTTTGCTTTAAATGTGATGGTTATTTTTCCAGTGGCAGCTTTTTCAACTAAAACAATATCTAATTTGATGCTTCCCTTTGGAGAGGACGTGACTATTTCAATGAGATTCGATCTTGTTAATTCTTCAAGTGCTGTATCGACAGCTGCCAATTTCATTTCTTTTTTGGTGAGAGGAAACCAATTTTTATTTCTAAACTCTGATTGAATAGAAACTTTCTTAGCAGTTCGGGAAAAACTAGAAGTTATCGGAAACAATGAAGTAATAATATGATTTTCATCCAATGATTCTAACATAGAACTTAGACTAGAGAAGAATTAATCCAAGAAGCAAGATTCTCTTTTTAAACATGGTTCGCATATTAGAGAGAATGATTAGAATGATGACTATAGCTTCAAAACTAATATTCAGTCTGGGGAAATGGAGGGTTGCAAGATAAGAATAATTGATCAGATGCAGAAAGCATCCCATTAAAAGCTCAGATATATGAATACCAATTAAGGGAAAGAAAGAAAAAGAAAACATAAGAATGGGAAAGAACAAAGAAAAAAGAGCTGTGATCATGAATCCAAGTAGAGACCCTGCCAGATTTATGTTTTGTTCCATAGACATGGCCAACATCATTTGTGCCGTTATTAAAGCAAGAACCATCCTCCAGTTCATTTTGTTAAATGAGAGCAAGACCCCTAAAAAAATAAAACTATAGGTGAAGCTCAGAGGTGACTTCTCATAACTTCCAAAGAAGAAATCCCATAGAAAGGTGAGACAAAACAATCTAAAGATCGAGACTTTCTTACCAAATAGAATTGTTAATATCTTGAGGAAAGCTATTCTTTTTAATGAATAAAACTTAACAAGAAAAAAAGGAAAGAAACATATGAGTAAGGAGAGAGCTTTCGGAATTCTTCGGTTCCAAATATAAGTACGATTAAAAAGGGGAGTAAGGAAAATAAATAACGAAGAAAAATGTAAACCAGAAGGTGTAAAAAGGTGAAGCAGATTAAGAGTTTGAAACTTCTTTTTGAGAGTCTGTGGCAATCCTCTTTTCACTCCAAAAACCATGGCGACAATTAATTTCGAGCGAGTCTTATCGATTGAACCTCTCTTGAACTTACGAGCAACTTTAGACATTTGCTTTTCAATGGGGCCTTTTGCTGACCTCTTTTTTTTCCCGTCGTAGGGTTTTTGGGCGAGATGATGAAGTAAAACAAGCCCTAGTATGAGGATCAAAACAACTTTATTCATAGCTAACTCATTGAAAATCCAAGCCCAAGAGGGAGGTCTTAACTTATTGAAAAATAAGGGATATGTAATGCATAAGAATTTTTATTGAGAGGAGGGAGAGTTGAGTCTATTAAATACATCGTTGAATCAATTCTTAAGTACCAAATTCGAAGAAGATGATTTGGCCCGAAATTTAAGTTATATGCAAACGCTTCCAAGTGATCTTGTTGAATGCCAGCTAAAAGTAAAGTCAGATTTGGTTCTTTCTGGGACTAAAATTTTTGCCAATAGTTTTAATTATTTATTAAATGATTGTGTTGATGAAAATATTTTAATGGAACATGAAGGAAAGTTTTTGTCCGGTTCTGACCAACATGTCTTCAAATTCAAGCTTCCGTTTAATGTTGGCTTAACAGGGGAAAGGATAGCACTTAATCTTCTCCATCGATCCTGTTCAGTTTCAACATTAACTAAAAAATTTGTTGATCTTGCTGAGCCTTTTGGAATTGCTATCTTAGATACACGAAAAACAACTCCTGGATTGCGTTCCTTAGAAAAAGCGGCTGTGGTCACTGGTGGTGGAAAAAATCATCGTTTTGGTCAGACGGATATGTGGATGATCAAAGATAATCATAAAAAGTTTTTTGGAGGCTTAAAACAAGCCGTAGATTATTTTTATTCAGTAGGGGGATTCTATACACCTCTCTTGGCTGAAATACATGGCCTTCAAGAATTACAACAGGCCATAGAGCTTAATATTAAACATGTGATGCTAGATAATTTTTCACGTGATGATGTCAAGAAGGCCATTGATCTTAAACCTGATCAAATGACTTATGAGGTTTCAGGTGGAATGAGTTTAGAAACGATTACTCCTTACTTAATTCCAGGGGTCGATGCCATTAGTATTGGTTCTTTAACATCTTTTCCAGAGAGAGTTGATCTCTCTCTTAAAATGGATCGACTATAATCATGAACGAAGCGTATTTTGATGTTCTTATTATTGGTTGTGGAGTTTCAGGACTTGCTTCTGCTATTAAATTAGCAGAAGAAGGACATAAAATTGGAATTGTGACTCGGGAAAAAGACCCTAAAATTTCAAATACACTTTATGCTCAAGGCGGAATCATTTTTCCTAAAGAAAATGACCTCAACTTAGTTCAAGATATTTACAAAGCTTCAGCTAAAACAAATTATGATGAAGCTGCTTTGAACTTAGCAACATCAGGAAGAAAAATTTTATCAGAACTTTTACTAGATAAAGTAAAGACTGAATTTGAAAAATCTGAAGAGGGAGAATTTCTCTATACGAAAGAATCTGCCCATAGTGAACCCCGAATTCTTTATCGTGGTGACTATACAGGAAAAGAAATACAGATAAGCTTGCTAAACTATCTCAAAGACAAAAACAGATTTCCAAATGTCACCTTGCTTACTGCCCACACGGCTATCGATCTCCTGACTCCACTTCATCAAGGAAAAAGTCTTCAAGAAAGATACGAAGAACTTAAAGTTGTTGGCGCCTACGTTTTTAATCAAGAGCAAAATCGGGTTGATAAAATTATTGCTAAGTCAGTTATTTTAGCAACTGGTGGAATTGGATCTCTTTACTTGCATCATACAAACTCAGAGTCAGCAAGAGGTGATGGACATGCCATGGCAAAAAGAGCTGGTGCAGTCATCACCAATATGGAATTTATCCAATTCCACCCCACAACTTTCTATGATCGATCTACACATAGGCGATTTTTAATTTCAGAAGCAGTAAGAGGAGAAGGTGGTATTCTTATTAACTCTAAAGGCGAAGCCTTCATGGAAAAATATCATCCGGACCGTGAGCTTGCTCCCAGAGATGTTGTTGCCCGCGCTATAGTTGAAGAAACAATTGGCACTCGACATGAATGTGTTTATTTAGACATCACTCATAAGTCAGAAGAGTGGATTAAAAACCGTTTCCCAACAATTTACAAACATTGTCTTGAAGCGAATATCGACATCACTAAATCTCCTATTCCCGTGGTACCTGCTGCTCATTATACATGCGGTGGAGTTAAGGTGGATTTATCTGGAAGAACAACTTTGAAAAACCTTTATGCTGTAGGTGAAGTTTCTTGTTCAGGATTACATGGGGCCAATAGACTGGCTTCAACTTCTTTACTTGAAGGCTTAGTTTCAGGATATCAAGCAGCCGAAAAAATCATTGATGAGTTACCGTTAATTGCAACCTATGAGGCCAATCAGATCAATGATTGGAGAGATGGAAGATTAGAAAGTGAAGATGCTCTTATTGAGCAAGACTGGCTAACCCTAAGACAGACCATGTGGAACTATGTGGGAATTTCTCGAACAAGTAATAGACTAAAAAGAGCAGATGCTATGTTTTCCGAACTTTTTATCGAAATTCAAAAGTTTTACCAAGGTGCAAAACTAAAAGACAGTTTGATAGGCCTTCGAAATGCAGTAGAGGTGGGGTATCTTGTCCTTAACTCTTCAAGTCGAAACTCAGAGTCTATTGGTTGTTTTTACCGTGAATAATAAACATTTATCTAGACCTTATTGTGAGTAATAATATTTAAAATCAAACTTTGGAGTTTTAAATGAAAATATTCATTCCCTTATGCTTACTTTTTACTTTTCAAACTGTAACAGCAGACGATGCAGCAACTCAGGCACAGATTGAGGCCCTCAAGGCACAAATACAAGTCCTTCAAAAAAACCAAGCGAAAGAAAAATCTAGTTCTGGCCTAAAAGTTAAAGATTATAAAAACGAAAAAATGAAATCTACGAGCTCTGAATCAACTGAAAAAATCAGCGCCGAAGATCAAAAGAAATTAGAAGAAGCTTTAAAGAAAGGGAAGAAATACTTAGAAGAAAGAAATAAGTATTTAGAAGAGCTAGAAAATGAATAAATTTTTAATTCTCCTTTTAACATCGATGATTTCAACAAGTCTCTTTGCTTCGGCTTTTACTGATACCTATATTGTAGGTTCTGGATCTACATACTTTATGAAGTCGAAAGAGGGAGCTGATGCGAACGTTTCGATTTATACGGCCAGTAAGGAAGGAGATTCCCTCTCTATTGAATACTTTATAGAGTCGGTGAATACCTTTATTCCAAGCAAGTTGTGGCAACAATTTACTTTAGAAAAATCTAGCGCAGGTCCTTTAAAAGTAACTAAGGGTTATATTTTTAAAGATGGAGGAGATCATCCTGAAACCATGGGCCCTGAACATGTGAAAGGAAAAGATGGTGTTAAGACCACTGACTTTTTGTTTTCAACGTTTGAACAAATTAATAAGCATTTGAAGAATAAAGAAAAAGTTTCTGTACCGGCGGGAACAATTGAAACCAGCCGCTACCAAATTACGAGTAATGGACAAACGATAGATTTCTGGATTGCAGAAAATCAATCACCCCTTACTTTAGTAAAGTTGATTTCTAAGGGATCAATTGCGGCCCAAAATTACGAGTTGCAATTATTAACCCTAGTCAAGAATGTTGCTGCCAAAATAGATCCGTCTAAAGCTAAACCTCTTTCAAAAGAAATGACGACCTTGCTTGAAAAATCCCTGAAATAGAAAAAACCCAGTCAGTATTACTACTAACTGGGTCTAGAAGGTGGGGTGTATGAAAAGTCCAGTTACAAATCCTTTTGTATTTAATCTGGATTTAGATAATTAGCTTCTCTTCATTAAGGATGGGTTCCGGCCAAGGTTCCATGAAGCTATGTAGGTAAATATATGTCGCCGGGCAATTTAAAATCTTTTAAGCTGCAACAGAAATTAAAACAGTCTCCTCCTCTTCCTCCGTTGGTAACGAAGGAAGGGTAACTCCAGCTTTAACTTGTTGAAATTCCTCAAAATCAGGTCCTTCCTGGACGCTGGCCATATCCGTATGGCTTGAACAAGCTACTAACCTGTTGTAATTATTGGTTTTTTTAGCATAATAAAAGGTTTTACTGTCAAATAAACAATTCTCAAAGCAGTTTTTCTTGAGGGGCGCCAAATCCCACATGCAATTATTAAATGTAGTGTGGGCGAAATTGCAATGTTCTAAAGTTGTAAATTTGAACTCGCAATCCTTGAAGGTACAATTGACGAAGTTGCAATTTTCTAGTCGTGAACCAAAGAAAACACAGGACTCGAAGGTCACATTCTTAAAGGTAGTGAGAGAAAAGAGTGAACCTGATATGGTCAACAAGCTGAAATCACAAGAGCTTAGATCTTCATTTTCTATAACTTCGTATCTAGCGTCCTGTAGCGAGTTGTTCAATAAAGGATTGAAGAATTGTGTCAATGTATTCATGTTATCCCCCGAGCCTGTGTTTTTGTACCCCCGTTTGGTTGGTACAATTGCATATTACAATACCTGACTCTTTGCGTCAAGAAATAAAATTGCATAAAGAAATTTATTTGCATTCCGACAAGAATATTAGGAGGTTACTATGGCAGAATTTAACAATGACAAACTAGAGATGTTTTTGGCCAGTATACGTAAATATATGCAATTGCGCGGTCCCATGTCCCAAAAGGAGCTTGCAGAGCTTGCTGAAGTGGGTGTTTCTACCATGAGTCGCTTTTTAAGTAAGAAGACAACAGAGCTAAATCCTCAATTAATTGCAAAGATGGTTGCAAAGCTCAATATACCCCTTTATGAAATCATCGATTTTGTCGATGAAGACTATACCGATCGTTTCAAACGGTTGGTGAAGTTCTATAAAGATGATGACGGTGATGAAAATTTGGATCCAACAATTACAGAAGTAAGTGCTGGGACAAGGGCCAATAGGCCGATGGTTGACCTGGCCTCCACTGGAAAGGGGGCCGAAGAAAACCATTTTGAAGAGGACTTGGAGCAATCATTAGGGAGACCTGGTGGAGGAACAGCGCAGAAAAAAGTGAGTGCAACTTTTAAGTCTGGTGGAAAGACACAGACCATGTCTTTTGCTCCTGAAGGAAAATCAAAAATGGACCATATTGGAGATAAGATAAAAAAACTTTCTCCAAGACAGAAAGCTTACGTAGTGGATTTCTTAAATTTAGATATCGAAGGAAAAGATTTGATGGTTGATTTAGGAAATAATCTATTTAGATATTTTAAACAAAAGGGTATGGATCTTTGAGAAAATGGTTAAGTGCTTTCTTATTCATATTATTACTTGGAAATGTACAGGCATCTCCATCGAAGATAACTTTTGTTTTCTTGTCAGAAGTCACGACACAGGTTCTCTACGATGCTTTAGATATGCTAAAAAAGAAAAACTTACAAGAGTATTCACTAACTGCACAAGAGTTTCCTAAGAATTGTGCACCCATGGGCGATGGATGTTTTCATCCTCAGCTTGGGTTTATTTCGGGCGAAGACATTGGAAAGAAAAAAGTTTATGTAGAAAAAAAGCCAAAACCATTCAAGCTAAAAACTATTGATTCTAATACCCATAATCTTGTTGATTGTGATAATGTAAATCACTTCTCTCACTTTTGTGCAAAATCAAACAAGAAAATTATAATAAATGATTTTGAAGTCTGGTTTGATATCTCTACAAGTATGAGAAGAGTTGATTATACCAAAGGCGAAGGAAAGTCCTGCCAATTAGAAAACTTTGCGTTGAAGTTACAAAGAGAATGTAAAAAAGGTGTCACGATCAAATCTTTTAATACTTCGATTAAACAATTATCTGATACAAGTGGAATTTGCACCTATCATGGATTAAATGATACTAATAGGCTTACAAAATGGATAGATCATTCAAAAGCAAAACATCTTATCATCATTACTGATATTGATGAATTAACCACACCTTTGCAGAATTACTTGGATATAGTTTCTGCTAAAGTCTATGGCGTCGGCACGAAGGCCTTTCAGGTCTCCGAGCTTTTAGAAGATGGACTCTTTAAGACATTAACTAAAGAGTGTCGTTGACGATCCTTTAAAATTCACTATGATCTTCATCTATGTTTAAAAAAATGATAAAATGGTCAATCTCAGAATTTCCTGATTTTCCTTGGAGATTACGTAGAAATCTCTATGGGACATTAGTCTCAGAAATAATGTTGCAACAAACAACAGTGCAAACTGTTTTGAATCATTTTAATCGTTTTCTTGATTTATATCCTGATATTCAATCTCTAGCTGTTAGTTCTGAAGATGATATCATCAAAGCATGGAAAGGATTGGGTTATTATAGAAGGGCCAGAAATTTAAGGGCCGCTGCCATCGATATTCAAGACAAATTTCAAGGCAAGATACCACTTTTAAAAGAAGAACTTATCTCTATTAATGGAATAGGGGATTACACAGCTTCTGCTATTATATCAATCGGAGCAGATCAAGTTGCTTTAGCTATTGATGCTAATATTGAAAGAGTTTTCTCTAGAATCTTTTTACTGAAGACCTTAAAAGGCAAAAAATTGCAAGATGAAATTAAAGATAAATTTCATGCGGAAGAATTTTTCAAACACAAATCAATCAAATCTTATAGAGAATTAAATGAAGCATTAATGGATTTGGGTCGTACGATTTGCAAAGCGAACTCTGTGGATTGTGAAAACTGTACTGTCAAAAAAAACTGCTTGGCCTTTATAAAGGGAAGGCCTCTGGAATTACCAAATATTGGCGGAAAAACTGAAAAAAAGAAAGCTAAGCAAAGCAAACTTCATCTTTTGAGAATTATTGTCTTAAGGGAAAGTAAAATATTGGTTTACAAAAAATCTAAGAAACAATGGTTGGCCGGCCAGTATGAGCTCCCCACTTTTGTCATTACATCAGAAGATAATAAATGTATTCAGTACCCATTATTTACGGGGCCAAAAATCAATGTGAAAAATTTAGTATCTTTTAAATCAACCATAACTAGGTATAATATTCAAAATTCGATAGTTGAATTTAAACTACAGGACTTTAATAAGTCATTTAATTTATCTGATTATGAATTTATTGAGCGAGACTGTGAGAAAACCAATTTTGCAATCTCGGTAGATAAGACTTTGAAAAAATACCAATTGATTTAATGGAACCCCTTGTCAAATTGCTGGCCTAAGCAGATTGTCTTCTTACGAAAAAAAACTGAGAAGAGGTATAAGCCGGGTCCTGTCGTGAACTGTCATTCCTCTAGGCCTTGAATTGCTTCAAGGCTCAAGCACTCTACCCGCCAATTTGGACTGACCGCCCTTGAACATTGGCCTATTTGAGCTTGCACCACATAGAGTTTAGCCGTTTCATCCTAACTAAATAGGCTCGTCTCTGTTCCACTAGTCCTCACCTCACGGTGGACGGGCGTTACCCGCTATGCTGTCATTTGGTGCCCGGACTTTCCTCCCGCCTATTTGTAAATTAGTTACAAAAATAGGCCGGCGACAATTCCCCCTTCTCAGTACAATAGTTCTGCACCAAGTCTATCCCTAAGTCAATGGTCAAAATAGAGTGGGCATGGTAAATATGACGGCTATTGGAGACCTTAATGCCCCTAAAAATTATAATTACCGTAACATACTTCTTCTTATTAAATACCTATCCAGCGCAAGCAAATAACCCTCTTTCAAAATTAGCATCTGATTTAATGTCAAATAATTCTGATATTCTTGCTAATGAGACAGATGTGGAAAAAGCGAGACTTGATGTTAAACTTCATTCAGCTGCCATGAATTGGGCGATGTCTTATAACTATCTGTACAATGATTCAAAACTAGAAAATTCATTTTTTTATACTTCTTCTCCAAGTGAAACCAATAGTCATAGCTTAGGTCTCTCTACTTCATTTTATCATGGAGGAAGATTCTCTCTTTCTAATGACATCAGCACAACTGAAGGTGTCAACTCTTTCACTTCTGTAAATAGTACGACTCATAGTTTCTCACAGACGGCCGCCTATACTTTAGATTTAGGAGCAAACTTTCTTGGAAGACAATCTCGATTAGAAAAAGAAATTTTAGAAGAAACCGAATTATTAACTGAAAGACTATCCTCACAAGTGAGAGATGAGCAATTACTCAACCTCGCCCTTGGTTATACCCACGCGAGACTGGCGATGGCCATGGAGACTTTGGACTTTGAGGCACTCGAAAGGTCTAAAAAAAGAGAAGCGTTAATAAGAAAAAGAGTGAGAGACGGACTTAAACTGAAAGTTGATCTATATCAAGCTGAAATGAGCACGAGAGCTCAAGTTGAAGCTGTTGCTTCATCTAAAGTGTTAAAAGAAAGTTCTTATGAAATAATTGGGAAGCTCGTTCATCGACCTGTTAATACGGATGACATAAATTCCTTTAATTTTGAAAATTTTCAGATGCAAGTACCTGATGCCACAGATTTAAAACTAAATAATACATTGGAAATAATAAAAAAACGATTGAACGTCATCGAATCAACGGAGCAAAATGCTAACAATTTAAAATTACCAACTATTGAATTATCTACGGCCTATGTTTCAAATGATTACGATGCAAGTTCTTCCGAGGCCTTAAAAAAAGGATCGATTGGATCTAAAAACAATGCTTTTCAGGTAGGAGTTAATCTTACTTGGTCTATAGGGTCGAAAACAGCAAGTTTAATGACTACAAAGTATTTAAGGGAAAAGAGATTACTAGAAAAACAAAAACTAAATATTGAAAATAATATCACTCTCTCGGAATCAATGCTTAAGATAAGAATTGAAACTCTCAACACAAATTTAAAATCTGCTAAGGTAAGAAAAATTTTAGCGAGAAAGGCCTTAAAGGAATATAACAAGCTATATAATAGAGGCCGAGCTGATCTTGATTCAGTTATTAGGGCCGAA
The DNA here is from genome assembly GCA_018675575.1 of Bacteriovoracaceae bacterium. GTDB lineage: Bacteria > Bdellovibrionota > Bacteriovoracia > Bacteriovoracales > Bacteriovoracaceae > M0603. The sequence continues at coordinate 8,742 of JABGXW010000091.1, read as the reverse complement.
GAGAAGCTTATTAATACTGAAAAAACATTTGTAGCTTACTTAGCCGAAAGAGACAAAGCCTGTTATCAATTATCCTATCTCTATGGTGGAATTAAAAGATATATTTTAGAAGAGTAAAATGAAAAAACTGATAGAATATTTTATCCAAAGATCTTTAGTCGTTAACCTTATAACGGCGATGATCTTTATCATTGGAATTTTTAGTATCGTCACGCTTCAAAAGGAAACCTTTCCCCGTGTTGATTTTGATGTCATCTTGATAACCACTTCGTATCCTGGTTCCAGCGCTGAAGATGTGGAAAAACTGGTCAGTATAAGTTTAGAGAGAGAGTTGAAATCCGTTGAAGGAATAAAAGAACTTACTGCATTGTCTGCGCAGGGGAATTCAATTCTCTATATTAAAGTAGATCCCGATGCTGATATCGATGAAGTTTTGAATGATTGTAAGAACGCGGTCGACTCAGTAGATGATCTTCCAGAAGAAGCAAAAGTTCCAAAAATTAGATCACTTACAAATAAAGCGAGAGGGGTTTTAAAAGTTCCTCTTTCAAACCTTCCTTATAGTCAATTACGAAAACATGCGAAGAAATTACAAAAAAAATTAGAGCGTTTTTCAGGTGTGGCACGAATAGATTTTGATGGTTATCGCTTAGATGAAATACAGATTATTATTAATCCCGAGAAGATGAATCGATTAGAAATCACAACGACAGAAATAACTGCAGCAATTAGGAATAAACACTTAAACCTTTCCGCTGGAAAGCTTGAAACACCAAAAGGTGATATTATCGTGAGAACGATATCTGAATTTGTAAGCACAAATGACATTAGAAATCTTGTTGTGAGATCAAATGATACAGGCAGAGTGGTTTTAGTTTCAGATGTCGCAGAGGTGATTAGAAGGCCTGCCAAGTCAACTGTCTTAGTCAGAAGCCAGGGACAAGAAGCAATTTTTCTCGATGTGAAAATTAAAGAAAATGCAGATATATTAATAAATACAAATATTGTTAAAGAGGCCGTCCTTAAATATATGGAAGAAAATAAAGTCACTGGCTTAAAATCAGCTTTTGTAAATGATGCAAGTTTTAAAGTTAAACGTAGACTTAATGTTCTTAAAAGTAATGGAATCTTGGGAATAGTCTTAGTTTTTCTCTGTTTATTGTTTTTTCTAAATTTTTCAACATCGTTGATTACTTCCCTCGGTGCTCCTATTGCATTCATGACAGCGTTCATATTGATGGATTCTTTTGGACTTTCTATAAATCTCATTTCTATGTTTGGTCTTATTCTTGTCTTAGGAATGCTGGTTGATGATGCTATTATTGTAGCAGAACATTATTACCAATTATTAGAAAAAGGAATGAAACCTAAAGAAGCGGCAATCAAAGCAGCTCTTGATACGATAGCGCCAGTTACTGCAACTATACTTACGACAATAGTGGCCTTTGGTTCTATCTTTTTTATGGGTGGAATAATGGGGAAATTTCTTTGGTCTGTACCAGCTGTGGTTATTATCTGTTTGGTGGCCTCTTGGCTGGAATGCTTTTTTATTCTTCCTTCCCATCTTCACGACTTTGTTAGACTAAGTAAAAAGAAAAAAGAAAAGAAATGGTTTAAAAATCTCTTGAACATATATGGCAAAGTATTGGATTTTTCTCTTAAGTACCCCAGATCAATCATGTCTTCCTTTTTTATCATCCTGATCCTTTCCATTGGTATAGCTAAAAGAATGCGATTTGAATTATTTCCTGGTGATGATGTCAGAATTGTTTATATCCAACTTAAAGGACCCGTTGGTACCTCATTGGATAAAACTGATACGGCTATCAAGAAATTAGAAAAGTTATTTTTAGCAGAGCTCAAAAAAGAAGAATTAGAACAAATTGTTGCTTCTGTCGGAATGTTACAAGGCGATCACGGAAGAAAAACGGGATCTCATTATGGACAGGTAATGGCCTATTTGACTGATCCATCTGACCGAGAAAGGTCTACAGATGAAATTCTTTCTATGATTGTCTCTAAATCAGAAAAGCTTATCACCAATTTTACTGTGGTTTCAAAGAAAGCTGCAGGGGGACCGCCAAAAGGAAAACCTGTCGAAATAGATCTTAAGGGAGACTCTTTAGAAGAGCTTAAAATAGTTTCTAAAAAGGTTCACGAAGAACTAAAGAAAGAAAAAGGCCTGACAAGTAGTGAACTTGACTTTGAAGAAGGGAAAAAGCAAATCATCATTGCAGTGAATGATCAAGAAGCTAAGAGATTAGGATTGACAACAAAACAGATTGCTTTTGAATTTCGAGCTGCAATGGCAGGTGACTCTATTACTGAGATTCGAGAAAACGATGAAGATATTGAAATTAAAATTGTCTTGAATGAAGAGTCTCAACTTAATTCTGAAGTATTGTCAAAACTCTATATTGTTAATAAATTGGGCAATAGGATACCGATGCATAAAGTTGCCACTTTTGTTGAAAGGCCTGGGGCTTTTGTAATTAGACGGTTTAATAGGCAAAGAATTTTTTCTATCTCAGGAACTCTTGATAATGCAATCACTAGTCCTAGAGCGATAGTAAAAGAATTTAAGCCTAAACTTATTAACATAATGAATGATCATCCTGATATTATATTTGAATTTGGTGGAGAGAATAAAGATACAACTGAGTCCATGGTAAGGCTCGCTAAATCAGGTATTATATCTTTGTTTTGCATCTTTCTTATTCTGGTCTTTATGTTTGCAAGTCTTGGGCAACCTTTAGTTATTATGAGTGCGATTCCATTAGGATTAATAGGTGTCATTTTCACTTTTAAAATTCTCGATATGTCTCTAGGCTTTATGGCCATGATGGGAGTGGTTGCTCTTATTGGTGTTGTAGTAAATGATTCAATTGTGCTTGTTTCTTTTATTAATGAACGCCTACGAGAAACAAAAGATAGTCTCTATACCTGCATTATTGAAGGAAGTAAATCACGATTTAGACCTGTCATACTTACTACATTTACAACTGTTGCAGGACTTTTACCTGTGGCCCATTGGCCAGGGGGGGATCCATTTCTTAAACCTATGGCGACAAGTTTTGCGTGGGGACTTTTGTTTGCAACGATAGTGACTTTGGTTTTTATCCCGTGTAATTATTATGTTTATATGCAAATGGTTGATTGGTTTAAAAAGAGATTTTGTGGGAACAATAGCTTGGACCGTCAGAAATTAGATGTTGAAGGTCATAATCGATTACCTGAAAACGAACAACCTACTACAACTCGGGCATGAGGTAATTTGCTCTTGTTTTTCAGCAGTCTCCCTCGTCTCTGAATCAACATTTGAACCGCATCTGGTACAAGATCGAGTAGAATTAATTGAACAAAAGTAATCTTTTTCTTTGAAGATATTTTCCGTATTAAGTATCAGATCTTTTGCTTGAATTGTTAAGACTTCTAGATGTTGGCTTTTAGTTAAAAAGCAATCTTCTATCAATTTATTTTGAGTTGCTATTTCAGCACTTGCTTCTTTAGTAATTTCATTTAATGAGTTCTGCGAATTTGTTAGAAACTCTTTTGTTTGATTAAGATTTCTCTGGATTTCTTCCGATTTATCCAAATCTTCTAATATCTTGTCCTCTAGGGTCTCCGTTTCGGATGATAATAACTCGATTTCTTTTTTTAAAGCAACAGCTTGCTTTTCGCTTGTGACTTCTAGCGAATGGGATTTAGCTTGCTTTAGAGTCCTTTCTTTACTAGAGAGTAAGTTTTCACTTTCATTTAAGGAAGAAATAATATCTTTCTGATTATCTTGAAATTCTTTTAATTCTTCTTCTTTTATAGAAATTTGTTTTTTCACATGATCGATTCGCTTGTTTTGTTTCTCAACTAATACCTTGAGTTCTTGAATATGATTAAAATTATTCTGTAGCTCAATTAATATTTTTAAATCCCTATTGCTCATAATTAACTCTTGATGATGATGATTTGATTGTTGATAACTTTTCTTATTACTGTTTTAAAAACTGTACTTAATCTGGTCAAAAATGGATAATAATGATTGTATACTGAATATTGAGATTGAACCATACGCTACAGTAGATTAAGAAATATAGTAAGTATTTAAAACTAAAGGGTTTTGTGCGCGGATCAAGTTTAGGAAAACTATTTTCAATTACGAGTTTTGGTGAATCACACGGTGAAGCATTAGGAGCTGTAATTGATGGAGTTCCAGCTGGACTTATGTTTTCTCTGCAAGATCTTCAATATCAGCTTGATAGAAGAGCACCTGGTAATATTAAAGGCACCACAAGTCGAAAAGAACCAGATACAGCAGAAGTCTTATCTGGTATTTTTAAACAAAAAACAATGGGCACCCCCATTGCCGTCATTATTCGAAACACAGATCAAAGAAGTAAGGACTACGATAAAATTAAAACAGATCCAAGACCTGGACATGCAGATCAAACTTATAATGATAAGTATGGAATAAGGGACCATCGTGGAGGTGGTAGGAGCAGTGGAAGAGAAACTGTTTCAAGAGTTATAGGTGGCTACTTTGCTGGTCTCATTATAAAGAATATTAGGGTTAGGGCCTATATCCGAGAGATGGGACCTTTTCATTTTCAAGAAAAACTACCTCACTTGAATGCCGACCTCGGACCATATTCATTCCCAGATCTAACAGAAATAAAGAATATTGAAAAATATTTAATAGACCTTAAAAAGAATGGAGAATCTGTAGGTGGTAGAATATCGATACAAGTTGATGATTGTCCTAAGGGACTTGGCGAACCTGCCTTCGATAAATTAAAAGCTGACTTAGCAAAAGGCTTAATGTCGATTGGTGCGGTTGTTTCTTTTTCTTACGGATTAGGTGAGGAATTTGCAGAAATTTCGGGAAAAGAAGCAAGCTCTTCTCGCTTGAATTTCGGTGGTATCGAAGGTGGAATTAGTAATGGAGACCCATTGTTTTTAACAATAACCTTAAAACCGACATCTACAGTTGGTGATAAGGCAAAAGAGGGAAGACATGATCCTTGTATTCTTCCAAGAGCTATTCCTGTGGCAGAGGCCATGGTGAAAATTATATTAGCAGATCATTTTCTAAGGCAAAATGCTTACCAGTATTAATATGAAACTAAAATCTAATTTACATTTTATTGAACTTGAAAAGATTATTAATTCTATAAGAGGGATGAACTTCGAGTCGTTGATCATTATTATTGATTTGAATTTGCATTCACAATATTTTAAAAAAATGGATTTTGATTCTCTAGGAAAAAAAGTAATCATTTGGAAAGCTCCCCCCGGCGAGAATTGTAAAAACTTCAAAGAATTTGAGACATGTTTAGAATTCCTTTTAGAAAAAGGTGTTCACCGCAACTCCCACCTTCTGGCAATTGGTGGAGGGGCCCTTTCTGATTATGCTGGATTTATAGCGTCTACTTTATTAAGAGGAATAAGCTGGAGCATTATTCCGACTTCGCTTCTTTCTATGATTGATGCAAGTATCGGTGGAAAAGTCGCAATCAATTCTATTTCAGGAAAAAACTTAATTGGATCTTTTCATAATCCCGATAACATCTATATTGATGATAAATTCATTGCCACATTACCTGTAGATGAATTTCAATCGGGACTCGGTGAGTTGGCCAAATATGGAATTCTCAGCAAAGACATTAAAAAATTAATACTTGGTGGCGCTGATATTTGTAAGATAATTCAAGCTTGCGCCAAATTTAAGCAAGATATTACAACGAAAGATTTAAAGGAATCTGGAGAAAGAAAGATTTTAAACTTGGGTCATACAATAGGGCATGCCTTGGAATATATTTATCAAATCAAACATGGTATTGCAGTCTTTTGGGGGATGATTTTTATCTTCATCATTTTTCAAAAGAAAAGAGAACTTGATGAATTGATTGCGATTAAAAGATCATTGGGAATAAAAGAAACTGAGCCTCCGTGGTTAAATAAAACCATACCTATTGCTGATCTCATGAGATTCATAACTAAAGATAAAAAGACAATAAAAAATAATACTCTTGAGGTCATTCTGCCTGGAATGAAGAATCAAGTTACTATTAAAGAAGTTAGTTTAATGGAATTAGAAACAAAAATCGTCAATAGTGAGGCTGAGGTAAAAAAGTTTGTCATCTCTTAAGGTTAATCGAAAAGATTTATCCATAGTTTGTAATGTACCTACTTCTAAATCTTATGCGAATAGATTATTAATCCTTGGAGCTTTATCTCCCAACCCATTTACAATAAAAGAGCTTCCTCCATCAACTGATGTGAGTACTATGATTTCCTGTCTTGAAATAATAGGATTGGATATTAGTCACCATGAAAACTCAATTTGTATTCACAACTCTTTTCCTGAATGTGAATCTGAGGCAACAGAATTATCATTAGAAACAGGAGATGGAGGAACAACGAATAGATTTCTACTCGCTTTATTGGCATTGGGATCTAGGCCTTATCTCATGAACCTTAAAGGAGATATGCGTTCTCGACCAATGAAAGAAATGGAGCTGGTTTTATCCCAATGCCAATGTCAAGTATCTAGCAATAGTGGAGATATTTCAATTCAGGGACCTTTAGATTATAAGGGGTCCATAGAAATTGATTGTTCAAAGACAACTCAGTTTTTAACTGCATTCAAAATGATAGAGTATAAATGTCAGGGAGTGGAGTTTCACGCTAAAAATTTAGATACTTCAAAAGCTTATTACGAATTAACATTGAATTTGATAGACCAGATAAAACAAAAATCGGACTTTATAACTCCACCAGATCATTCTTCACTTGGCTACCTATTAGCTGCAGGATTAACTTTAGGTGAGGTCCATGTGAAAAACTGTCTTGGAGCTGATCGTTATCAAGCAGATTCAATCTTTTTAAAACTCATTCAAGAAATGGGCGGTAGTATGAAGATTGATTCAGATGGAATAAAATTAAAACCTTTAAATACTTTAAGTCCAATAGATATAGATTGCGGAGGTTTTCCGGATCTTGTTCCAACTTTGGCCTATCTCTGTTCTAACTGCAATGGAACAAGTAAGCTTCGAAATTTAGAGGCATTAACTTATAAAGAGTGCAATAGATTTGAAGAAATAAAAATATTATTAACTTTATTTGAAGTCTCTTATGATGTGGAAGGTTTTGATCTGATCATTCATGGATCAGCAAAAAAATGTAAATCAAAGACCTACCATCCTAAACCTGATCATAGGATGGTCATGGTTGCTTATCTCTTTATGAGAAATAATAACGGAGGAGAGCTTCATGAAATTCAACATGTGAGTAAATCATATGGTCCATTCTTTGAGCATTTTTCTTAATTATTACAATATTATGTTTACAATTGGTTGGTAGACTTTTCCTCTTGTTAGAACTTGGTGGTTTGCTGGTCGCTGGATTAATATGCGAGTTTTTGTAAAAAGTGAAATAGTTTCATTACAGTTTAAATGGATCAGTCTTGGGGACAAACCTTGATTTTTGAAGATCTAGATGGCAATGTGTTAAAACTTCAGAAAGCGACTTATTAAGATTGGATTAAATGAAAAAGACTAAAGTCAAAAAAGGACATGTTCTTAACGAAATGTTAGTGGATGAGGAAACCAAGCGTATCAATTGGTTTCCAGGCCATATGAATAAGGCAGTTAAAAAAATCAAAGAAAAAATTAAATTAGTCGATATCGTTCTAGAAGTTCGTGATGCCAGATCACCACTTATAACAGCAAACACGACAATCACGGAATGCTTCGCTGATAAAAGTCGTTTCATCGTGATTAATAAGTCAAACCTTGCTGACCCCGAGGCAGTGAAAAAATGGGAAGAGTGGTTTAAGCTTCAAGATGTCCCTTTTATGTTTCTTGATTGCTTTGATAGATCATCACTAAAGAAAGTTATCGCAGAATCTAAAAGAATTGTTAAGCAACGTCGTGCAGACTCAGATGCTAAGGGAGAAAAGAAAAAACTTCGAATGATGATCATGGGTCTTCCGAACACCGGAAAGTCAACAATCATTAATCAGCTTGCAAATCGTAATGCTTGTAAGGCTGCCGATAAACCAGGCCATACAAGAACTCAGCTCTGGGTAAAAGTAGATGATGATTTAGAGATCTTAGATACTCCAGGGGTGATGCCTCCAAAGATTGAAAAATATGAACATGGACTTTGGCTCACGGCCATTCACGCTATTCCCGATTTAATTGTGACAACCGAAACCTCTGCTTGTTTTATAATAGAGCATTTACTGAAATTAAAAACAGAGGAGTTCAAAGAGAAGTATAAGTTTGAAACACTAGACCTTACTCTAATTGAGGCCCTAGACCATATCGCAAAAGTGAGGGGTTGTGTTCAACATAAAGGTGAATCCGATTATGACCGTGTTTATAAAATTGTTTTAATTGATTTTAGAAAGGGGAATTTGGGATTGATTAGTTTTGGCTTACCCCCTAAGTATTAAGCACTTTGTTAAATTTCAAGAAAGTAAAATTGCAAAGAACGAGTTTTACTAGACATTGAATCTTAGAGTCTATCGATATTTTAATCTGAAGGGAAATATCTAGATGATAAAACGTTTTTTAGTGGCAGGTAATGTCGGCAATAAGTTTGCCTGATTCTTTTAAATAACCGTTTCGAGAAATAGGTTTTCCATTTATTTCTAATTCCAATTGTCCTGATTTATGCTTAATTAAAATTTTTTCAAAAATCTCTGTTTTAGAAATAGTTTTTGGGATTAAATTCGTGAACTTT
>JABGXW010000090.1 GCA_018675575.1 Bacteriovoracaceae bacterium | reverse complement strand
AAGAAGGAGTTGCTGATTACTCCTTAAAAAAAGAAACTAAACCACAGCAAGAAGGAGTTGCTGATTACTCATTAAAACGGAATAATCAAACAAGTCAAAGATTTATTGATTTGAAAAAAAAAGCGAAAGGCTTAATGAGAAAAGACAATAAAGATGAAAGAACTTTGGATGAAAACCTTGCTGAAATATATACCCCTGTGAAAATCCAAAAGATTTTAATCAAAAATATCTATAACTTTGATATTTTCATTAGGCTTTCGCACCGAAAAGTTGTCAAGGTTACGCAACAAAATATCAAATTCACACCTGATGAGATAACTAAATTTCAAAAAAGGGGACTGAACTATGTTTTGATTCCGACAGAAAACTTTTCCGGATTTCAAGAGCTCTTAATCCAAGGAATTATTAAAAAATCAGCAAATAAAAAAGTATCTAAAACCGCAAGTCTAAAAGGCATGATTGTTGTTTCTGCTAACTTAGATGAATATATAAAAAAAATAGGAATCAATTCCTTTGTCATAGAAACAATTGAAAAACAAAGAGAGGCCACGATAAATGCCCTGACTAAAGAAACAAGTCTTCGAGATCTGTTAAGTGAAGTTATGGTTGGAAATATTTATTTACAAGAACACGGGATGCTGATTTCGTGCATTGCCTCAGAGATATGTAAACAAATGGGCTGGAATTCAGAACAAATCTCAAAAAAGATTCATACTGTTTCCATCCTTCATGATATTTCTCTAAAAGATGGCAAATTATCTCAAATACATGATCTTAATGAACCAAGCCTTTCTCCTGAAGATAAAAAAATAATTCTTGCTCATCCTGCAGAGTCAAGTCAAATCGTTGCCAGGGCGAAAGATCTTCCTCCTGATGTTGAAACTATGATTTTACAGCATCATGAAAGACCCGATGGTAAGGGATTTCCTGGTAAATTGGGCGCTTTGTCGATTTCACCATTAACTTGTATTTTTATACTTGCAGAAAAGATAGTGAAGGATATTTATGGAAAAAAATTGTCATCCGACTTAGTAATGAAGTCTGTTTCAACTCTTTCTGAAGAATATAATCGAGGTAACTTCAAAAATGCTATTAAAGCAATCAAAAAATCTAGTTTAGGTAAAAGTTAAAATCTACTTTTATATGAAATGTAAAAATAAAATTGCAGTATGGCAGATCTAATACCTGAGTTCATTTAGTTTTGCTTGTAACAGAAAAAAGAGAGTAAGATTGTGTGTGACAAAACATCTCTTGTATAGTAACAACATTAGAAATAGATAAACTATGTCGATTTACTACCTAGGACAACAATATGTAAAAGATAAAAAATATCAAGGAAAATGTCCCTATTATAAATAAAAAACTGTAGATTTAAAGAAAAAGACCGGCTCATTTATTTTTATAGTATTTAACTAGTAATAATCTATCTTAAACTTTAGACTATAATGATTTAACATTCAAATTTAGGTGAAAGAAATGAAAATCTCGGTACTTAAAGATTCGCATCCTGACGAAACACGAGTCGCTCTTATTCCTGTCAATGTCAAGAAACTAGTAGATCTTGGACTTAACATCTCAATAGAAGCAGGTCTTGGCTTGGGGCTTAATATCGCTGATAGCGATTATGAAAAAATGGGCGCTAAAGTCGTTGCTGATCGAAAGTCTCTTATGAAAACAGATATGGTGGTGAAGATTAGAAGGCCAGAACTTTCCGACCTTGATTATTACAGTGAAGGCTGCATCTCAATAAGTTATTTAGATCCATTTAATAATCCCGAATTATTGCAATCTCTTTCAAGTCATAAAATAAATTCAATCTCAATGGAAATGATACCAAGAACAACTAAGGCGCAAAAAATGGATGTCTTAAGTTCTCAAGCTTCTCTCGCTGGTTATTTTGCAGTAATCAAAGCAGCAGAACAATTGAATAAAATTTTTCCTATGATGATGACTCCTGCTGGTACCATCACTCCTTCTAAAGTTTTTATAATTGGTGCAGGGGTGGCCGGTCTTCAGGCCATTGCAACAGCGAAAAGACTGGGCGCTAGAGTAGAAGCTTTTGACACTAGACCAGTAGTAGAGGAACAGGTTCAATCACTTGGTGGAAAGTTTATAAAAATTGACTTAGGTGAAACTGGGCAGACAAAAGATGGTTATGCTAAGGCACTTACTGAGGATCAAATCCAAAAACAAAGAGAAGTAATGGCCAAGCATTGTGCCGGAGCAGATATTGTTATTACGACCGCACAGCTTTTTGGTCGTAAAGCACCTGTGATTATTACTCACGAAATGTTGCTTAGAATGACCCCCGGTTCTATTGTTGTCGATCTCGCAGTTGAAACGGGAGGCAATGTCGAAGGTTCAAAAGTTGGTGAGACTGTAGAAGTGAACGGTGTGAAAATTTTAGGTATTGCAAATATGCCAGGAAGGGTCCCTCTCCATGCTTCTCAAATGTTTTCTTCAAATGTAACCAACTTTATTGATGAATTCTGGGACAAAGAAAATAAGAAATTTGACTTAAACTTTGATGATGAAATTATCAAAGGTTGTGTAATAACTCATAATGGTAAATTGGTTAACGAAATGGTTAAATCAGTTTTAAATAAATAAGGAGCTCAGATGGATCCCTCATCAATTGTTTTTCTAGCATTTATTCTCATTCTCTCAATCTTCTTGGGATTCGAACTTATTGCTAAAGTTCCCTCTACGTTACACACCCCTTTAATGTCGGGATCAAATGCAATCTCTGGAATAACCTTATTAGGCGCCATCTCGTTAACAGGGGCTGAGACTGGAAATGATCAACTGGCGCTCTACTTAGGAACAGCTGCTGTAGCATTTGCCACCATGAATGTTGTGGGAGGATATCTGGTTACAGATAGAATGCTTGAAATGTTTAAAGCTAAGGGGAAAAAATAATGAATATTGAACAACTTATAGATCTTGTTTATATCCTCTCCGCTGCCCTATTTATCTTTGGCTTAAAATGGATGGGTCACCCTAGAACGGCAAGAAAAGGTAATTTAACTTCTTCACTTGGCATGCTGATCGCCATTATTGCGACTTTATTTTCTCAAGGGATTGTTAGTTATAAATTTATCGTAATTGGATTACTGATTGGATCAGTGGTAGGAATCGTTGCAGCGAGATTAGTTGGAATGACTTCTATGCCAGAAATGGTGGCGGTACTGAATGGATTTGGGGGTATTTCTTCACTTCTTGTTGGAGTTGTAGCTTATCTCGTTAATAAAAATCTCGATACCTTCTCTGCTGTGACTGTCATTCTTTCTGTTATTATTGGAGGAGTGACCTTTACGGGGTCAATTATAGCTTGGGGGAAACTAAAGGAAGTCATTACAGGGAGACCAATTCAATTTTTTGGCCAGCAATTTGTTAATGCTGCAATTCTGATTGGAATTTTAATACTGGCCGTAATGTATTCTATGAATCCTGCTGCTAGTACGAATTACCTTTGGGCCATTATTCTTATTTCATTTTTAATTGGTGTGATGAGCGTGATTCCAATTGGTGGCGCAGATATGCCTGTTGTGATTTCTCTTCTAAATTCATATTCAGGAATCGCTGCTTGTGCCGCCGGTTTTGTTATGAACAATACTCTTTTGATTGTCGCTGGCTCTTTAGTAGGGGCATCAGGGATTATTCTCACCAACCTTATGTGCAAGGCAATGAATCGCTCTCTCTCGAATGTTCTCTTTTCTGGATTTGGCTCCGTTGTAGCGGGAAAAAATAGTGCTAAAATAGAAGGAGAGGTTAAACCTATGTCTGTCGAGGACGCTTATTATGTTTTAGAAGCCGCTAGTTCGGTTTTAATTGTTCCAGGCTATGGATTGGCAGTGGCCCAGGCCCAACACGCAGTGAGAGAGCTGGCTGATTTTTTAGAAGAAAATGGTTGCGAAGTCGGATTTGCAATTCATCCTGTTGCCGGAAGAATGCCAGGCCATATGAATGTTTTATTAGCTGAAGCTTCTGTTCCCTACGAGCAACTTAAGGAAATGGACGAAGTTAATCCGACAATAGAAACAGCTGATGTTTGTTTAGTTATTGGTGCCAATGATGTAGTTAATCCTGCTGCCAGAGAAGATAAAGAGTCCCCCATTTATGGGATGCCCATTATCAACGTAGATCAAGCGAGGACAGTTATTGTCTTGAAAAGATCTATGGGAGCCGGTTTTGCTGGGATTCAAAATCCTCTATTTTTCAAAAATAACACCAGAATGTTGTTTGGGGATGCTAAGGGATCGGTACAAGGATTAGTGGCCGAATTTAAAAGTGATTAATCTATAGAAAATTGGCAATCGGTAAAACTGCTTAACGAGTACCAGCATTTTTGAGTTTATATTCATGCTTCCGTATGATGTTTATCCCAAGCAAAATGAACTTTTTCTTTTAATTCATCCGATGTCCAAGGTTTTACGATAAACTCATCAGCACCTGCTTTAATGGCCATAATCATTGGTTCAACTTGTTCAATAGTTGTAAATATAATAAAAGGTAAATTCTTTAATTTTTCTTGATTGTAAGTAATAAATCATAACCTGTGCCGTCAGGCAATATCCAATCGGCCAGTATAAATTGAATTTTTTCTTCACAAAGCTTATGGGCCTCTTCAAGGGATTTAGCTTGATAAATAGTTCCTACTATTCCAAGTTTCTCTAAATCTTTAATGATTAAATCTCTCTGAACGTTCATGTCCTCTACTATTAAAAAGTTGATCTTATTCGACAGCGATTTAGAATATTTCTTTTTTGACATATGATCTCAGAAGATAGTTTTTTTCATTTATATATTCATTACTTGAATAATGGAACTAAAATAACAAGATTTCTTAGTCTTTCTTATAAAAACCTAACTTTTTAGAAAATTTACTCGAGAAAGTCCCATTAGGGTCAAATTGATTCATGACTTTTTTGAATTTAGAAAAACTTTCTTCGTAAGCACCTCTTTTAATAGCAAGATTCAATGCCCATAGTTTATTTTTTCCCCAGTGAGGACGACCTGAAAACTTTGTAATGAGCATCTTCGTAAACTCAACATATTGTGATTCATACTCAGCATACTTTTGCTTAGAAAAACCAATAGGAATATATACAGGCATTTCAAAAAAGACCGCGGGCTCCCCATTTATCCAGTCTTTTCCATCGCTATGTGTATGGGCCAAAAGTGTTTGATCTGAACTTGGTGTAAATCTCACAAAGACACCTACTAATGGTAGACATGTTTGATTTTCTTGAACATGCTTTTTAATTGCTATTAATGCTTCTTGTGCTTTTGAAGCAGGAACAGCAATTTCCCAGTCCATTTGAAAAAAACCATCTTGATGAGATGTTAAATGAGAGCTCACCATACGATGAGATGGGCCAATAGCAAAGTGTTTGCTCTCCAGCTTTCCTCGAATATTTTTAACAACTATTGGAGGTTGTAATTTAAATTGCCACCAACGGATTTTTTCTGTCATACACATAATATAATTATGACACGCTCCATATTGAAGTATCTTTTTAAAAGGCTTAACAATGAAATTAGGAATCGGCTCTTGGGGTTATAGACTGCCTAGTACTACTTATTGAATTTGTTGACAGGCTTGCACCAAAAGCAAAGGAAAAATTTATTATTAAAACAATATTAATAACAATTAGTTTGAATAGAAAGTGGAGGGGTTTATTATCTCTGTTCATATTTAAGTTCCTAGTTAGTAGTATCTTCATTTCGTGAGCGAATGTTATCTATTATTACTACGAAATTAATTGGAAAAAGTTCTCTTTGTGAAGGATTAATTATTTTGCTAAATGATTTTAGAGCTTATAGAGGAGTTCAAATAGAAAATGCCAATAATTTTAGGCAGAATATCCTTGTTTCATGAAAGTGAAGTCTTCTTTAAAAAGTTGCAGTTTAAGAAGCTTTTTTGCTCGGAACCATTCTCGACTTACCAGGCAATACACGATCTCTTTTAATTTTATTAGGGTGCACAAAAACTTGAATGAACTTTTCCATTATTTCAGGGTTAAATTTAGCTACAATATCGGCTTGAGTAAGGATAAATTTGAGTGCATCAACGGGTTTAAGGTTTTGTTCAATTATAATGTGGCTAAATTGATCTGCTAGAGCAGCTATATTTGCTAAGGTAAGTATCTTTTGCCCTTTTAATTGAGAGGGAAAACCTGTCCCGTCGAAGGCCTCATGATGTTGTAAAATAATTTGTTTGACTGGCTGAGTAATACTTTTATTAGTTTGGAGGATATCAACACCATATATAGGATGCTTCTGATACTCTTCAAGCTGTGCTTCATTCATATCTTTTGGACGCATAGTTAATAACTCTGGGTCTAAGTTCAACTTTCCAATATCGTGAAACATACAGGCGAGAGATGCGCTTTCAATCATAGTTTTTGATTGCCATTCAAATTGTTTAATAATTGAAGCAGTAAAAAGAGTACATAAATATGCATGAGAAAAAGCACTTGGGTCAAAGTCTTGATAATTTCTAAGATGGATGTATAAGTCATCATTTGATTCAATTAATGAATAAACTGTTTCACAAATTTGTTTTCCCTGTTCAACTATTACCGGTTTAATTCCCTCCTGAAAAGCTTCTTCCATAAACTTTTCAGTAACATTTTTAAGCATATTAATTTTATTTTTTGAATCAAGCTTATCACTTTTAACCATTTTTTTAGCCAAGTGGTCATTGAATTTGATGTATTTTTTACGATCTTTTACATGGAAATAAAGATAGTCGACGCCTTTTTCATTTTTGTATTTATCAACTCTGTCCTTCGAAAACTCATCACCAGAGTGCAGAAACTTTATATATCTTCCAGAAGAAAGTTTTATATATACATCAAACAAAACAGCTTTCAATGAATAGAACTCCGTTATTTTTACTGCCGTAAAGCTACCATCTTCCATGGAGATCTCTTCTTCCGGCTTTTGTCCCTTCCTTTTTGGAAGACTATTCATGAGATCACCAATACCTTGATGACCTTCCAATACTGCTAATAATACATCGATTTCAAAAGGTTTAATAAGTACTTCATCAACACCTTCCTTTCGAAGTTTTTTATCTAACGGATCATCTTCATCACCAACATCTTCTTCCTCAATATAAACAAGCACTCTCGGATTGTTCTCCACTGCTCTTTTAATAAATTTTAAAACTTGATGAGCAGAATGGTTCTTAGTGGCATAGTTCATCACGACAGCAAAAAACTTGCCCCCATAAAGTTTGACCTGTGCGTCTTTCCCATTTGATGACACCTCAACTTCATAAAGTTGCTCTTTAAATAAGGAAGCTGTCTTATCTAACCAGTCTTCATCTGGGTCGACTATGAGTACACGCAATGCCAAGTTTTACCTCGAATATTAATTCGTCATCTCTTTATCGACATTTTAAAGAAAAGAATTAAGTTTTTTTATGATGTAAACCCTTGAAATAATTAATAGGCCCAGAATGGTAGCACAACCACTCTCCAGATACCAAATCTAGGCTTTTTAGAATCTAATTGTATTGATCTGTCTTTTGGCTGCCTAATTAGAAGATTGGGTTAATCTTTAAATGCTTGCTTTAGGCCAGAGACAATCTCTTTATACGAATTTGAGTTATATTCATTCTCAATTGTCGAAATTATCTCTTTAGCAGTTAGCTTATCATTAACTGTAAAAATATAATTATGAGCAAACTTTTCAGCAATTATAAATACTAAAGAAAGTGGAGATAATACGGCAGGGCTAGGCTTCTCAACAAACCCTATGCCATTTTGTGAACCATGATGTTGAAGTATTATACTCTCTACACCCAAAGGGAGATCAGGGAAATCTTGCATGAAAAGAGAAGAATTTAAGGCATGCCTGTTAACTCTTTCAATGTCATCAGCAGTGAAGTTATTTTCACGTAGCTCCGTTCTTGATCGAACTTGCACTAATTCGGAATTATTAACTATATCTAGATCATGAAACATTGCGGCAAATGATAATTTTTCAGATTGCTGGGCAGATCCCCAGGGAACTTTATTTATAATGGACGAAGCTATAACAGCGGTTAATTGATTATGAATATAAACATCACTTTGAGGACGACTTAATAAATATTCTAAATGACCTTTTATTCTTAAAGAGCCTGTCATTCTATTTGTAATCTTCTCGATTGATAATACAACAGAATCTACTAATTCTATATTTCGAGGAGAAAAACCTTCCTCTTTTAGCCTGTTAACTAAATATTTATAAGATTTTTCTGTATTTTGGGTTCTTTGCTCACTAGAAAGACAATTGATTTCCATGCTTCTCGTATATTTCATATTAAGATCATTGTAAAAAAAAGCTGAATCAGATTCTTTAACATAGAAGTATTCAATTTCATTACTTATATAATTATTTACTCTAATATGATCAATACCCTCTCGGGCCTTAAACCTCAGAATATATTTAACTCCTGTATGTTTATGGATCTTGATAAAAATATCACACGGGGCAATTTGAATATTTAAAAGTTCTTTGGGTGATATTTGCTTATAGCTATTTACAAAACTAAATCTATTCTGTGATTTTAATTCTAATTTTAAATTTAATGCTATTGTGGTTAGAATTGTCTCTATGTTATCCGTGTCTTGAACATAAAGTATATTATCTTCAAGTAGAGTATTTTTATCAAAGTTCTTTATTGGAACAATTATTTTTACTTGTTCATTTTGAAATTTCATTTTTTCACTTAATTTTAAAAGGCTTTTTTTTGAGAAATCATCTGTTGCAATTATGATTGCAGAAAGATTATTAATTAGATCTGTTAGATGAAGTGTGTTTTCAATTGTATCTCTGCATATAACGTCTATTTCAAACTCTTTTTGAATTGTATCTTGTTGGATTTTGCGAAAGTCTTTATCATTGTTAATCAACACTATATGAGGCATAAATACTCCTTAATAATTTCTTAAATAATTGCTTCTTCCTCTACTCATTTCAGGTTTTCATTTCGCTTAAGAGAAATGCTCCTATTGACCTGAAAGTCTTTTAAAGGGCCCTTTAAATGCCTAGGATAAGCTTTGGCATGACTTATCATTAACAACTATCCACATTATCTTCAGTTTATCCATGACTTTATTATATCAGTATATCAATAGTTGTAGAAACGTTTATGACGTGATTTTAGAGATTTAAACATGGAAGAAAAATTAAAGTAGCTTGTTTAGTGATAATGATTCCTAGTTTTGTCATTATTTTGTTACCTAGGGATAACACTCTCATTTATATCTATATGGAGATACTATTTCGTGACGACATTGAATTTTTGTGACGTTATCAAAATTTTTGAATACATTAGTAAGTAGGTCCAATACATTCGATATTGTAGTTAATTAAAGCTTTTGAGTATTGACTACAGTTTACGTTATGAAGCAAGATAAAAATCCTTGGGCTGGCTTTCCGAAGTTACCAGAAATATATTCTGATGTTATTTTTTCTTCTAAGTAGTCCCAAGCAGCCTCCTTAAACTCATAATGAAAAAGTGCTCTAACAACCTCTTCTGCAATTATAAAGAGACATGCGTAGGGAGGAATATTAAAAGAGTTCAAGCCTTGTGGAAACCCTGAGCCATCCGGTAATTCGTGGTGATAAAGAATAATCTTATCTGCATTTGGACAGTTTAAATTGCTTTCTAAAAATTTACTTGCCCCGTCGCTTGGATGATTAATAATTTTTTTAACATCCTCTTCTGGGAGATTCATTATTTCAACCTCCGAAATGTAGTGGACTTTTGCTAATTCAGAATTATCTAAACATATATCATGAAAAAGTCCCGCTATTATGAATTTCTTTAATGTGGCCTGTGTTGACCAGCTCATTTTCATAGCGATAGCACAAGATATAGAAGAAACTAATAAAGAATGATCCGCTAAATAATTATTTGTAGTAACCATTCTTAGTAAATTTTTGTAAAGATATTTATTTTGGCGGAATGACTTAATTGTTTTTTGTTGTAAACCCTCTACTAATTCTACAACGTCTTTGTTAATTCCCATTTCTATTGAATACTTTCTAATTCTTCTAAAAGTATTCGTTAATTCCTTAGCTGGATCATCATAAAGAAAAGTATCTTGTTTGATTTCAAGCTTTTCCTTTGCGAGAAGAAGCTCTTCCCAGATATTTTTATCAGAGAGGTTAAGATAAAAAAAGGAGACATTTTTATAAAGATATTTTAGAATAAGGTCTTCATCGAAAAATTGATTGGCATTCAAGATTTTAACAAACTTTTTTTCAGATAATGAAATGTAGAGATCACAAGGAACTTGATAATGACCGAGAAGGTCTTTGAATGGCACTTTTAAATATTTCTTGTTGAGCATATCGTCTGATTATATCAGATGTTTAATAATAAAACATTCTCTATCTTAAAATAGAGAATGTTTTATTATTATCTTCACTTCTTCTAAGATCTTATTTCCCGATACCTACTCTCGGCACTACTGGTTCTTCTTCTTCTTCTTCTTCTTCTTCTTCTTCTTCTTCTTCTTTTTCCTCTTTTTCTTCTTCTTCTCTAACTACTTCTTTCTTTTCTTCCTTAACTACTTCTTTCTTAACTGCTTCTTTCTTTTCTTCCTTAACTACTTCTTCCTTAACTACTTCTTCCTTAACTACTTCTTT
>JABGXW010000089.1 GCA_018675575.1 Bacteriovoracaceae bacterium | reverse complement strand
TTCGATCTAATGTATGTTCGGCGCCGAGCCTACGGCATAAGTCTGCTGGCACCATATTCCGTTCCATATTCCGTTCTCATCTTAACCCCGGCACTCCTCGACTCTCATTACTGAGTATGTAATTGCTTTATTTAACCGTCCACATAGTGGAATCTAGCAAAGATTTATGGTAATTGGTCGGTGCCAGAAAATTATTCAATCCCTAAAATTAACAGCTTGTTCAAAGAGAGCTAGTTTGTTCTATAAATTAAAGTTCAAAGAAGTAGAACTTCCGTGATATTAGGCAAGAGTTAAAATGGCCAGAAAGTACTTATTTACGAAAAAAGCTTTTGACTTGGAGTGAGTTTCTCAGGAAATATTATTTAAGAAAAGAGGTACTAAGCTCCAAATATTAGTTATAAAAGAAATTTTCAGTAACATAGTATCACGTATTTTTTACAAAAGAGCTCATTAATTTTTGTGAAATGCTATTGTATTGCTGTATGAAATTACTGTTACTTATATTTATTCTTTTCTCTATATCGTTACTCGGCTGCGGGAGTGATAACAATTCTCCTCCCTCAACTGATAATCTTGTTCAATTAGATACAAAAAGACAATTAGAACAGGCAATTGAAACAAGTAGAGTAACCTGCGGTGAAAGTCATTTAAATTGTCCTAGTAATGTAGGAAAGTTAAATTTTTGGTTTCAAGAGGATGAGAAATTTTATTTAGGATCTTGCTCAGGGACCTTAATAGATGAACAATACTTTATAACCAATAGTCATTGCCTCCCAATTGAGTTAAGAGAGAATGGCAAAGAATGTTCTAAACAAATGAATATTCAATTTCCAAAAACAAATAAGTTTCCGAGAGAGAATCTAAATTGTATCCTGGTGTCCCATACATTCCCATATGAGGAATGGTATCCAGATCTCGCTGTCATAAAAGTACAAAAGAGCAAGTATTCAAGAGTTAATACTTCTCTAAAAAAGAATGATCTCTCAAATAAACAACCTGTTCATGCATATACTATGAATCCAAGTAAAGTAGATAAAACTCTAGGAACTATCGTACGAAAAGATTGCCTTGTCTCTCTTGATAATGCTTTTACCTTCGAGGTTGATAAGTCTGTTGGTAATTTTTTAATAACAGGTTCAAACTGTCATATTATTAGTGGTAACTCAGGATCAGGTCTATTTAATTCAAAAAATGAATTAATTGGAGTGGTTCACATTAAAATTGAGAATGATAAACTCGAAAAAATCTTTAATAATAATTATGTTAATTTTGAATCTTTTACTCACATGGGTTTTGCTGTTAATATCAATTGCTTAAAAGAAGTAAGTTATAATGCTGGGGAGTCTTGTCAAATAGTTCCTGTTGGGACACATAAAGGATCACTTGATAATTATTTAGATAATAAGGTTCGTCTCTATAATTTACTTGATACAGATGAGACGAAAATTAAAGCAGTAGTTCTTGGAGATTTAAGTATTAAACTATCTCGATCTGATACGAGAGTATATTTAGAGAGTTTAACGAGAATGCGACGTAATCTAGTCGATATTTTCAACACTCAAAGGAAAGTATCCCATCAACTTTTTAGTTTCTAATTTGTTTAGTCAGTCCTAATAAACGGAGATAATTTTCAAGAGATTCTTGCCAAGTTGGCATTTGATAAAATTTTGAAATCTTTTTCATATCTAGAACCGAATAAACAGGACGTTCTAAATTATCAGGAACTTCTATATAAGATTTTTTTTCAACTGTTTTATCAATTCCCATTATTGCAAAAGTTTCACTAGTAAGGTCAAACCATGAGCAGGCTCCTTCCGCTGCACAATTATAAATTCCATATTCTATTACTTCATTTTCTATAAAGTAAAGTAATGCTTTGGCGATATCTAAACTATGAGTTGCACATATTTGTTGATCACTCACAGCATATGTCTGCGCCGAATTTTTGGCCTTACCGACAGTATCAAGAATAAAGTTTTTTGCCCCTGCAAGAGCTCCGTAATATGTCGAAACCCGAAAAATAAAATGTTTTTCACATATTTCAACTAGACCTTGCTCTCCTGCAAGTTTTGATGCGCCGTAGATGCTAATGGGATTAACTTGATCAGTTTCGGTATAGGGTGATTGATTTTTACCATCAAAGATATCATTTGTACTGAAGTGGTAAATTGGAATATTATGTTTACTACAAAAATCCCCCATTTCTTCAACAGCTCTATGATTGATTCTATAGGCGAGATCTTTGTCCTGGTCACATCGATCGATGTCACTATTTGCCATGGCATTGATAAGAATATCAAAAGGCCATTTATCTGCTAAAGAAGCTTCGACATTATCACTCGAGTTAAAATTAAAATCAGATGAAGATAAGGATTCGATTGAAAACGCTTCTTTTCCAGTAAATACATTTCTAATATCATGACCTAATTGACCACTTCCACCGAAGAGCATAATTTTTTTCATTTAATTCCAGTTCTATTTTTATGCAATAATTTTTGTTAAGTTTTATTATATAATGATGATGAAAATTACACACGATATTAAGTGACGGCAGTAGACGACAGTTTTTCTCAAGTAGTGGAATTCGCGCTAAAGCCTGTGATAGTATATTCATTGTCAATAATCTAGATCATTCAGAGAATCATAGATGTATAATAAGGGTAAATATGACACGACAAAAGTTATTAATACTACACAAAAAAATAGGAGTCATTTACTCTCCTTTTTTCATCCTCACAAGTTTAACAGGTATACTTCTTCTTTTTCGTAAAGATGAGTTTTATAGTAAAGATGTAAAATCTATACTAATTGGTTTGCATAACTGGGAATTTGGAGCGAAATATATTGGAGTTTTTCTAGCATTCGGACTTCTATTTCAATCGTTCTCTGGGCTCTATTTGTATTTTAAACAGAAGGCCCAATAATTTATCAAATAATTATTCTTTTGCAGCTGGCATTTTATTTGTCACGATACCAAAAATAGCTCCAGTACCAAACATCAATATACTATATATAGAAGGAGCAATCGACATTTCAGAATTTGCCAAGATACTGCCTGTAATTAATAAAGCAGTCGTTCCATTTTGTATTCCAACTTCAATCCCGATGGCCTGTGATTGACGATGGTTAAGTCTAAAAAATTTCGCCACTGAAAATCCGACTACCATACTTACACTATTAAGTGTTAATGCAGCAGGACCAATCTCTTTGAAAAAGCGTGGCAAATTGTCCCAGTTCTGTTGCAGAATCCCTGCAATAATTACCATAAGAAATAATATTGAAAGAACTTTTACTGGGGTTTCACACTTCTTAGCAAAGCTAGGTACTTTTTTATTTATTAACATTCCTATGGCGACAGGAATAAACGTGATTGCAGAGAGAGTAATAAATGTTTTTAGAAATGGCAGTTCAATAATTCTTCCAGTTCCGGTAAGAAATGTGAATGCGTATTTTGTAAAAAGAGGAATAGTAATTGGAGATAGGATACTGACTATAACTGTAAGGGTTACAGATAATGCCAAGTCGGCCTTGGCAAGATAGGAAATTAGATTAGAAGTCGTTCCACCTGGACAGAATGCCAAAATCATAAGTCCCATTGAGAGCTCTAAAGAAGGGTTAAAGGTTTTTATCGCTAAAAGACCTACTAATGGAAGCAGTAACATTTGGCAAGAAATGCCTACTGCAACAGCTTTTGGATATTGTAAAACTCTTTTAAAGTCTTCTACTGTTAAAGACAAGCCCATTCCGAGCATAATGATAAATAATGATAAAGGCAAAACAATCTTTATTAGAATTCCTACTTCCATTAAATTCCTCTCTAAAATATGTGTATAATCAATCTATAACGTGTTGTTTAAAATGACTAATTAAATTATCTAACTAAACATCTACTAGACAAGAAGTAATGTTACTTCAAAAGATGTAAAAGAAATTGATTTACGATAAGAATTCAGTTAATAATTATAAGCTACCAAGCTCTAGCTTGCCTTTAATTTTGATCCATACTTCTTTTCTATCTCTATTCCAAGACTCATCAGAAATTTATGAGGCATTTCTGCTCCTGCAAAAACAAATATGAAATCATTATTTATTTTTTTCTCAGTATCACCAATTTTTAAAAGTAATTCTCTTTTTTCTATACCTTTAACTGATGACGTATACAAAATTTGAACATTACCTTGCTCTACACATTTAAAAAGTAAAACCTTATTATCTTCTGCACATCTTTTTAGTCCAGAGTCTTCGTCACCACGAACAATAAGTGTTACTTTATTTTTATATTGTTTTTTTGCAAGATATTGAGCGGCTTCAACGGCAGCATTTCCACCACCAACGATAGCTACATTCTTCCCCTGGTATTGTTCTGGATCAATAAGATTATAGGCCACTTTCGCCATATCTTCATTTGGAAGACCAAGCTTCCTAGGACTTCCCCTAACACCCATGGCCAAAAGAACTTTTTTTGCAGTATAGGTCTTTTTCGAAGTTGTAACTACAAAATGACCATTTTGACCACTAACTCCTTTAAACGCTTCTTTCTCTCTTATTTTTAATTTATGTTTTGAAACCAGCTTTTCCCATTGCTCTAATAACTCCTCCTTAGATACAACATTATTTTTGAATTTCATTGCACCTTCAAATGGAAGAACTATTGGTTGAACCATGACGATCTTCTGTCTTGGAAAATTATAGACTGCGCCCCCCATAGTATTTTGATCAATACAGACAAAAGATTTTTTCATTTTTTTTGCTGCTAAACTAGCGGCAATACCAGATGGGCCAGCCCCAACAATAAAGAGATCAATATCTGTATCTGAGTCATCTTTTAGATTATTTAATGCATGTTCTGCTGCATGTTGACCCTGTTTAACTGCATTACTAATAAGTCCCATTCCACCAAGTTCGCCAGCAATATAGAGTCCGGCAACGTTCGTTTCATAATCACTAGTGATTCTTGGAATATCCATACCTCTTTGCTTGGTTCCAAAGACTAGATCAATAGCATCAACTGGACAAGCATTTTCACAAAGTCCGTGCCCCACACATTTTGCAGCTTTTATAAGGACGGCCTTATGATTAATTAATTGCAGGACAGATCCTCCTTCAGGACAGACCACGGTACAATCACCGCACCCCATACAGAGTGATTCATCTATTACTGGATGCAATGTTAATGGCTCATGTAAATTCTTAATAACAGCTTGTTTGAGATCTTTTATAGCTAGTCGATTTTTATAAGATGATTTTATTATCAACCAAAAGATAAATAGCCCCATGAACCCATAAGAGGCTAGCTCAATATTTTCAGAAAGATAAAAGGATAAATCTTTATAGATATCATTAATCTTTATCATATTTTCTGCTGAGTTTGCCACAGTTTCTTCCATAAATACTTATCGACAGAATCAGATAATATTAAAGATTTAAAGAATAGCCTAGTGTTTTACTTGGAAAAGAAGGGCCGAGGCAATATGAATAATTGCTACAAAATACATAAAAATTGCAAATGGTTTATGAAAAGTGCTCCAATGACCCATAATTTTCTTATTGGCATTGAGTAGATAAATTTTCCTGTGGGTAAAAGCAGATTGGCGTAGAAGATTAAATTCTATTTCGTGGAATGTCGCCGATCGAAGGGAGTGTTTTGACACAGCAAAACGAAATGGGACCACAAGAGTATTGATTAATGAGGCAAACACAGAAGCATCATGTCTAAGATGTTCTAAAGTATTAACTCCGACAGTATTTAAAAATCTGGCTTTTAATTCCCCCTGATCGACTGGATCTTCACCTTTAGCAGAGTTTTTTTTATTAATCTTTTCATAAAGCCGTTCTAATTTTTTATCAATTTTTTCAGCCTGTTTAATGAGAGAAGACCTTTTAAAAAGAATTTGGGAATAAAAAAACTTGCCAATAATTCCGCTAGAAGCTGAGATCACCATACTCCAAAAACTAATAGCAACCAATCCTCCAATTATAAAGTTTGTATGGAAAATAATAAAAACTGATCCCATGAGTCCACAGAAAATGTGAAAGTCTAAATATCTTTCTTTATTGCCAAACCTCTTCATAAATCGAAATTTTTTTCTAAATGAGTAGATATTCATCATACACATCAGCCCAATTCCTATATAACCAAGCCATAAACTTATTGGTCTACCGGCTTCCGTAGATTGGTTTATATTTTTAAGTGATGGAAAATATGAGAACAAGTTAGTTCCGTCCATTATATCATTCAGAATAAGCCATTCATAACTAAGTGCAGCAGAGATAATCATGAAAATAAGAATGTAAATACTTAACATTAATACCATTTTCTTTTCTTTGCACACTGGAGTCAAGCCTATAAAATTGAGCTGTAGGGAAAGTATCAATGAAATCTATTTGTTTTTTTATATTTTTAATTTTTATTTGTTCGTGTCAACAGAGAAATCAAAAAAAGATCAATAAGAGCCTCAACTTATCATTACCAGATTTTACCGCAAATGATATTTTATCAAATCTCACTTATAACAGAAAATCTTTCGTTAATAATCAATCAAAAGGTCTTTATTTACATTTTTGGGCCACCTGGTGCGGCCCTTGTGAGCTTGAGTTTCCTGCATTTATAAAATATGCGAAAAAATTTGAAAATAGGAATCTTCACTTTGTGACTATGGCAGTAAATGATAGGCCAAAAGCAATTAAAAAGTTTCTTAGAAAATTTGGCAAGCTTCCAAAAAACATGATCATTCTCATGGAACCAAACGAACTTTCTCTGAGGTTTGGTACAAGTAAGCTCCCAGAAACATTTTTGCTAGATCGCAATGGAGCGTATTTTGCAAAGTTTATTGGTCCACAAAATTGGGGTTCACAATATTACACAGAACAATTAGAAAATAATTTTCTTAAAGATTAAATTTTACAGAGTAAATAATCTTTACAAACTTTTTCCATGGCAGAGTTTGCAGAATTAAAAGCAGAAATTAAAGATCCACCCTTTCTACCGGCAGATAAATCTCCAAGAAGAAATAATCCAGGAATAGAAGTTTCAAAGCCTTCACGTATGACAGGCTCATTACCATCAAATTCGATACCCAATAGTCTTAAAAAGTTGGTAGGACTTGTTCCTCCTAATGCATAAACTATTTGATCAAATTCTTCGTCATCATAAATATCGCCTTTAAAGCAAACGAGAGGCATTCCTTCAGTAGAGGATTCTTTTATTTCTTCAATATCACAAGACATATAACTTTTTACTTTTTCTTGCTTTTCTAACTCTTGAAGTGATTGCTTATTGATATTATTCATTCGTTTAAATTTTTCTTGTCGGTAACATAATGTTACTTCATTTCCAGAGAGTGCCAAGTATTGAGTATATTCAGAAGCAGAATCTCCGCCCCCCACAACTAGAACCTTTGAGTTTTTAATCTCTTTTGAAGTGATATCATAATTTATATTCGATTTTTTTAAGGTAACAGGAATCTTATAGGCAGGCTTATTAGGTTTTCCCATCATTCCAATTGCAATTGCACAAATTCTTGTTTGATAAGAATTTTTATTTGTTTTTATAGTAAAGTTAACATCTGTGTCTTTTTTGTATAATTTTTGAACTACTTCTTGATAATGAACCTGAAGACTATATTTCCCGATGGCCATATCTAAATAA
Source organism: Bacteriovoracaceae bacterium (assembly GCA_018675575.1). GTDB lineage: Bacteria > Bdellovibrionota > Bacteriovoracia > Bacteriovoracales > Bacteriovoracaceae > M0603. The sequence continues at coordinate 4,198 of JABGXW010000089.1, read as the reverse complement.
GAAAGAGCATCGTCTTTAGATGAATCAGACATGCACATAACACCACTGCAAACGGCAGTTTTTTCTTTATAGTTAGCTGAAACTAATTTCTCATTGGGATAAAACTTCTTTATGGTCCAAGAATGCTCTTCTGCTTTTTCGATAAGAAGAATTTTATCAGATTTTATTCCAGATTTTCTAGCCTCGGCTGCCATGCTAATGCCAGCAGGCCCTGCTCCAATTATAAGTAGATCGTACATTTAGTAACTCCTCCTCATCTATTAATTTTTAGCTTATTTTTTCTTATTAAATAAATAACTCCTACTATAGAAAGCAATATTAATTGTCCTCCTACGAACGTGAAGACAATTTGAGCACCACCACTTGAAAAACCATATGAATGCAGTCCTGCAGCCAGAATAAAGTTTACTCCATACCAAGCCATAATCACCAATAAATAGGCCACAGTTGACATGGCCAAAAGCCCAAAAGGACCTAGCCATCCAGAGATTCGGGAATGAAGAATGAGCAAGTATCCTAAGTCTGCAATAAGTGCCCAAGTTTCCTTTGGATCCCATCCCCAAAATCTTCCCCATGAGTAATCTGCCCAGATCCCTCCAAGTATAATACCAGCAGTGATAAGAAATACACCAAGCTGAATAGAACGATAAGCGTAGTGGCCATAATTTTTATAAAACTTATCTGTCTCTGGAATATGAGGGTGAATAATATATTTAACTAATGCGATATTTCCTAATAATAATGAGAGTGAAAAAGCGGCATAAGAAAGAGTTATAGTTAAAACATGTATTGTAAGCCAATAGCTGGAGCGCAGAACTGCGACAATAGGATCCATTCCTGGACCCAATATAAGAGGGAAAAATTCTGTAATAAAAATAATTAAGGCAGCTCCTACTAGAAAAATAGAAAGCAAGTTTAAATCTTTATAAAGGTAATAAAAAAGTATGGACATGACTGAGATTCCATAGGAAACCCAGAGCATTGTTCCATACATATTCGTAACTGGTGGAAACTCAGTAATAAAGATTCTGATAATAAATCCAATAGTATGAATTAAGATAGGTAATGAAAGTAAAAAGTAGGTTTTTGTACTAGAGAGGTATTGTCTACTATAAGGAAGAAAAATGGCAATTGCTAGAAGAAGATATAGAATTCCCACTATCATAAAAAGGTGGGCCTTATTATAAGTTACTTCTAAATCTATATTTTCTATTTGTCTGTGGAGTGTTTTAGTATTGGCTTGAGCTGAGACAGCTTGAATTAATTGGCTGGACCACTGACTGGCCACTGCTTGTGGTTGCTCTGGAGAAAGGGAGCGTAAGTAATTTTGTAAAGGAGTTGTAATAATAGAAGTATTCGAAGTTATGACTTTGCCTTTATCTTTATAAATAATAGCCTCAAATAATTGAGAGCCTCCAATAATCCCTTGAGCGAGCCAAAACTGCTGAGCCACTTCGATAAGTCCTTTTTGCAAATCAGATAATTCATGTTTATTTTTTTTCTCTTGGGCCAGGGCAGGTGACGCCAACTCGTTTAAATCTGCAAATTTAAGCTGTGCTACTGAAAAAAATCTTTTCTTTTTTTCATACCCAAGTTTAACCCTTACATCTAAGTCACGGACTTCAATAAATTCAAGGTACGAGGCCTTGGGAAATGTTAATAGGCCTAAATAGATTTGTGTAGCTTTCTGTCCCCATTTACTAGATGAGCCCATGAGATAAAGATTTGATTCTCTTGCAAAAGTATCAAATGGCTTTATTCTTCCTCTATGTTGCACGGGTAAGTTTTCAATATTCTCCTTCGTGATATTTTGAAGATGAATGAGGAAGGCGGAGTGAATTATTTCTGCGTTCACCTCTTTATCTGGATTAGTTGGTTTGACCCTTTTTCCTGTTAAAGAATCTGAAGCAAAAAGTGTCGAACTTAAAAAGAACAATCCTATTAAAAATATTTTCATCGTTTACCTTTATTATCTTTTATAAATTCTTGATCGCATTAATGTAAAAATCATGATTCCAAGACAAAGAATCAATGAACCAATATATTTCACCCATCGTCCCGGATCTTTATTTACAGATAAAACAGTAACAGGTGGACGTCCTTCTTGGAGTATATAACTTGATTGATAAAAGGTATAACCACCATATTTATAGGGTTCATTCATTGCAATTTTTATCGTCTCACCTTGTCCGTTACGTTTAATATCTGATTCATAGCTCATTGGAGTTGTTGAGCCGGGGTAATCTTTTTTATAAAATTTTTCAAGATAAATTGAGAAAGGTAGGTTAATTGAATTACGCCCAAAATAGATTGGTAACTCTTGACCATTTAAACGAATACTCTTTGATTGATTTTCTATTATCCAAGTAGAAGTACCGTCCATAGTAGCAACTTTTAATGCACTTGGAGGAAGTTTTGCTTTTAGTGGAAGCGGAATAATTTTAACTTCATTATGGTCATGGTTATGTTGTTCTTTAGCTCCAAGAGAAAGCAAGGTTATCTTCATCCCCATCCAAGGGGTTTCTACGCTCTCACCAATACTAACAATTTTAGATAATACTTCTTTTTTGTTTTTAAAAAGCACTATCTCTACTTGTGTTGAGTTATTTTTATTTTGAACAAATTCAATAACATTTCCATCAGGTAGAGTTTGGGCCATCTCTCCAGAGCTTGCTCCATGGGCATCTAGACTTTTAGTGTCTGTGATTTTTGGATGTTTATATTCAATTCGAATAGGAAGATTTTCCTTAGTAAGCATTGAAAAAGTTGGAAATTTTGCATAGACAACATCTCTCAGTGTTTTTCCATTGAATACGAAACTCAGTTCTAATGCGGGATTTACTCCCTTTTGCCCTCCTTCATCTAATTTATTTCCAACTACAACAGCTTGTTCAAATATTTTAACAACTTTGACTGTTGCCTCTTTAATTTTGAGTGCAGTTTTTAACAACTTATTCAACGGAACAGACTTTAGCAAAGTATTAGAAGCGACATCATAGATGTTAATTCGAGGACCTTTTATTTCTTTTTGCTTAAGCTTTTTTGGGGTTTTTGTATTTTTAATAACCGATTTATTTTTAACATAACGAATGAGAGCAGGACCCATACGCATGTCAGGTTTTTCTGTTAAGTGAAGTGATTCATCCACATTAAAGAATTGGCTTTCAAGTTTAAAATTTAAAGCACCTGCTCCTGAAAGAGAAGGTGTAGCTGCCCGATTAGGTTCTACAAAAGGTACATAATTTATAACAAAGAGCGGATGCTTTGAATTATTGAGAAAATCCAATTCTCCTTTCCCAAGTGGTTCTAATGACTTTGGAAAAAATACTTTTGAATATCCAGGCTGACCATTTTCACCTATTTCATAAACCAGTTCAGGTAGAGAGACATAATTAGACTGAGATTTTTCTTGAATTTGTATAGATCCATCAATCCCAAAAAGTTTAGTCATTATGGAGCCGATAAGAAGAAGCAACATACCAATATGAGTGATGACAAATCCTATTTGATGTTTTTTAAAAGGAATTCTAGAAACAGCAGCACAAAAAATATTTATCCAAAGCAAAAATAGTAAAACTATGAACCAAGTGACAGAATAGATGCGAAGGTTTGCAACTTCTGCATTATAACGACTTTCAATAATTGTTCCAGCGACAGAGGCAACCAAGAGAATTAGTAAGAGTGGAATGGCCAGTTTTACAGAAGAAAGATATTTAAAAATAATGTTCTTTTTGACCTTATTTAAAAGTTCCAGAAATCTACTCCTTCAGTTCAAATCATATTTTCAAAGTAAAAATTTTATCAACATTTATAAGAGCACGTCACCATATGTTTTAAATGCGAAACAGGTGTTGTAATATCAAAAACTTAAATTCGATATGGCCATAAATAATGGCTTATTTAAAGAACAATTCTGACTAAAATTTACTCAAATGACCACAATTTTTCTCTATCTACCTAAAAATACGTAATAGCACAGATAAACACTACATTTTCATGACGATACGCTCGATAATATAACTGTATGCATACAAAGATGTGTCCATGTTTAAAACTCTAGAATAATGGAACTTAATGACAAAGAAAGTCAATATTTTTCTATTCAAAATTAAACCAATTCTAAATATTTTTTTTGGTCTTGTTTTAATATTCATTTCGACTTCCTGTAAACTACAAAAAATGAAATTAAGCCGTTCAT
>JABGXW010000088.1 GCA_018675575.1 Bacteriovoracaceae bacterium | reverse complement strand
TTTAAAATCAATTAACCTAGATAAGTTTTTTTATTTAGTGACTTAATTCAAACACTACAAGCCTTAGTTTGTTTTTATGCCCATACTAAAATAAGGGCTTTCATTTCGTTTAAGTGTGTATCAAGAAAACACTATGGTTTTATTTATGCTGGTACTTTTTCTTGTGTTTTGTCTAAATCAAGCTGCGCTATTTTAAATATCTCTTCTTTGTTTTTGGTTTGGGATAATTTGATAGAGACTATGTTCCATACTTTTCCGCCATTTTTTTTAACCCTAAAAGAATCTTCAAGTTCCAAGTCGAAAAACTTATGGTCGTTTTTCATTATTTCTTCTTTAAGTTCTGAGAAGTTTTTTCTTAAATCCTGGCAATCGCTGTCGCCAATAATTACTGGTAAGAAGTCATTTAGTGAGACACCTTTCTTTTTGGTATTTGATACGAGATTGAATGTCCTGACATGAGTATCAAACCCTTCAAGGTCTCTAAAAACGAAATCTATTCCCATTGTTCCGTAACTGACTCTCTTTTTAATTGATGTTCTGATTAATAGCGCTGTTACTTTCTTCTTTTCCATATTCTTTCTCTCCATGAAGGGGCTATCGCCGGCCTCGAAATTGAGTGCCGGCTTAAACCTTGAGAAAATATTTTTGAAAGAAGTCCCTAGAAATTAAGGGAAATAACAATGGGTGTTAAACTATTATCTAAAAAATTGCTTGTAGATTTAATCTGGCCTGCTATCCTAATCTTGCTTGGGAGAAGTGATAACTTTTAGATTTATATTTACTTGTAATTTTATTGATAATCCTTCTTTTCAAAAATAGCCCTTGGGACTCTAATCCTTTGGGCTTTTTTTTATTTCTCTTCCCAATTTTCTCTCATGTAAAAACCCCCTGTAAAGATAATTGCCCGATGAGTCCGTCGCCTTCTGGGCTTGATAAATTCCCTTTTGTTGAGTCGATGTTTTTTGTTAGTAATATTGGTAATCTACAAAGGCCTTGTGGAAAGGGAATCTGGTAATTTTCTTTTTAAGTTTCGTATATCCTTTCAATGGAATCTCTGAATCATGAGCGCTGGCGCATAATAATTGTAAGTAAGTATTAGGTTAACTTCACATAGTGATTCTCGTTACACATAGTGGGCAATAGTTCACATGGTGGGAAAAAGCTAACATGGTGGGCAATAATTCACATAGTGGGGAAATGTTCACATAGTGAGAAGAGGATAACATGGTGAGGAAATGTTCACATGGTGAGGAAATGTTCACATGGTTAAAAGGGGCTGATCTTTAAAGTGTCATTCTTTTTTGGATTATTTCTTGACTCTAACCCTTTGGCCGGACAAAAATTAAAGAAATGTTAAAAAACTGTCTTGGGAGAAAAAATAATGCTTAACCGATCTAATGTCGGAATCTTTTTCGATAAAACTAAAGGGCAACTCGACACATTATTTAAGGAATTTTCTGATAAAGAAGATTCTTCAAAATATGTAATTAGAAAAGGTAGCTCTAAAATATTTTCCAACGATGCGCTTGCAGAAATAATTGAAAGAGAGTCCTTAAATGTTAATAAGACTCAGATAATAACGGTGGCTAATCAGAAAGGTGGTGTGGGTAAGACCAGCACCGTTATTTCTCAGGCCAGAAACCTGTCTGATCTTGGATATAAGGTCTTGGTTATAGATACCGATGCTCAGGCTAACACCACGAGAACTTTAATAGGAGAGAAAGGTGAGGCTTCTCTTTATGACATTATCGAAGGGACAAAAAGGGCCAGCGATTTAATCTGTGAGGTTAGAGATAGACTGTGGTTAATTCCTGCTAATTCCGACTGTTCAAGAATAGATATGTTGTTAACCGACCCGACTTTTACTTATAATCCGGCCTCATTAATTGTTGATATGGTCGATGGCCTTGAGATGGATTTTGTCTTGGTAGATACGAGTCCAAGTTTTTCATCTGTTAATATCGCCAGTATTGCCTCAAGTGACCGTGTAATTTGTCCTGTTCCTTTGGCTGAGTGGGAGATTGATGGCGTTGAGCAAGTTTCTAAAGTTGTATCAAGTATCAATGCCCGATTAAAAACCGATATTAAATTAGACTTTTTAATCACTATGTTTGCTAAGAATGAAACGACTGCTTATGAACAAATTTCTAAAATTAAAGAGATTGATGGGAATCTTTTAAACACTCTTATTCCCAATGCCTCAGCGTTTAGAAAGGCTCAAAAAAGTGGAATGTTAGAAAATAGAGGCCTTGCCTATAAAGAAACCTTGAGGCTTACGAAAGAGATAGTCGTAAATTGTGTAGGTAATTAAAAATGGATCTCAACGATTTAATGTCCCATGATAAGGCCAAGCCTAAAGAAAAAGTAACAGCTCCTATAAAGAAAAGCATAGGTGTTGATAATTCATTTCATAATGTTATGGATTCGGTTGCCACAAACTGGGTCGATCATGCGCCTAAAGAATCAAAGGATAAAGAAATAGAGGCCCTTAGGCTTGAGATTGAAATGTTAAAAAGAAATAACTCAGCATCTCTCGTAGTTAAGAATAACCTAAAAAAAATAGTCGATGCGATTAAGGTAGAATCTTTTAAACAAAAAACCAATTGGCCTGTAATTTCGACAAATAAACTTCGGAAAAACTACAAAGTAAATTCTCACTCATGGGCCAGTGTTCTTGAATATGCTGAGGCTAATAATATATTTGAAAGAAAAGAGGCTTCTCATTCTGGACTAGTTAAAACATTTAAGTGGAGACTTTTTTAAGTAGTGATAATTTTTCTACTATTTAAACAATTCCCCTGTCTTTTCAGAGTAAACCTTTTCCCAACGAATTATATCCCGACCAGCTTTCACTAGTCTTATTTCAGCTTGTACTGAGCCAAGCGAGCAATTGCATTTTTTAGCTATGGTTCTAAGGGAATCACCTTTTTTGTGGAGTTTTCTGATCTTTTCAGAAGGTCTAGTCTTTGGCTTACCCCAAACTTTCCCTTTTCTCCTAGCTTCTTCAAGTCCGGCAATCGTTGACTTAGCGATTTGATCTCTGTTGAGTTCTGCTACGGCACCATGAATATGAAATATAAAATTCCCATCAATTGTTGAGGTGTTGATATTCTCTTCAAGCATAATCAGCGCAACTCCCTTAGTGTCGATCAATCGTCTAAGCTCTGTGAGTATATGAGCCTTTCTACCAAGCCGAGATATTGAATAAGTAATGATTGAGCCTATCTTTCCTGATCGTATATCTTTCTTCATGAGGTCAAATGCCGGTCTCTTTTCTTTAGCGCCCGACACTCCCTTATCTTCATAAATTTGATATTTAGTTATTCCCTCTTTTTCTATAAATTTCATGAGTTCATTCAATTGAGTATCAGCGCCATTGTCCTGCTTATCTGTTGAGGTTCTTATATATAATGCTGTTATTGCCTTTAAATTTATTGTGACTTTCATATAATTACCCCGATTCAAGTTAAGATAAGTATACCATAGTGTATTAGAAGGTTCAATCTAATACAGCAAAACAGGCTTTTTTTATAGCCTAGGAAAATACAAGGGCCTGTAGTTACCCCATGTTGGGCTGGGATGCCCCATTTTGGGCTGATAATGGCCCATACTGGGTTGGGATATACTGTTCGGAAATTATTAAAGGTCTCTGTCAGCACGGTCTACAAATATTATATCTGTGACTGAGTCCTCTTCTTTCTCAGCGCTTGGAATCTCTTTTTCTGTCGCCAGTATCATTACTAAAAGTTTCTCTGTAGGCACGGTTTTAAGGCTTCTAAGAGAAAATTCTTCAAGTAGTCTTTCTTTAATTTCTCCATATATTTCTATCTTGGCCTGTTTAGTGAATCTGTATTTATCGAGTAGGTCTATAATTCTTTGATCGCTTAGCTTATTAAGCTCTATATTTAGATTCTTAGACCATTTAATCAGGGTGGGCTTACTGACACTCATGATCTTGGAAATTGCATCAAACGACTTACCGTCGATGCCTCTAAGGTTTATAAATTGTTCTTTCTGTTCAAGTGTCATGGTTATTACCTTTTTTATATTGGTTAAATTCTGGTAAAGTTATTTTAGGGTGTTTCTTAACCCACCTTTTGTTGAAAAGAGACTAAGTTCTGTGAGTGGGGCTGATACTAGTAGGCTAAAGTTATTGTTAATGATTCCCTTTGTTGATTGGATTTTGGTGTAAATTTAACTGCTATTAAACAGCTCCAAGGGCATTAGCATTTCAATAATTGAGGTCTTGGTAAAACAATTGCCTATTTTAATTCGGCTTTTTAACAATAACTCCAGCGCTTCATTTTCATATACAAGTTTAATTAATGATTCAGCTTTACCTTATAAGCCTAGTGAAGTCCTGAGGGTTATTCTTTCCAAGTCAGGGCACCTTTAAAATCAATTAACCTAGATAAGTTTTTTTATTTAGTGACTTAATTCAAACACTACAAGCCTTAGTTTGTTTTTATGCCCATACTAAAATAAGGGCTTTCATTTCGTTTAAGTGTGTATCAAGAAAACACTATGGTTTT
>JABGXW010000087.1 GCA_018675575.1 Bacteriovoracaceae bacterium | reverse complement strand
ATTAACTAATTTTTCATCAACTAGTTCAGTTTTCTTACTCGACTCTTCGCCGTAATACTTAACTTCAAAGGAAGTTCCTGATTTTTTCATTTCCCCATGAATAGAAAACCATTGTTCAGGAACGAATGCTTTGATTGCCACCTCTCTTTCAACGATAACTCTAAGAGCAACGGATTGAACTCGACCAGCAGAAATCCCTCTTTGGACTTTATCCCAAAGAATAGGTGAAATTTTATAACCCACTAATCTATCAAGAACTCGTCTTGTCTTTTGCGAGTCGTACATGGCCTTATTAAGCTCAGTAGGATTTTCAATGGCGGCAACTACTGATTTCTTAGTAACAGCGTTGAAAACGACTCTAAAGGTTTTTTTCTTCTTTCCAATTTCTTCAGCTAAATGATGAGCAATTGCCTCCCCTTCGCGGTCCATATCGGGTGCCAGGTAGATTTTCTGGGCGTCTTTAGCTAATTCTTGGATTCTTTCTATTTTATCTTGTTTACCAGAGATCGGAACAAGATCAATCTCAAAGTTCTCTTTTACATCAACACCAAGTTTTGATTTAGGTAAATCTTTTATATGACCGTTAGAGGCAACAACTTGGTATCCACGTCCAAGGTATTTTTTAATTGTTTTAGCCTTAGAAGGTGATTCCACAATAACTAAATCATAGATACCCAAATCTCTTTTTACAGATTTCTTCTTAGCTTTTTTCTTGGGTGCAGTTTCATCGGCAGTCTTCCCTAAAGCTTTCTTTGTTACTTTCTTTTTCGTAACTTTTTTCTTAGCTATTTTTTTCTTTACAGCCTTCTTAACAATCTTTTTCTTAGCCGCTTTTTTCTTGGCGGCCCGCGTCTTTTTTTTAGCAACCATTCTTGATCGTTCCTTTTTTGTAAAAGTCTTATCTTCTATATAGATTAAAATAAAAGAATGTGGAAATTATTTTTGCTCAGAGTTTAACAACTCGTCAATCTCTTCTAGATCGAATTCTGTTAATCCATAAGGATTTTCTCGTGCGTTAAGATCTTCGTCCATATATTTGAGTCCAATCTCATCCTCAATATCGTCTAATGACTCGAAAGCATCTGCGTCAGGATCTTGATTTTTCTTCTCTATAAAGTTTAAATCTTGTTGCTCAAGGAACTTATCTTCATCCACTTTAGCTTCGTTTAATGACGATTCAGCATCAGAGATCTCAGACTCAAGCTTTTCAAGCTCTTTTAGATCGCGCTCATGATCCTTTATAATACTCTTCTCTCTTTCTTGACGCTCTAATTCATCTAGCTCGTCTTCTGTAAGCTGAATTTTATCGGCCTTATCAAGAAGGTCTTGACTAATATCGTCAAAGTTAAGCTCGACATCGAGCTCGTCTAGCGCAGTGCCTTCTTTGCCCAGAATATTATTATCGAAAGTCTGAGATTTAGCAACAGAATCCCTAGCCGCCTGCTCAGCAGATTTTGAAAGGGCCAAAGTTCCTAATTGTATATTATTGCTAGACTGACTAATTAACGCCGTTGCAAAATTATCCGTCAGAGAAATAACATTTAACTCACCAATCTTATAAGTTGGATCAGGAGTAATTCTTTTACCGGTCCCCCTATCTGTAAAATCGAAAAGTTCAAATATAGTTCCAAGAGCGACACCATCTGCTCGACCTCTATCAAGATAGACAACTTCACCGAAACCCATCCCACCAGAAGTTTCTCGATAAGAACCGATAATGGCGGCTTCAATGTTTCGTTTAGCAAAACCTTTATAGATTTTATTAATCTTTGGAGTATAAACGGTAATTCTATCTTTTCTTTGAACTATTCCACTAAGCTCAGTGACATCACATTCCCAAAGATGATTAACTTGTCGTAGTGTTTTAATTTGTCCAACAATTGTATAACGATATCCCTCTCTATCAGAAATTGGATGTGTAACCCTTCCCTCTGCTGAATAAATAGAAAATTGATCACCAGGCTTTACTTTTACAGTAGTATCAAGATTAACATAGATGGTATCAAACTTATGAATGAAAACTTTTTCTTTTGCAAACGAATCAATAAACCCTAAATCTTGAACTATGTTTGAAGTAACAAAAGTATTAAGAAAGTATCCTTCTTTGTAATTAAATGTAATTTTAGAGTCTTTATCAAATCCAGAACGATCATAATTATCCGAGGGTTCTTTAATGAAAATATCGACAAAAGGTGGGCTATATTTTTGATACTCATCCTCTAGACTTTGCTGACCAATATCAGCTAAATCTTGATATGTTTCACCTGTTACAAATTGAAAATAAGCACCAGATTTTGCTAGTAACTCACGTTCTTTAAACCAGGCAGGTTGTCCGGATTCAGTATAATCGGCATAATCAAATAATTTGCCTAACTTTCCGGCTTTTGCATTTTTCTGAATATTATTTTTTGATAGTTCAGTAAAATCTCCAAATTTCACTTCAGGCATTTCATCACTGGTTCCTGTGTCAAAAACAAGAACCATACCAGGCTCAATTTCATGCGGGTTTGTAATGTGAGGGTTCATTGACCAAATTTTAGAATAGTAAAACCCTGAGCCAAAAAGTTTCTGAGAAATTTTCCAAAGCCAGTCTCCCTTTTGAATCTCGTATTTCTCAACTTTAGCTGTGATTGAAATTTCATTCCATTCTTTTTCGGGGATTTTACCTTGAACAAATTTCGCCATTTTTAATAATTCTTTTTCTTCTTTTCCTAGATCGAAAATAACTGTTCCATCATATTTTGAATAGTCTTCCCCACTTTCATCAAAATTTTTTTCATTAACGACTTTAACAGTAGGATCATCAAGTTTTGTTTCGGGAATAAGATCTAATTTAAAATCATCCTGTTCTTCATCATTATCGTCATCGCTTTGTGAGACTTTGTTACTATCTTCTTCGTCATTCATGGGAATAAGATCTTTCGCTTGTTTTTTCTTACTATCCTTAAAAATATTATCTCCAATGTCATCTTTAAGAGAATCAAGATCATCAACTTCTTCTAATTCTGATAAATCTAGTCGATCAGTAGACGACATTCCGTTATCCTCATCCTCAAATAATACATCAGCGTCAGTATCATCTACTAAATCTAATGAATCCACATTTTGAGCATAACTTAGTTGAGTTATGTTAATTAGAATAATGAATGTTAATAACAAATTTAGTTTTTTAATTCGTAACCTTAACCTTGCTCAAAGAAATCATGAAGAACCGAATAATATTGTTCTTCTTTCTTTTTTAATTTTAATTTTGTACTGCAAACAACCAATCGACCTAAAGTTTTAAGCACCAAGCCGGAGAACGCATCTTTTTGTAAAATCTCTTCATAGACCTGCATAGCTAAATCAAACTCCCCTTGTTTAAAAAGTAATTCACCAATATTAAATTTTGCTCTCACTGCAATTTGTCTAAGTTTTGATCCTTCTAATATTTTTAATTCATTTAGAGCTGCATCAAATTTATTCTGCGACATCAACAACTTTGCGTTTCTGTATTGAGTAATTTGCTGGCCAATATTCATATTGTCGTAATCGATGGAGGGCGATTTAATAACAGTTGAGACCCCCTTTCTTTTTGGAATAGAGTCTTTTGAAAAGACGTCTACTGTTTCAGCAAGATCTAATCCGGAGTCATTTGCTTCTAGCTTATTTAACTCATTGATCATGTCTCCAGGTCTTTTTTGAGCAAAAGTGGCCTGATCTACAACGGGGACTCTTTCAGTATCTGAATTAATGTTTGAATTCCTATTTTCCTTAAGTACCATCTCGTACTTTTTCATCAAAGAGTCATATTGAGACTTGGGTACCATTTCACTGGTACCACCTGACTTATCATTATCACCAAAGAGTGATTCTCTTGTAGTTAAGGATGAGCAAGAAACTAATTGAATTAGGACAAGCAGAAATACTAAGGTACGTGTCAATCTTAGTTTTGATTGGAAATAATACCTTTTCACTTTTCGTCCTCCATGACTTATAAATAAAGTCAGATATCCATCTATAAAAAGAGACAAATATTTGATGTTACTAATATTTTAAGCTTTCGGGTGTGGGTGTCAATGATAAATCATGAAAATAACTATCGAACAATAAAGATTAAACTTTTTACTAACTAAATAAAAGAAAAGAAAATGACTCAAAGTAATAGACTTAAACACTTGGTGATTCGAGTAGCCAAGCCAGAAGCCTCTTTCATATATTTTCAATTTGAAGCTAATGATGGGCTATGTTTTTACTCAACTTTAGGGCCATCCATAAAGCAACCCTATCGAGATATAGATATTAAAACTCATGAGAGTCTAAGTGATGAATTAATGAGATTGATTTCTGCGCTGCAAAGCGAGTTTCACTTGGAAATTTTATCTGACCAATGGATTGACGACAACCATTAAAAGAGGCCAAAATACATTTACAAATTTTGGAGCTCAATGTTTAAATTTATTTTTTTCATATTTTTATTAAAACTTGTTTCTTGTGCCAGCACTAAACTTATCGCCCCAGACCTAGAAGTTATTTATACAAATAAAAATAAGAACGTTGGAGGAATTGTTGTCTATAATCCTCACGGTCTTTCAACTTTGGCCAATGCTAGAAAGTCAGAAGCAATGACGAGAATGCGTACAGTTTGCCTGCCCGCGGCCTACGAAGTGACGAAAGAAAAAATGAGACGGGTATCGAATGTAAATAAGAAGTACAAAGGTAATCCAGAGCTTTTTACGGGTCGTATGGTTAAATTTTTAGAATATTCTTGTATTTACTAGATTCATTTTTATGTATTAGATTTTGTTCGGAAGGGATCCTTTTTAAGCAATAAAATTGATCCCAAACATAGTACTTACTTTAAAATTATTTAAAGATTAAATCTTAAAACGACAGGAAAGTGATCCGAATATCCTGCCTTACCTGCAGAGGTCTCAGAGTGATCATAACGATTTGGCACACGATTAACCTTAGAACCAGATAAATAACCAGAACCTTTTTTATATTCATAAGATTTTGTAATAAAGTCTGGAGCATATATTTCATAGCTAGAGAGAATGGCATCAAAGCCTTCACCATCCATTAAATTTTTTGATACAAAAATTCTGTCTAATATGTTCCAAGACATCGTTTTTGAATAAAAATAGGTTCCTGGTGGCATGTTCTTTTTCAACTTTTTATCAATTGAGCGGTCTTTAGAAAATAGATTATGAACATCTTTAAGCAATTCTTCTTTTAAGATAACATTATGAAATGGATGAGGCATATCAGATGGAATGGTATTAAAATCTCCTACCGCCATAATATAATGAGACTTATTAATCTTCTCAATTCTTTGTTTTAGCTTTTTGGCAGCCGCTATTCTAGTAGCGCTAGGATTTCCTTGACTTGGCCAATGGTTAACGAAGAAGTGAAGTGGTTTTTTATTAACAAGAAATTCAATTTCTAAAATAACTCTTGTAGGCTTCTTTTTAAAGTAATCTCCCTCAATCACAAGCTCTGATTTTTTTACAAATGTTAATTTTTTAGATGAATTATAAAGTACAGCTAAATCTATACCTCTTTTGTCTGGGGATTGAGAGACTTTAAATTGCTTGTAGCCAAGTGCCTTAGCGAGCATCCCCACAACATTACTATTTTCTATTTCGACAAGAGCTAAAATATTTGGAAGCGACTTTCTTTCTTTGGTAAGAACTTCTTTGATTTGTGAAATTTTAAGGTCGACAAGTTCTTGACTCCAGTCAGTGTTAAAACATTCATTTTTATATTTCCAATAAGAAATCTTTTTACATGCAGCATCTTTTCCGGGAGTTTTTTTAGGAAGAAAAGTCCAATCATTTTTTTCAACACCTCCCTCAATATCATGGCGAGCATCAAAAAGGTTTTCTACGTTATAAACCATCACTTCTAATTTATCAAAATCATCCGCAAAAACATTTTGTGTTATTGAGAATAAAACAGTGAATAAAATTAATTTTGACATCACTTTGTTGAAATATTTCAATTTATAGCTCCCTGAAGATGTTTGCTTGAAATTTTTAACAAAAGAAATAGATAATTGAAAGATTATTGAGGAATAAGAACAGCAATTTACAAATAAGAAACAAAGTAATTACTTAACCCATCTCAGCAATTCAAGGGATTTAATTTCTTTTTGAGCTTCTATTCCACCAAGAGGCATCCCTCCATCTAGAGAGATGATCCCATAAAATTTGAAATAAGGTCTAGTGAGTTGAATCATGATATTAAATTCTTTTGTTTTATCAGCGAATCGAACTTTCGATTTAATTTTGTACACTTTGAAGTCTTGAATGATAGATTCGACTGTCGATGTAATATGCATATCCAAGTTAAT
Source organism: Bacteriovoracaceae bacterium (assembly GCA_018675575.1). Classification (GTDB taxonomy): domain Bacteria; phylum Bdellovibrionota; class Bacteriovoracia; order Bacteriovoracales; family Bacteriovoracaceae; genus M0603. The sequence continues at coordinate 2,610 of JABGXW010000087.1, read as the reverse complement.
ACATTTACCTTCTTTAAGTGTTTGTCGACTCTCACAACGGTCAACTAATGAAAATATTTGTCCATTAATAAGGTTTTTGAATTGCCCCAGGCTCGCCCCTAAGTTTATTATTCGAATTGATTGTGAAATAGACTCTGTTTTGACCGCCTCAACACATTTTAATTTTAAATCTTGAATTGGTAATCCTATAAATGTCGGGTTTTGTGGCGATGAACTTGTTTGAATTTTCAGATGTGAATCTTGTTCAAAAACAGATTCTTTAAGAATAACTTTTTTATAAACAAATGAACATTTTCCTTCCGGCAATATAAAGGAAAGGTTCCGTTCTAGATTATATTCGACTAAATACTCAATCTCTTCACCATTTTGGGGAGCTTCTAAATCAAGAACAGAGATATACTCAACTCTGTTTTTAAGTTCTTGATAAGTCTTGGATGAGACCCCATTAAGGCCTCTAAAGCCCGATCCTTTTTGTCTCAATCGAGGGTTTTTTGAAGCACTACAAGCCGCTATTAGTGAAATACAGATTAAGGCCTTCAAAATATTTGATGTAAGCAGTTGATTCATTGTCAGTTCCTTAGGGCGCATTATACAAAATGACACTTATGAATCAAATAAAATTGCCTTATTTGTCATTTTTATAGGTTTTCTTTGATCCAAGCCAGCACGTCCTCATGATGGGTTTTGGTATTAACTTTCTCCATAATATGCTTTAGTTTTCCATCTTTACCAACGATAAATGTCATTCTATTAATACCCATATACTCCCGACCCATGAACTTTTTTAATCCCCACACACCATATTGATCTGCAACCTTATGCTCTGTATCTGAAAGCAAATCAAAGTTTAGTTTTTGCTTTTCTTCAAATTTGACTAATTTAGGTAAAGCATCTGGACTCAGACCTAAAACAACTGTTCTATTTGAGCTGTATTTTCTTTTCGAATCTCTTAAACCACATGCCTGAACTGTGCAGCCAGGAGTACTTGCTTTTGGATAAAAGTAAATTACTACGTTTTTTTCACCCTTAAAATCTTTTAAGGCCACTTTCTCACCACGTTGATTTTCTAATACAAACTTAGGTGCCATATTTCCAATTTTAGGAAGGCTCATACTTTCTCCTTTTGCTACCATTTATTTCTTAATTCTCTTAGTTTTAAAAAAACTTGCTTTTTATTTAATTCATCTGAACTTAGTTTGTTTTTTATTTCTTCATTGTCTAATCTTAAAAATGTATTAATATCTCGCTCTAATTCCATATTAGTGATTAAAAAAGTGGCATCACATTGTTTATTCTCTGTTGCTAATAATTCTGCTGCTGTTAAATTACTTGGTTCACGGTCAATAGTAAACCGTAAATTATTTTCTAAATAATCGTGACCAGGATAAACGAGAACTTCGTCTGATAAGTTTTGAAATTGATGATGAATTGTTTCAAAAAGTATCTCTGGATTTCCCCCGTTATGACAATTTCCAACTCCAGCATTGAATAAAGTATCTCCTGTGAAAATAGCTTCAGGAGAATAACCTTTCATAAGCATTAAGCAAAGGTGAGCAAAAGTATGTCCGGGCGTATCTAAGACCTTCAGCTGATAGGTGTCTCCTAACTTAATTAATTCATTTCCTTTGAGATAGCGATCAATTGAATCAATTTTGCCTTCTGCGTTTTCATGGGCCCAAATTTCACAGTTTGTAGCTTTCTTTAAACCGGTGTTTCCACCTATGTGATCCCCATGTTCATGGGTGTTAATAACTGCTTTTAATTTTCCATTCAGTTGGTCTAAATAATTAAGAACGAGCGTATCCGTATAGGGATCAACGCAATAAATACTTCCTTCTCCGTCATCTAGTAGATATGTGAAGTTTCTCAGATGACTATTAGTATATATTTGATGAACATGCATAACTTAATCTTTAATTAATGTGTTAAAAACGATATGCTATGTGACCAGACTAATTATGACTACATGAAATAAGGAATCTCATGACTTTACCTGAAACGACACAGCTTGTCACAAAAATATTTCTCATCTTACTTTGTCTCAAAGCAGTGACTGAAGCTTGGCTTAATCAGAAAAATCGACGATATATTGCAAATAACAAGTCTGAAGTACCTGAGAAATTTAAAGAACAAATTACTTTAGAAGAACATCAAAAGGCTGCCAATTATTCTATCGAGAAAATCAAAGTTGGAAAGCACTTTCAAACATATGATCTTATAATTTTACTGATTTGGACTTTTGGAGGTGGCATTGAAGCACTCAATACATTTTCAAAAAGTTTTAACCTTAGCTCTATTAAAACAGGACTTCTTTTCTTTGGTGCTTTTTCTTTAATTAATATGTTAATAGGTCTGCCTGAATCCTTATATTCAACTTTTGTAGTAGAAGAAAAATTTGGTTTCAATAAAACCACCAAGAAAATATTTATCATGGATATGGTTAAAGGTCTAGCAATTGGTATTACCATTGGCCTTCCAATCCTAGCAGCATTATTGTGGATAATGGAAGCGTTAGGAAATAATTGGTGGGTTTATGGCTGGGCATTTTTAACGGCCACACAATTTTTCATTATTTGCCTCTACCCTACTTTTATAGCTCCTATATTTAAT
>JABGXW010000086.1 GCA_018675575.1 Bacteriovoracaceae bacterium | reverse complement strand
TAAAAACTTTATCAAATGGTAAAAATATACGAGACCAGAATTTACTAACTCGATCTTTCTGATAAAGGGAAGGATAGTTGTGCTTTAGAAGGCGGGAAAAATCATGATCTACAATAATAGATTGACCAAGGTGATTTGAAGAGAGGGTTTGAAAAAAAAGATACTGTTCATATTCAATGAAAAACCTTTGCAAATAATTAATTGAACAATCAATATTTGTTCTTTTGAAACGTGTATGAACTTCAGGCAAAGATAGAAATGATTTCTTAAGACTCAAGTAGCAATTAGACTGAGTGTCGCGCCATTGATTAATTCCTGTAAAGTCAGGAATTTGTTTAAAAATGTTTGAAGTTAAGAACCTTTCACAAAAACCTACATATTTGTAGACGCGCACCGCTCCAAATAACCTTAAAATCAAGGCCATAGGCAGATTGAAAATATGTAGTTGATATAAGAAGAAAGCTTTATTCTGAGACATGACTGATTCCATCGATTAATGATAATATACAGCCAATTTGAAGAAATACAAAGAGAATTCAATGAAAAAAATATTGATTACAGGCGCTGGACAGATTGGGAGTAGGCATCTACAGGCTTTGGCCAAATCTAGTTTTGATGTTGAATTGTTCGTCTACGATCAAAGTGTTCAATCTCTTGAGATGTCTCGTAATCGTTTTAATGAAATGCCAACTAATAAGTCAGTTAAGAAAATACATTTTTTGAATGAGTTAATAAGCCTTCCTGCAAAGGTTGATCTCTTAATTTTATCAACTCCAGCAAGTGTGAGGCTTCAGGCATTTAAAGAAATTGTACTTCAAACTGAAGTCATAAATGTTTTATTTGAAAAAGTGCTGTTTCAGTCAACATCAGAAATTGAAGAAGCAGGCCAAATCCTAAAAGTGAAAAATATAAATGCTTGGGTAAATTGCCCAAAAAGACTTTATGAAGTAAACGAAAGGATCTTGTCCTTTACAGGAGAGAGCTCAATAATTGAGTACTCTGTAGAGGGAGGAAATTGGGGAATTGGTTGTAATGCCATTCATTTTATTGATCACATGACTTGTTTGACCGGAGATAATGAGTACCAGATTAGTACTGAGGATCTGGATCCCAAAATTTGGAAAAGTAAAAGGAAAGGCTTTGTAGATTTTACTGGGAAATTAATGATTAATTTCTCAAAAGGTCATACCCTTAAGCTTATTGCTACTTCTGAAGAAATTCCGAGATATGAATTAAAAATTAAAGTAAATGATAAAATATTTGAAATGGATGAATTCACTAATGAGCTCAGGGTAAAAGACATTGATGAAAAATTGTTAGAAAGAGTTAAATATCAATATCCTCATCAAAGCGATCTTACTCAGCATGTGGCAAATGAGATTTTGTTTAAAAATGAATGCAAGCTTCCTGATTTTAAGGAATCATCCCTGTTACATGTCCAATTACTGGATCCATTGATGAGTTTTTATAAGCGACTTGGTGGAGAACTAGAAAAACTTCCGATAACATGACTGAGAGAGTGTCATTACAAATGATGTATAGTTTGTGTGGAGAAAAGACAATGATCATAATTACGCAAAGACTTGCAATAGTGGAAATGTGTAATTGGCTCTTTATGATGGGCGGTGGAAATATTCAATCTTTTAGTCCATCTTTTGAACTTAAAAAATCTAGTTTTCAATTTAAAAAGTTAGCAGGTCAATTATGACAAAGTTAATGCTCGGTACAGTACAATTTGGATTGGACTACGGTATTTCGAATAAATCTGGTCAAACTGCCCGAGATGAAGTCGAAAAAATTCTGAAGAACGCTAAAGAAAATGCTGTTGACTACTTAGATACTGCTAGAGGGTATGGAGAAAGCGAACAAATTTTAGGCTCACTCTCTGAATTAATGACTGAATCAAAAGTTGTTACAAAAGTTTCAAGTTTAGAAGGAGATCTAGATAAAATTAATACAAGCTTTAAGCATTCACTAAAAGATCTTCGTGTTGAAAGTGTGCACGGTCTTTTGTTACATGATCCATCAGACTTAAATGATAAGTCTGTCCAAGAGTTAGTAAAATTAAAAGAGAAAGGTAAGGTTTCGAAAATTGGTGTTTCAGTATATTCTCTCGATGAAATAGACAATGCTCTAAAGTTTGATGATTTGGATTTAATTCAAGTTCCTATGAACATTTTAGATCAAAGACTTCTTAAGTCGAATCATTTAAAAAAGATGAAGGAAAAAAAAATTGAAATTCATGTAAGATCATTATTTTTGCAAGGTCTTCTGTTTATGAATCCAGGAGAGGTGAGCTCTTTTTTTAAACCTATCCAGAAACAATTGACAAGGCTGAATGAAGAAGCAAAAAAAAGAGAGATTTCTGTTCTTTCCATTCTTTTAGGATTTGCAAAATCAATTACAGAGATAGATAAGTTTGTTGTTGGAGTGAACACCTCTGAACAATTTCTTCAAATCATTGAAGCTTTGAAAGAAGAAACAACCGGTATAAACTATGGTGAATATTCATGTGCAAATGAGAATATTCTCAATCCAGCAAAATGGAATAATCAGTAGTCATTTGTAAATCGGTAGCCGCCTTACTTCATGTAGAAGAAAGTTTAGAATAATTTCATTTTAGAATGTTTTATACCCTTGGAGTTATTGGGCCGGTGAAAAGAAATTCTTGAATACTGCCTATACAACTGGACCAAACCATCAAAAAAGCTTATGTTAGCTATAAAAAAAATAATTTCTCAATATGGACCAAAATATGAAAGAGAATAATTCCGTGTGGCTGATTGGTGCCGGTGTAATGGCTGAGGATTATACAAAAGTATTGAAGGCGATGGAGATTCCTTTTGAGGTGATAGGCAGAAGTGAAAGTACAGCAGAGCGATTTCTTAAAAATACGGAAGTTAAATCTCATGTTGGAGGACTTTCTAATTTTTTAACAAAACAAACGACACCAGCAAAGTATGCTATCGTTTCTGTTTCAAGAGAGGAGCTTGCCTCAGCGACTAAAAAATTGTTAGCTTTTGGTGTGAAAAATATCTTAGTTGAAAAGCCTGTGGCCCTAAATAAGTCTGAACTTGATAATTTATTTGACTATGACTGTTCCAACGTGGTGGTAGCCTTCAATCGACGCTATTATGCCTCTACTAAAAAAGCTAAAGAAATAATTGAGAGAGATGGTGGAGTTAAATCCTTTCATTTCGAGTTTACAGAGTGGGCTCATCACTTAGGAGAAGAGCTCAAGACAAAAGGAAAAAATGTATCTGAAACTTGGTGTTTAGGAAACTCTGTTCATGTTTTTGATACCGCTTTTTATCTTGGGGGAGTTCCAAAGGAATTGCAATGTTTTCATGCAGGGAAAAATGAAATTGACTGGCATCCAAACGCATCAATTTTTTCTGGCTCAGGGATTTCAGAAAAAGGAGCTCTTTTTTCTTATCATGCTAATTGGACTTCTCCAGGAAGATGGGGCGTAGAAATTTTAACTGATAATTACCGACTCTATTTAAAACCAATGGAGGAACTTTCTATTCAAAAGAAGGGAACGATCCATTCTGAAAAAATTGAAATTGAAGATCAAATTGATAAGAACTTTAAACCTGGCCTTTACCGGCAAGTAGAAAGTTTTCTTGATCTTAATTTTGAAAATTTTTGTCAATTATATGAATACAAAGATATTTTTTCAGATTATATGAAAATTGCTGGCTATTAGTGAGGAAGTTTTGATTAGTATTTTAAAAAAAATATATCGAAAAATTAGAAATGGTTATCTGAAAGCTCAACGTTCAATTGCTAGTTTTGTATTTGAAAGAGTTGAGAGAAGGGCCCTTCCCGGTTCTGGAGCTACTCTTTTTTTGCCTGAAGGTGTTTTTCTTGAGGGAATAAAGAAAGCTTTGGATGATTGGTGCGCTTCTAATTTTGAAGAAGCTGATGAAATTTGGAGTCAAGGCTACTCACTTTCTATCGAACAAAGCTGGGAACATCGAATAGGCTATCAAATTTTTAAAGAATATTTTGAAGGTAGAGTCGCGAAGAAAACCGTGTTAGATGCTGGATGCAGTGTTGGTAATTTTGCTGGATTTCTTAAAAGTTTAGGATGGCTTAAAGATGTTCAATATTTTGGTTTTGATATTGAAGCGAAACTTGTCCAAGCTGCCAGAAGTTTTGAGTTTCAAAAAAGTGAATTTTCAGTTGGTGACCTGTTAACTTTAAAGGGAATAGAAGAAAAACGATACGATATTGTTCATAGTCAGGGAGTTTTAATAAACTTGCATTCTCCAGATCTTGGTCTGAAAAATTTGATAAATTTGACTGGAAAATATCTTGTCCTTACTCATACGGCAATGGCAGAAGACGAGCTATTTAAAAATGAGGATAATGGTCGTTTTATCTCTGGTCTTTATGGTGACCGTAAGGGCCAATCTCTTCTTATTACAGTTTTAAAAAAATCTTGGTTAATTGATACTTTGAAGCAAAATGGTTTTAAAGTATCGGTTTTAAATAAGCGTCGTGAAGGTCTAAATTACATCATGAAATTTGGCCGATATGATTTGTACGATATCGTCTGTGAGCGGAAGTAAAGGCCTTTTTTCTTTGCTAAGGGACTTTACTATTGGTAAAATACTGACTAATCGCTACTTTAACAGGGCTTAGTAAATGAAGTTATCTTTGGGAACAAAGGCAGTCGCCAGAAATTCTAAAAATAGTCTAGATGTACTTTTTAAATCAGAACAAATTCAATTAGAAAAGGGGCGCTTTCATCAGGTAACCCAATTTAAATCTGGTGATTCACATTTTTTTCTCTTTGGAGTTATTCATGCGGTAAATACTGGTGGTCTTTATGAGAAAATTAATCATAGAAGTAATGACAGTCAAAATAATCTTCTCAGTAAAGTCTTTGGAAACCTGCCTCTTGAAAAAGCTATCATAAGCTGTGAGGGACACTTTATGGGAGTCCAGATAACAAGCAATCAAGAACTTACTCTTTTCGGTGATTCGTGTGGCCGTATTGAAGTCTTTTATGTTGAACAAGATGGAGAGATAGTAGCTACCGAGTCCTTAGATAGATTGGTCACTGAAGAGCGTTCCAAAGGTTATGATCAAACAGCTTTGATCAACTTATTAGGTATATATGGTAACTATGCACCTAAACAACAAACAATCTATAAAGGGATTAAAAGATTAGGTGTCGGGCAAAGGATTATTTTTTCGAACGGTAAAGTAAGTTACGAAAATGAATCTTTTACTCCAGAAAAAACTCAAGAATATGGTAACGAAAAACTAGAAGAGTATTATGAGATTTTTCGTTCTGCCGTTGAGATCAGAAGTTCTGATGAGATGAATTGGGTTTGTATGTCTAGTGGCTGGGATTCTTCGTCAATCCTTGCCATGCTTAATCACATTCATGGTCCGAAAAAAATTAGATGTGCAATTATGAGAATGCAATATTCGGATCGTTCAGGATACAATAATGATTTTGAAATTAAGCGCGCTAAACAAATTACGGATTTTTATGATGTTCCGCTTGATATAGTAGATGTTAATTACTCTTCTCCTGAATTTAACGATTTTTGGAGCTCAATCAGAAATGATTTTAAGGCTCAGCATATTTATGGACTCTATCCCTATAATTTCTATAAGCTGAATAATTATATTAGTAAGCATGCAACACCTAGGTCTTCGGTTTTTAATGGTGAAACCAGTGATGGATCTCATAATTTTGGCTTTTCTCAGTTTGCTACAATTTTAGACCATCCAGATCTTGGTTTTAGAGAATACAGTGACAAGATGGCTTCTTATCTTTTTGGGCCATCCTTTTTTGAATCGATTCAAAACGGAAAAGCTAAAGACGATCTCATCTATAAACTTCTTGCTGATCAAAAAGGTGATGGTCATATTGATATAGAGAAAATGAGTAAAAAGGATAATTGGAAAATAGATTATGCTCTTTCTTTTTTATGTTCAGCTAAGCGTTTACCATTTTCTGAACTCGGTAATACGGGAATGTTAACTGATCGTGGAATGGAAAAGTACCGAAATGAAATAGGCGAAAGTTACCTTAAAGAGTTTAATGATACAGCTACTTCGGAAAATATTTATAGCTGGTTCGCACATCTCTATAATAGCTTTTACTGGCAAGGAAGTAATATTAAAGGTGTTATGACTTCTCCTGGATATAATGATTTGTCAGTTGCTGCACCTTTTTGGGATAACCGAATGCAAAGTTTCCTTTCTGTGATGCCTGAAAGCTGGGGCCGTGGGCTTGAGTTACATCCTACTAAGTATCCATTAAAATGGATGCTTAGAAATAAAATTAAATACCCTCTCGATCTTCAGGTTGGGCCTCACTCTTATTTATATGATGTTAATCCAAATTGGAGTGCTGATGCCGATATTATTTATGGTTCTGAAGCTGTTCCATTCTTTAAGGAGCGTTTAAAGTCTAAAAGTTATGAAGAGCTCTTTGATCCAGAAGTTTTTGATTTAGGAAAAATCTCAAAGCTTACTGATGAATATGTTAAGGGGAAGGAAGTTGTAGGGCAGGATAGAGCTGACTTGAAAAACTTAATTAGCCTTTGTAATGTCGGTTGGTACTAAGCCTCCAACATCTTTCTGAATTCTGAATTTGTTTGGACCAGTTCATCAAAAGAGCCTTGTGAAGTCACTCTTCCATTTTTTAAAAATAATATAAGATCACAGTCTTTAACAGTGGTTAGTCTGTGGGCGATCATTATTATAGTTCTATCTTTAGAGAGCTTGTTGATTGCCATCATAATACTTTTCTCTGTAACGTTATCAAGAGCACTTGTCGCTTCATCGAATATCAGAATGGATGGACTTTGGTACAATGCCCTTGCGATACCAATTCTTTGCCGTTGTCCACCTGAGATTTGGACACCTCTTTCACCAACAAAGGTTTGATACCCATCAGGTTTACTTAAAATAAACTCCTCAAGTTGTGCTAAACGAGCAGCATCTTGCAGTCTCACTTGGTCTATTGATTCATCTTCTAGGGTAAAAGCAATATTTTTGGCGATAGTATTGTCTAGGAGGTAAATAGATTGGGGAACATAACCTATGGAAGCTTGCCACTTTTTTAGTTGTTCTTTCGTAGAAATTTTATTTCCATCAATAATGAGGTCGCCAGAAGTTGGCTTAAGTAAACCTAGAATGATGTCCACAAGAGTCGATTTTCCCGCGCCAGTTGGGCCAACAATCCCAATACTAGTATTGGAATTAACCTCAATATTCAATTCATTTAAAACATTTTGATGAGTTCCTGAGTAACGATAGTCGACATTTGATAACTTTAAACTTTTTACAAGAGGATAAGGAGCTCTTTTGATTTCTTTTTCTTTGGTTAGTTCAGCCTGCATACTTTTCTTCAGGTCTTCAAATGTTAAATCCAAGGAGTAGGTATTTGCCTTTATTACAGTGATTGAAGCAAAGAGTTGCTGGAGCGAGGGAATAAGTCTTAAACCTGCCATGGCAAAAAGAGAGAGCAAAGGAAGAAAGTCTGTAATTTTTTGCCCCGATTTAACCAAAAAAACAACAGCTGAAATAATTATACCAAAACTCATGATTTCTAAAAATGAACGGGAAATATGTACAATAATAGTATTATAAGTTGTGACGTGAACACATTTTTCCGAAACACCATCGTAATCATTAACATAAAGTTCTTCTTTCCCATGAAGTTTTAGCTCTTTTATTCCGCCTAAGGCCTCACTGATTATTTGATATTTTTTT
>JABGXW010000085.1 GCA_018675575.1 Bacteriovoracaceae bacterium | reverse complement strand
CAGAAGAGGTGATGAAGGCCCTTACTGAAAGACTCAAAAAAACTGTCGTTGGAGAACCAAATACAGAAGGAGTAAGAATGGGTCCGCTAGCCTCTTTAGCTCAAAAAGAAGAGGTTCTATCCAGAATAGAAGAGTTACAGAAATCATGTGAACTTATTTTTGGCCCAAAAGATTTTGATATAAAAGGTGGAGATAAAATAAAAGGGGCCTTTATTTCACCTACGCTACTCTATTGTGATAAACCATTCGATAAAACAGATGTGCATGACATAGAAGCATTTGGTCCAGTAACAACTCTTATTCCCTACAAAAGTAGTGATGAGGCCATAACTTTAGCAAATATGGGGCGAGGTTCTCTCTGTGGCTCTGTCATTTCTACAGATAAACAATTTATACAAGACTCTGTTTTAGGTTTAGCTCCCTCCCATGGAAGAATTGTTGTCATTAATCGAGATTGTCATAAAGAAAGCACAGGGCATGGATCTCCAATGCCTCAATTAGTCCATGGAGGACCAGGCAGGGCCGGCGGAGGAGAAGAAATGGGCGGCTTACGCGGAGTTTTCCATTATATGCAAAGAACTGCAATACAAGGACATCCAACTACAATTGGACAAATAACTAATGTTTATCAACCAGGCGGAGAAAGAAAAGAATCACTAGTTCACCCTTTCAAAAAAACATTTCACCAATTAGAAATAGGTGAAACACTTACAACTCACAACAGAACGGTTACTGAATCAGACATTACAAATTTTGCAAATTTAAGTTGGGATCATTTTTATGCTCACACAGATGACACTTCTTTTGATGGAACAATGTTTGAAAGAAGGGTTGCCCATGGATATTTTATCATCTCTGCAGCAGCGGGATTGTTTGTTGAGCCAAAAAAAGGACCAGTTCTTGCAAATTATGGCATAGATGAGTTGCGATTTATTAAGCCCGTTTACATTGGAGCTACAATTCATGTGAAACTAACGTGCAAAGAAAAAATTGATCAAGAAGATAGAGAGGGAGAAGGCCCACGCGGAATAGTAAAGTGGAATGTCGACGTAATTGATGAGGAAGGAGAAACCGTTGCGCTAGCAACTATTTTAACTCTTGTCGCTAAATAATTATTCATATTATTCAAGTTTTCAATTAGTTACCCATTTTGTTTTTATGGACTGCTTGACACATAAAACTGAAAAAAGAAAAGATACTATATGAAAAGAAAGCTACTGATCAATATATTTTTTATTCTTCTAACTCCAACTCTATTTGCAAATTCATTCATTGGAGATATTAGCCTCAGCCAGAACTCCATATCGTTTAATCAATTAAAACTGAATGTAGTAAATCATAGTTTATTTCCAGGAAACTACTTATCCCTGGGAGAAAGCCACCTCTATCCTATTACTTCTCGTGCCGTTTTAGGGAATCTCGGAAAAACATTTTTAAAAGCAAATAGGCTTCATAAAAAATTTTGTAGTGAAAAAATTTCAAGTTTCCTTAACAGCAACGCAGGATTAGAAATGAAGAGGCTTGCCCACGTAATTGATATTTACGAAGGTAATTCACCGTACAGAACAAACTTTAAGAAGTGTGATTCTGGCAAGATAGAACTTGCGTTAACCTATTCGGGTTTTTTCCATCAACATCCATTTGCAAGACCCTTTCCTCATGATTTTAAACCACTTCCCGTTATTACAGACCCTATTAATAATATACGTCACCAATTGAAAGACTTAAACGGCATGTTCATTACTTTGATGGAGTTGGATTATCTCGAATTAACAACTTCTACTTATATTTTAAATCTAAAAATAAAAGACATGAAAAGATTTAAAAAGATTGTAAGTTATTATATCTTAAAATTTTCTCTTCTACGTCAAAGAATGGAAACGATAGAACGAGGAACAACCCTATGGAGAATAAAAAAAGGGGTGATACTCGAACAAAACCATTTTACAAAATCAAATGTATTACCAAAAAATTCTTATATTATATTAACAGATCTAAAGTCTCGTTTTAAAAATAGACCCTTAAAAATGCTTTCTGATTTAGTTAAGCTGTCAGATGAGGTTTTGCAACAATACTTAATCTTTATGGCCGAAGAAAGAATGTTTTTAAATCAATCGTTCACAGAACCAGCTGATGATGGTACTGTTGCAACAATGGGTTACGGAACTTATAATCTCCAATTTCCAGGAGGTAGCACATTTCTCGAGTTAATACATAGTAGTCGAAAATCAATTCTTGTAGTGAGTTCACCTCACTCAGAAAGTATTTCATGTTACACAAAAAATAATGGTGAAGTTATTATATTAGATTGTAATACATTATTTTAATAAAGTTTGGCAGAATGACCTAAAACAACTGAAGTACGCGCACTAATCTATTAAAGTAAACTATCAGGTAGAGTAAAGGTTCCGTCTTCAGAGCACGGAAACTCTATTTCACTTTCAACAGAGTCTAGGTTTAATTCACCATAGAGGTGGGGATAATGAACATCACTCCAAGGCGCTTCTAGGGGGGCCTCTGTTTTTATGTTAACTGTAATTTTAGAGACATCTATTCGTAAAATGATTAAGTTATCTTGATTTTTAAAAAACGAGTTCGCTACGAGAATAATCTGATCTGCCCTAGAACAGTGAATAAAACCATCTTGAGTTAATGAGGCAGGTTTATAGGAGCCAATTTGTTTGGCCTTTGACCATTCAGCTTTGTTCACAATGTGGAAAATCTTCATTTTAAACCTTTTAATTTGATATTTATCAATCCTTAAAGCTATAGTGCAAGGATGAATAAGCTTTATATTACTCTATATTTATTAATTGTATTCAATTTTGCAAGCTGCATGTATGACAATGATAAGTCAGTGGCCATAATAACAGATTACAGAAATGCTGATATTCCGAATCAAAACATTCAAAAACTACCTGCCGGTGCAAAACATAATTTCAATAACTTATACAAGTATATTCTCAAACCCAAATGTGTTTCTTGTCATTCAGGCAACGAACCTGATGATGACATTGATTTGACTAGCTACGATAATATTCTTAATCACCCTTATTATTACCTAGTTGTTGCCGGCTCTCCATTGGAAAGTTCTTTATATTTATCAGTAAGTTCTGATGACATGCCATTTGAAGGTACTCCCTTAACGGATCAAGAAAAGAAATTTATAAAAAAATGGATTGAGCTCAACGCCCCTCAGAAATAACTTCATCCACATTCAGCAATATTTCAAAACTTCCATCATGCTCTTAATAAGGCTAGAATATAGGCCTAATTGATATCATGAATAAATTAAGGGATCCGAAATGAAAAAAGTCATAATTTATGATGCCGTAAGAACAGCAAGAGGAAGAGGGAAAATATATGGAAAACTTCATACTTCACGTCCAATTCATTTGTCGCAAACTGTTCTTAAGGCAATTCAAGAAAGAAATTGTCTGGATACAAGTTATATTAATGACGTGATTTTAGGATGTGTCTCACAAGTCTCAGAACAAGGTGGATGTATTGCAAAATCAGCAGCGCTTTATGCAGGATACGATGAAGGCGTTAGTGGCTTCACCCTAAATAGATTCTGTGGCTCAGGACTAGAAGCTATAAATCAAGCCTCAAGTTCTATCATGTCTGGTTATTATGATTTAATTGTTGCAGGAGGAGTTGAGTCCATGAGTCGAGTGCCCATTGGATCAGATGGAGGAGCATGGATGATAGATCCAGCCGTTGCCTCACAAACCAATTTTATTCCTCAAGGTATTTCAGCCGATTTAATTGCAACATTAGACCATTTCTCAAGAACAGATGTAGATAGTTTTGCAGTGGAAAGTCAAAAGAAAGCTGCTATTGCATGGAGTGAGAATAGATTTAACTCAATCATCCCTGTCAAAGATACCAATGGAGTTATTCTTTTAGATAAAGATGAACATATGCGCCCAGAAACATCGCTTGAAAGTTTAAATGAATTAAGGCCATCATTTTATGACATGGGTACAAAATATGGATTTGATGAAGTTGCAAAATTAAAATATCCACAAGTTGAAAACATTAATCATGTCCATCATGCCGGTAACGCATCTGGTATAGTTGATGGAGCATCGGTTGCTCTACTTGGTAGTGAAGAAATAGGTAAAAATTTAGGTCTTAAACCCAGAGCAATAATAAAGTCATTTTCGATGGTGTCTATGGACCCCACAATCATGTTAACCGGACCTGCTCCGGCTTGCGAGAAGGCCTTAAAAGTTTGTGGTATGAATTTAGCCGATATTGATTTAATCGAAATAAATGAAGCTTTCGCATCCGTTGTGCTTCACTTTATAAAAGAAATGAATGCCGATGAAAATAAAATAAATGTTAACGGTGGAGCTATCGCTTTTGGACATCCTCTTGGAGCAACAGGAGCTATGTTACTTGGAACTGTTTTAGATGAGTTAGAAAGGCAAGATAAAGAAACTGGTATGATTACTCTTTGTATCGGCGGTGGAATGGGTATTTCAACAATTATTGAAAGAATTTAAAAGGAAAAGGTATGTTTCAATTAACAGAATCAAAAAATAAAATTTACCATTTAATTATGGATGGACCAAAAGATAAAATGCATGTTATTGACTATGATTTTATAAAAGGATTAGAAAAACATATCGACAAAATTGAAAAACTAAAAGACATGGCCGGACTCATAATTCTTTCAAAACATAATGAGTTCATTGCAGGAGGAGATCTTGCAATGTTAAGAGATGTCTCAAGTGTTGAGGAATGTCAGAAGTTAACCCGTCGCTTGCATAGAGTTTTAAGAAAAATTGAAACTCTTGGTAAACCAGTAGTTGCTTGTCTCAATGGCACAACCCTTGGAGGAGGATATGAAGTTACACTCGCTTGTCATTATCGAATAGGCTTAAGTAATAAAAAATATAAAATCGGTCTCCCCGAAGTCACCTTAGGCCTTCTACCAGGGGCTGGAGGTACTCAAAGACTCCCTCGCATGATTGGAATTCAAAATTCAATCCCTTATTTATTACAAGGTAAAACAGTAAATCCACAAGAAGCTCTAAAAGATGGTCTTATTGATTTGTTGTCTGATTCTGAGGAGGAATTATTGATTGCTGCTGAAAACGCTATTGAGGTTATCGTAAATGAAAATCCATGGGATCAAAAGGGATTTTCAATTCCTGGTGGAGAAGTACAATCAAAATCAGGATATATGGTAATACCAGGAGCAACTGCTATGATGTCAGCAAAAACATTCGGCAATTACTTAGCTCCTAAAAATATATTAAGTTGTATTTACGAAGGACTTCAGGTGCCTATTGATCGCGCTTTAGAAATTGAAACAAGCTATTTTACAGAATTGGTTTTAAATCCTTCCACAAAAAAAATGATACGCACATTATTTTACTCCATGAATGAATGTAAAAATGGTGTACATAGACCTAAAGACATTGTCCAAAAAGAAATCAAGAAAGTTGGAATATTAGGTGCCGGAATGATGGGTGCTGGGATTGCCTATGTTTCAGCTAAAGCTGGAATTCAGGTCGTTCTAAAAGATCTTACTCAAGAGTTAGTTGATCAAGGAAAAGACTATAGTGCAAAATTATTAGACAAAGCAATTGAGAAGAAGAGATTAACCCCAGAAAAGAAGTCTACTATTCTCGACTTAATTCAAACGACAACAAATGTTGAAGACTTTAAAGATTGTGACTTAATAATTGAAGCTGTTGTTGAAGATAGAAAAATAAAAGCGATTGTAACCAAGGAAACCGAAGCTATTATTTCAGAAAATACAATTTTTGCTTCAAACACATCAACATTACCAATTACAGGGCTAGCCAAAGAGTCCACTAGGCCATCCAACTTTATTGGACTACATTTCTTTTCACCTGTAGATAAAATGCCATTAGTTGAAGTCATTCTCGGAGAAAAGTCTAGTGCTGAGGCAACAGCTCTTTGCTTAGACTACATTCAAAAAATAAATAAAACCCCTATTGTAGTTAATGACGGACGTGGATTTTATACTTCAAGAGTATTTACTACCTACGTTATTGAAGGAATAAAACTTTTACAAGATGGTGTTGCTCCTGCGTTAATAGAAAATGCAGGCAAACAAGCAGGAATGCCAGTGGGACCACTTGCTGTGGCCGATGAAGTTTCTATCGATCTTATTCATCATATTTTAGAACAAACAATTCGGGATTTAGGAGTGGAAAGTGTCGATCAGGAAATATATAGGACAGTCACGTTTTTCGTCAAGAAACTAGGACGTCTCGGAAGAAAATCAGGAAAAGGGTTTTATGAATATCCAACCGATGGAAACAAGTTCTTATCTCAGCATTTAGAGAATCATTTTAGTATTTCAGATCAGCAACCAAGTGTCGAAGATGTAAAGAAAAGATTATTATATATTCAATCTATTGAATCTTTAAAATGCTTGAAAGAAAATGTTCTTACGACAGCTAGAGATGGAGATGTCGGTTCTATTATTGGATTTGGCTTTCCTGCCTACACTGGAGGAGTCTTTTCATTCATAGAATTAGAAGGTATCGAAGTCTTTACAAGAAACTGCCATCAATTGGCCAGGAAGTATGGAAGTAGGTTTACACCGCCTTCATTCCTTTCTGATGTGAAGTTTTACGAATGAAAATTTTAACGGGAGTTAAAATTCTAGACTTAACTACTTTACTGCCGGGACCATTAACTGGTTCGATGTTAGAAATACTAGGTGCTGAAGTATTAAAGATTGAACCTCCACAAGGTGATCAAGCGAGGGCGTTTCCAGAACTTTTTTCACTTTTAAATAAAAGTAAGAATATTATTAAATTAGATTTTAAAACAAAAGAAGGGAAAGAAGAGCTCTATAAACTTATAACAAGTGCTGATGTATTAATTGAGAATTATAAACCAGGAACTACCGATAAGTTAAATATCAATTATTCAAAATTGGCCTCTATAAATACGAAACTTGTCTATTGTTCTCTAATGGGATATTCCAAGAATCATGAGTTACATCACTTCGCCGGACATGACATAAATTTCCTAGGTCTATCTGGCTTATTAGACTTAATGAAGAGTGAAAAAACTAATAGTATCAACTTACCCAATTTTCAGTTAGCAGATATTGCAGGAGGAACCTATCCTGCCCTTGCAGGTATACTGGGAGCTCTCTACCAAGTGGAAAAGATAAAGAAAGGTTGTCATATTAATATTTCCATACTGGAAAATTTAAGACCGTTCTATAGTTTTATTTTGGAAACGATAAAAGAAAGTAATCCAACTTATTCGAACGTCTTATCGGGAGAACAAGCTTGTTATAGCGTCTATAAGACTAGCGATGAAAAATATATGTGCCTCGGTGCATTTGAAGAAAAGTTTTTTCAATTATTTATTATGACTTTAGGACTTCCAAATCTCATTGATTCACATTTAAAGAAGTGCATAAAAACTGAAAATGTAAAAGAACTCATAACAAAAAAAATTAGCAGTCAAACCCAATCCTATTGGATAGATCTATTTAAGGGTATCGATTGCTGCTTTACGCCAGTACTGGCCCCAGAAGAGTTTAAAATAGTACCTCCTTTTTACTATTCTCAAGTATAACAAGCTACTTAACCTACTGAATTTATGGTCTCCGGGCATTTCCGACTAAACTTATCAGGTACGGTTCCGATAGGTAATGAGAACAATTATTTTTGATTAAACGATTAAAGGAGAATACATGAAAACACTCAAACTTTTAATGGCCATATTATTGGCCCTTACATTATCAGTGAGCTGTAGTTCCAAAAAAGCTGCCGTAGAAGATAGCGATGGAGATGATTACGTAAGCTCGCACTCAGAAAATAATCCTGAATCACTTAACGCTACTGTGGAGTTAGATGAGAATGGAGAAGAAATTCTTGCAAGTAGTGAAGAGCTTGACGACGAGATGGCAACAGAAGAAACGGATCTTTATGAAGTTCAAGAAGCAACAACCGCAGAACTCTCGCAAGATTCAGAAAATGAAGACCTCTCTATTAGCGAGAGTTCTGAAATTGCGAAATCATCAGAAGTTTCATCTATGTCAGATGGACAGGGCGAAGTTGATTTTTATGAAGTAAAAAAGCATGACACGCTTATGATGATTGCTTTTAAGATTTATGGCGATGTCTCAAAATGGAAAGATTTGATGAGACTAAATGAAGACAAAATGAAAAATGGATACCCTATGACAGGTCAAGTGTTGGCCTATAAAATACCAACAGAGAAATTTATATATTCTCCTCAAGGAAATCCATATCTTGTTTTAGGTGGTGATACATTATCTTTAATCTCATATAAGGTTTATGATAGGGCCAAATATTGGGTTCATATTTTTGAAAACAATCGAGAACTTATCAAAAACCCTGACAATATTTATGCAGGATTTACTCTCTACACATTACCGAAAGAAGAAATTCAAGACCGTAATATTGCGAGTAAACAGTAATGACTAGTTAAAAGTTGAGTATATATGAAGGTCCATTTAAGTGGACCTTTTACAGTCTCTTTCCGGAGAATAATATGAAGAAACTAGTAACGATTAGTATTTTTATGACATTTATCTCTTGTAGCATGAATCCTCATGTTAAATATGTGAGAGACAATCAGAAAAATCAATGGATAGAAAAATCACATGTCTATAGATCATTAGCGTCCATTCATTCTGACGAAGAAGCAATTCAAAAACCCAAGAGAAAGTAATATCTTTTAAGTTATTAAAATTGGTATTTTAAGATACGATGTTCTGTTATCTTCAGGTTCTGGCAATAAACCTGCTTGTATATTAATTTGAACACTTGTAAAAAGCAATTTGGGTACTTTAAGTAATTTATCTCGTGAAGATCTAAATTCAATAAATTCTTCCTTTTTAGTTTCTGCGCTCAATTGAACATTTTCTCTCTTTGATTCTAAAATGGATGTTTCATATCTTAACTTGCGACCACCAGGCTGATAATCATGACCCACGTATACTTTTGTGCTATCAGGTAATGTATATAGCTTTTTAGAAATAGTGTCGTATAGATCTGAAGCTGAACCATCGGGAAAATCACATCTTCCTGTTCCAAAGTCTGGGATAAATAACGAGTCTCCAGAGAAAAGCACATCTCCTATCAGAATACACATGCATGAAGGAGTATGGCCTGGACTATGGATAAACTCTAATTTTAAAGATCCGACGTCGACAGTTTCACCATCTTCAAATAATCTATCAAATTGTGAGCCATCAGTTTTCATCTCTTTTAAGTTATATAGATGACTAAACGTATCCTGTACTTTCAATACTCCTGAAGAAACGGCGGTCTTAGCATTTAAAAATTTATTATTAATATATTGGGAAGAAGTAATATGATCGGCATGGATATGTGTTTCAATAATCCAATGTAGAATAAGTCTTTCCTTCATGATGAAGTTCAGAAGTTCATCAGCAAATTCATAACTGATTTTGGAAGAGTATGGGTCGTAGTCCATAACAGGATCTATTAAAACAGCGTCTTTAGACGACTTATCGTAAGCTATATAGCTGAAAGTGAAAGTATCTTGATGAAAAAAAGTCTTAACTTCCAAGTTTTCCCCTACAGAGAAATTAAGACTCTTTATCAGCTTTCTTGATTACTTTCTTTTCCATTTTTATTTCTTTAGTTTTGCTTTCTTTTAGAGCGGCAGTAGCAGCATCACATTCTTTTTGAGAGAGCTTCAACCAACCTTTTCCTTTACATGCATTTTGACCAGCGCAGCCATGTGTGGCCCCACCACAAGCACCTTGTCCTTTACAGCCGTTGACTTCTTGGCAATGAACTGATTCGGGAGCCTTTTTATAATCACCACTACTGGCGAGCGCGGCCCCCCCCATAACAAGTCCAGTAACTGCGGCTGATAGTAATAAGTTTTTTGATTCCATTATGAACTCCTTAGGAAAATAATATTTTATTAAAGTATTTTCAATTTTATCGTGATCATTGTCAATGGAATATAAAACTAGATGCTCAAGTCTATTTTATAGCCTTCGGAGCGAATTGTCTTAATGTAACGCCCCGCGCCTCCAAGTTTTTTTCTAAGTGATGAGACGTGCATATCTAATGTTCGCTGAAGGTTGTCAGTTTGCTTATGCCAAATGGAATTATAGAGACTTTCTCTAGTAAGAACCTCACCGGAATTTTGAATCAGTGAAACTAAAATTTGAAACTCTTTTGAAGTTAATGTGACTTCTTCTAAAGTCTCGCCATTCATTAGTGAAACAATCAATGAGCTTAAATCAACACTAATATTTCCATAAGATAAATTTGTACTCTTTCTTTCTGTCAGAGATTTAAGATGTTTATCAGCAATAGCTTTAAAGAGATCAGGAATTATTGGTTTTTTAATATATTCGTCAATTCCAATCATATGTCCCTCTACCTCCATTTGCGTAGTTTTATCTGCAGTCAGAATAAATATTTTTGAATTTTTTATAAGGTTCTTATTTTGAAAATCTTTAAGCACAGACATACCATTTTCATGTTCTAGATAAAGGTCAAAAATAATAATATCATAATGTTCTGAGGTAATTTTTTTTTCGGCAATGACACTAGTTGCTGCAGATGTTATTGAATATCCTTTCTGTAGGACTCCTTCTAATAACTTGAAAATCGCAGGATCATCATCTATTAATAAAATTTTTGATAGGCTTCTCATTTTCTCTCCATCCGCAGCGAGTGACCTCTTTTGACCTTTATCATCAGTAACTAATATTTTTTGCCTTCCATATACTTCATTCTATATTAAAATCCGATACGAAAAGAAGATTTGTTTCTATAGCGAAGCTCTCTAATCTATCAACACTAAGTAGTCAGCAACTTTTCCAAACGGCCTTGTCGGAGTAAGAAGCATTCTCAACTCATTCTCGGATAAGGTGGACTTATCAACGAATTTTAAATTAACAGTTTTTTGACGTCCAATCTTTTTTAACGCATTTACAATGCCTAGGTTAAAGTCAGAATGAAATGCTCCGACAATTAAAAAGGACAGAGGGTTTACATTAAAGAAATTGACATAATAGGACATAACAGAATCGGTATAGCATTGTGCAAGATAGTATGCTTTTAATTGCTCTTCATTAACATGTCCTCCCATAGCTTTTCTAAAAAGCTCAAGGTAGAGGTCGGAACCCATTTCCATATTTGGGGGGATGTCTTCAGGACTCAGCGAACCTAATCCATTTTTTATTAATTTCTGCTTGATTTTCCTGCTAGCGTTCACTCCAAAAAAATTTCCTTTGTATTTTTTCACGGTTGCCAAGATTGGATGATATGAGTTACCACGAGATTGATAAAAGATTTCAAGGAATTGTTCTACATTAATTAGATTATTACTATATCTTTGAAATTCTTTTTGGATTTTGTTTTGATCTTTATAGTTTAGAAATTCCCAATTAACATCAAAAGCCTGTTCACTATTATGAGTTATAACCATTTGAGAGATAAAGTCAGCTTGGGCCTGTTGAACCTTATCGCTATAATGGATTTCACCTAACACATAATAAGCATTCCCAGGTAATTTTAATGATAGACTTTCTAAGGTTTCATAATTTCGAGTATCGAAATTAAAGATTTGCACAGAAGCATCAACGGTCTTTGAAATTGATAAAAGTACAATCATTGTTATTAATAGACTTTTCATATTTTCCTTTATCCTAGATTTAAATTATACCGTAAAAAATCACTCAATTATTTAACCAAATTGGATCAGAGGGAGTGGGGACATTTCTTTTATCGTAGAGTAGTCCTTCCATCTTATTTATAGTGATAATTTTTTGATCTATACTTTTCTTTTTTATTTTATTTTTTATCCACGAAAATATCAAGTCAGGATCATAGAAAAAAACAGATCGACCAGACTCAGACTCTGAAATCCATCGATTTTGATTGTCACTCATAAAAAGAACATCCAAAAAACTAACAGATTTCTTAGGGTTGTGAAGATTGCCCTCACCTCCCAGTAAATCCATAGAGACTCTTTTTGTCAAACTCCAGTTATTTTTATCTGAATCTGACAATAATCCTGCCAGCTCTAGAAAGCTCATTCCAAAAGCTGAACATCCAGCACCTTCTCCTTTTCTGGGATTATTCGGTAGACCATAGTTTTTATAATATTTTTTTTCTCTATATTCTCGATGATAGTTCTCTAATCTTCTGCAAGTTTGTGGAGAGATTAGATATTTGATAAACGTTAATCGAGGGCTGCCTAGAGTGTTAGATTTTTGCTTTATTTCAATTTTAAGATCTTTAGTCTCTTCTAAACGACCTGCTACTGAACCAAATATTACAGAAAATCCCTTATTTTCCCATAATAATTGTTTTTTATAAATATGTTTATCTACATAACTCATTCCAGTCAATACTCTAACAGGCCCTGCTCTCAGCCCATCGTCGCATTCTAACTCGACAGCAACATGACCTATCATTCTATTTTTAAAACTAAATGCATTCGAAAGGACAGAGTGAAGTAGCTTTTTAGGAGTTTTCCATTCAATGCCATTTGGAGATTTAAAAACATAAATAGTTAATTGATCTTCGGCTGAAATGTTATTGTCAAATACAGTAAATATTAACAATATGGTTAGAATTAGTGTAATTTTATTCATATAACTCATTAGCATTATTTATTAAAAGATACCAAGCTTGACAGCTATTTCATAATAATTTATTGGATTTAGATGATTAAACTCCTATATCAAGATGAACATATTATTATTGCCGATAAACCATCAGGATTATTGGTCCACCCATATTGGAAGGAAACCAACGAGAAGGCTTGTCTCATGAAAATGGTTAGGGATCAAATTGATAATTATGTCTATCCCGCGCATAGACTTGATAGACCTGTCTCTGGCCCAGTTATTTTTGGTCTCACAAGTGAAATCATCAAAGAAATTCAATTCAACTGGCACCTCGCAAATACCAAGAAAGAATATATTGCGCTGGTAAAAGGTCAAGTGGAAGAAGCCGGTGAATTTAATTTCCCGCTTAAGAATGAAAAAAATGTTACACAAAAGGCAAGAACTCTCTATATCCCTCTCGCACATTTTGAAAAAACAACTCTAGTTAAGGTTATTATTAAAACTGGCCGAAAGCATCAAATAAGAAGGCACTTCAGTAGACGATGCCAAAATGTCATTGGTGACACCAAGAGAGGAAACACAGAACTCAATCATTTATTTAGAGATGAATTAGGATTGGAAAGGATTTTCTTGCATTGTCATCGGCTAACCATTGAGCATCCAATGACCGAAGAAATGATAGAGGTTCGTTCTCCCCTATCAGAAAACCTAGTAACAGTTCTTAAGAATTTAGGTTTAGAATCCAAGAGATTAGGTGAAATATTAATAGAACATTTTTCTTAATAATTTGAAAGAGGTTTATAAACATAATGTTTATAAGTAGTTGTACAAACTTTCCGTTTATTATTAGATTTTATAATATTCACACATTTCTTATAGGGCCGTTCGTAGTAGCTCAGCGCATCAGTGGAAAGATCTATGTTTTTTCTAAAACCTAAATCTATTGCCCATCTATCTTCAGTTAAATCAATAACATTTTTATTTTCGTCGCCTCTTACATAGTAAACAAGAGACATTGGAGTATTTTCATATAAAGCTAAGGAGGCAATATTATCGGGAGATATCGTGGTTCTTCCAAGATATCTTTCGGTAGGCCATACCACTTCTCCAAAACTTTGGTAAAGCAATTCAGAGCAAACTAATTTATGAGTCGTTTCCACATCAAAATTAAAATCATATAACTTACCCAATTGCGATAGTGCTGCTTCATAAGTATTTTTTAAATAATTTTCATCAACAAAGGTTTTCTGTAGACGCATAATTGCAAACCAATCAACATTCATAAACTTGTCTATATTTTTTAAATGTGTCCCAGAGCGATCTGTTTCAATGATTGAATAACCTTTTTCAATCATACCTCTCAATGGAATAATACGAGGATGGTCCCACATTCCTGTTTTAATTAGCTGATCTTTAGTTCCTAACCAGACGGCATTATGACCAAAATGACCTGGAATAAATTTATCGGTTAATATAAAAGGTGTTTTCTCTGTAATGATATCTAAGGGCCGTAGAATTTTTGTTATTTGAGTATTTAATTTTGAATTATTAAGAAGAAATCCTTTTCGAAATTTAATGGCCCCCATTCTATTACCAAAGAATCCGCTAGCGTGATGAAGTAAAAACCGGCCGACTTTTGACCATTTGTCTTTACGGTAGCCCTTCTTGAGATCTTTTCTGATTTTATATAATCCTTTTTTCCCTGTTTCAGAAATAAGTGAAGTTGAATACATCGTGTAGATCGATTCTTTTAATTGATTATGCTCTCCATAATCGTTTACAAGATTAAATCCTCTCGTAGCCCGTTGATATATTTTTACTGATTTTTTTGAAATCATTGTAGCAATGTAATTTTTTAATTCATCAGACTTAAGTTCGAACGCTGAGTCGGCATCATTGAGTAATAATCTCAATTTCTTATTATGCAGATAAGTACTATATGTTTTTAAAAAATGGTCTAAATTCTTCATATGGATGGCATACCAAAGAAGTGTTTTTCTCTTTTTCTCTTCGCTTCCAACATAAAAAGTATCATCAATTTCACGTAGATCTTCAGGTTCTATTTGTTCAGCCAAGGTAATCATTTTTGATGACATCATGAGATAATATTTCACTGATTTATGCAATAAGGTCAATTGAAGTCCACGTAAAACTTCATCTTGTCGAAGTCCTATTAAAACTTTGTTTGTGAAGTCGTTATTAAACTTTGTAAAATCATCAATGATCGACACAAGTTGTTCATAAGATTTATATGTTTCACCAAATTTACCATCAGTATTGAGATTAATTGTATTCATTCTTTGATGTAGATCTTCAAACAAGAGATAAGGACTTATCCTAGCAAAACAGTTTATTGGTAAAATAAAAATAAAAATAAAAATAATTTTATAATACATTTTAGCTCTCTGTTAAAGTCCAACCAATTAAGTTGTTATTAACTTCTACCTAAGAGTGAACTAAACTGGCAATATCCTTAAATAGCAAACTTGAGAAGATCAATATTAATATAACTTCCCCCATAATATCAGACCATTAGCTGTCCGTTTTTGACTTATAATGGCCAGCATTTTCCTTATGCTCGACGCGCCAAGCCCTTTTAAATATGCGTTCTTTCACCTAATATAGGGAAATAGATAAATAGGATGTAATTTATGATTAATATTTTGATTGTCGAAGATGACCCAACGCTTTCAGGAATGGTTTCTGAATATGTACAAGACTATGGATATAACGTAGTTGCCGTTTGCAATAATGGTCACGATGCGATTAAAACGGTTTTTGAACATCCAGTAGATCTCATTTTAATGGATGTTAGAATTGATGGTGATCTTGACGGCATTGAAACCGCTACTAAAATAAAAGACTTATTTACAGTGTCGCTTATCTACATAACTGGCCAATATGATGACAATCTACTCAAAAGGGCCAGCCTTACTGAACCAAATGCCTACCTCGTAAAACCATTCAAACAAGAAGATATAAAGTCAAATATTGAGATGGCCATCTTAAAACATACTAATGAACAAAATAATAAAATGCGCTCTGTTTATAATAGTGAAGTTGAATATAACATTTTCCTTAAAGAGCTTGGCAGAATATTAAAAGTTCTTAGAAAAGACAAGGGTTTAAGTCAGGTTGAATTCTCTAAGGAATTAGGGATAAATTATAGGCATTATCAAGATTTAGAGGGCGGAAAATCGAATTTGAAAATGGAAACACTCTTCAACTTAGCGAAGTTCTATAATTTATCAGTTCCAAAATTATTTGAAAAAGGCTTAGCTTAACTTAAGAGGCCTTATCTATTTCTCAAAAGTTTCTTTTAACTTATTCACTTCAGCATCAAGATCGCCTAACGCTGGGATTAAGTCTTGCAAAAGGCATTGCTTCATAACCTCAAAAATCATCACTGTACTTTGTAACGGGTCGTCACCACAGCTCTGCTTAAGTTTCTCGATTTCCTCTTGAAGTTCAGCTAAGTGTGTATGCCTTTCAAGAAAGTCTTTTAGTTCATTTTCTGCATTTATAAGAGTTTTTTTATCCATAACTCATATTATCGAATGCTTGGGTATCATTAAAAGTTCAATAACTTACATTGGTTTTTATAAGGGCCAAGTATACAATAATGACAATAATTTATTACAGGATAGAGAAATGAAGAATTTATTTAATGATGATCTAAGTATAATTTATTTAAATTCTGGTACTCAATCAAGACCTCCAATAGAACTCATTGAAGAAGTTGATCGTCTAAGGAAAATAACTTATACAAACCCCACTGAAATGCATATTCTTTTTCCAGAATCACTGTATCAATCTCATGTTAACTTCTCACAGTTTATTAACATCCAAGCAGAAGATCTCTTCTTTTGTCATAATGTCACAGAAGCACTTAATCACTTTATCTTAGGTACAAAATTAGATGATAAAGCAGAGATATTTGCTTTTGATTTAGAGTATGGTGCGACTGTAAACATATGTAAATATCGAGCTCAAAAAGAAAAAAGAAAACTTCATTCAATAAATATTTCTCAATATTTCAAAGATGAACCTTCTCCAGAAAGGACTATCAATTCTAAAATTCTACAAGATATTTTTAATCTAGAAGTGCCTCGTGGCTCCTTATTTATTATGAGCCATGTGCTTACTACTAATGGTTATATTCTACCCATTGAAAAGATCTCTTGTATATTGAAAAAAAAGGGAGCTATTTCGGTAGTAGATGGTGCCCATGCAATTGGAGCTTTTGATATTAACTTTTCTACCATAAGTTCTGTAAATTTTTATGGAGGAAATCTACACAAATGGTTAATGGGTATGCCTGGTATGGGATTTGGGTGGATCAATCCAAAGAATACGGTTCACAATCATACCTTATTTATAGGCTGGCCTAATTATAATAATGCTGTCCATCTAGATGACTTTAAACTTTGCGGAACAGCTAAGAATTATTACCTAAAGGGTACAATTGATTTTGCCCCATTTATGGCCATTAGTAAGTTGATGAATTGGTGGAAAGAAAACTCCGCAAAAAAAATATATGATCTTCGAAAATCTTTACGACAAGAGCTGATAACAGGACTTTCCAACAACTCTGAATTGAAGCTAATCTCATCACAAATAGAAAAAAGCCCTCTGCTCAGCTACAAACTTTCTGATAAATATTCAGATATGGGTTACAAAATTGCTGTTGATTTATTTGCGAAAGGTAAACTTTCCATTTCTTCTCCATCTATGAATGGAGAAACATTGCTCAGACTATCGCCAAACGTGTATAATGATTCCGATGAAATTCAAAAGGCCATTATTATTTTGAATGAATACCTAAAGTAATTTATTGGCCTTTATTCTTTTAACTCTGAGTAAATCATACTTAAGTTCTTGATTTACTTTTGTTAAGCTCTTTGAAGTTGTCTTGTTAATATTAATAAGAACATTTTGATAAGTAAAAGAAATTCTATTTTCCAAATTAATAAATTTTGGAATAATTATTCCAAAACAAATGATTTCTGCTAATAAAAATAATCTAAGAAATATGAGTAACAAATTGGAGAATGTCATTTTATCTCCTCTAAATTACATTTTTTATGTTTGGCCAAAACATTCGAAGCTATTTTAAGTTTTTTTAACTTTAAATCGATGGTATCGTAATAGTAAAAATTCAATGTCGTTGCAGACATAGTCGCTAGCGCCATTAAAAATGTTATTTCCAAGAGATTATACTGTTTTCTTTTTGTGTTATATGATTTCATAACTGCTCCTTGAAATGTCCTAGAGATCCTAAGGCGTGGTCATTCTAGCGTATTTTCGATCTAAAACTTTATTAAAATTGACCACTTACAATATTATAAACTTTTATTTGACAATTCTCTCGCGCTGCGTTAAACTCACCATGATTTTAGCTTTTAAGCTTTATCAAAAACAAATTTTCTGTACGTTATCTCAATTTATTCAATTTAAAAATTCACCTTACGAAGCCAGGAGGGCGCCATGGAATGGACAATCGTATTGCCTAATTTTAAGAATAAAAATCCTATTATCAGAAAAATTAACAACTTTGTTTTACTTAACTTGGCCTCAGAAATCACATTAAAAGATATGGCGAAGGTCTCGGGAGTTTCAACATTTTATTTATGCAGACTTTTCAAAAAAGAATTAAAGATAACACCCATCAAGTGGTTGTGGACCCAAAGAGTTATGGCCGCCGCCGCTTCTCTAGTAGCGAATAAGACCTTTTCTTTAACAGACGTCGCCTTTTCCTGTGGATTTACAAGCTCGGCCCATTTCTCAAGATTATTCAAGCTTACTTATGGTGTGAAGCCTAGTCTGTTTAGAAAAATGATGACAGAAGAAAATCAAATTCATCATGAAATGGGTGTTATTCCAGAAATATACAAAGATAGCCCAGAGCAATTCTCAATGATTGAACATTCACTATTTTAAAACCAGATATTCCATGTATATTAGTCTCGTGAATAAGAACATATATTGGCCTTTTATTATATTGAGTTATGCTAGCTTATTAAGTGTTGCCATGATTGATAATTCTAGAGGGCCAGTTTATCCGAATATATTAAAGCATTTTGAGGTAAGTCTTAATTATGGTTCATTAATTTTTTCCTTGAGTACTTTAATGGGATTATTGACAAGTGCTACAAGTAAATATTGGCTTAAGGCAATCGGTGTTATTCAATCTATAAGCCTAGGAAGTCTTATTATGTTCTTAGGATCAATAAGCTACTATGCTATTCCCCAATTTAACTTATCTTTCATCTATTTATTAGCATGTTCTATTTTTCTAGGTAGTGGAATTTCACTAATTGCCATTTCAATGAATATTCTAATATCAGAAGGTTCTTCTGAAGATTTAAGAAGAAAAGGATATGCAGGATTACATGCAATCTATGGATTTGGATCCTTACTTGCCCCACTACTTTTTAGCCTCTGGATTGATAATAACCAGAAATGGCAGCTATTTTTCCTAGTATTAGCGATTATTCCTATGTTTCCGTTTTTCTACTCTTTGAGTGTATTAAAAAGTTCAAATATAAAAGAAAAAATTAGCAAAGAGTTAATTGCACCAATACATTATCCCTATAGAATCATATTCGGGTTAATGTTTGGCTTCTACGTCTCAAGTGAAATCTTAATCTCCAGTAGACTTGTACTTTTTTTAAGGCAGCTACACTCTTTTGAAAATCAACAAGCACAATATTATTTAAGTTTATTTTTTGCATTTCTGTTTCTTGGCCGGATATCATTTGTTTTTGTTTCAAGTTCAATTTCTTCATTTAAAGCTATGCTGACCTCGCTTATTCTATCTCTTACATTTTCCTTATTAGGACTTTCTTTTCATCCATTATTTTTATGTTTAACTGGATTATCAATGTCATTTTTCTTTCCTGTAGGCATGGATTGGCTTAATAAAAAATTTCCGAAAGGAATTGAATTCATGACAGGATCAGTTTTTACCTGGATTTCAGTTATGCTAGTTCTCATTCATTCTTTATTTGGATTGTTAGCTGAAACCTATGGTATACAACAGGCATTCTTACTTGCACCATTGCTACTGATGGGGTCACTGGTCTTACTTTTTAAATTAGATCGATTTAAGCCGATACGAAGGGATTAAATTTCCTTTCATGATGAATAAAAGTACTTGGTCCATGACCTGTAATAACTTTTGTTTCGGAAGGAAGTTGATACAGCCTTTTTTTGATTGAGTTTTTTATAGTATCGAAGTCTCCACCGGGCAAGTCTGTTCTTCCTATTGAGTTTTGAAATAAAGTATCACCGCTAAACAAAATGGGTTCAGAGAATATTTCACTGTAAAAACAGCAAGAACCTTCTGTATGACCAGGTGTGAAGATTGTTTTAATAAAATCTTTCAAGTTTTGATTGTTTAAGCTGAACTCCATTTCATCTTCCAAATATTGATCAATAGTACCAACCTCAGCCGGAGGTTGGTTGAACATACTAGCCTGTTGGTTTAATGCCTTGTAAAGATTTTCATCTTCTCTATGAAGTAAAATTTTTGACCCCAGTTCATCCTTTAAACATTTAGCACAACCAATATGGTCAAAATGGGCATGTGTATGGAGCAAATATTTTACATCTAATTTTCTTTCCTGAACTTTTGTAAGAATACCATTAAGGTCATTACCTGGATCAACTATTATTGCCTCTTTTGAGATATCATCATAGACAAGGGAACAATTACAAGCAAAGCTTCCCATGGGAAATGTCTCAAGCTTTAATTGACTCATAATGAATCCATAATTAACTTAATCCAAAATTTTTCACTAACAAGGCCTTTATCTACACCTTTAAACTTAGTGATAACTTTTGCCAAGGTTATTTTACCTATATCTGTTCCAATATTTTTTTCATCCTTTATATGCTCTATGCTGTCAGAAATCATTTGCTCATAAAAAATATAGTCGGCGTGGCTTGATAATGGACCATGACCTGGGATAATTTTATAATGGGGGGGAATTATTTTTAATATATCCTTTACGTTTCGGTGGTACTGAAGAACATCTCCTCCAGCGTTCATATCAATAAAAGGAAATTTACCGGCAAAAAAATGATCTCCAAGATGAGCAACTTGTGAGCCGTGAAATAAAACGATAGAATCTCCATCGGTATGCCCTTTTGCAAAATGTAAAATTTCAATTTCTTGATCATTGAAATGAATTTTAATCGCATCTCTAAAGGTAACTGTTGGTATTCTAGACTTAGATTGCTTCTTTGCTGTTTTCTGGGAAAGTTTTAAAAGTTGATCTTCAGACAGTCTTTTTTTAACATTTTCGTGGGCAACAATAATTGATTTTTTACCAAGTTTAGCATTGCTTCCTGTATGACCTCCGTGGAAATGGGTATTAATCAAAAACTTTATTGGTCCTTTTGCTATTTTTCTAATTTTTGCTCTTATCTTTTTATTAATATTTAAAAATTGAGAATCAATTAATAAAATTCCATCGCTCCCAGTACTCATACCTATGTTTCCTCCTCGGGTCGAAAGCATATGTATATTTTTAGACACTTCAGTGACTGAGACTTTTACTTTGGAAGATTTCTTAGGGGTTTTATTTATTTGGTGGTGATCGGCTACTAGGGGAAAACATAAAAGTAAAATCAAGTTAATGGATATGATTCGCAATGCTACTCCGATAATTTAAATTCTTCAGATTCTATTTTTTTATTATTACATACTAATTCTAGTTTATATTTATATTGCTTGTCATATTTTGAGATAAATTTTCTGAATTTAATAACCTCACCAGGAAGTATCTTTTTTTTACCAGAAATGGATGTCAAATTATTCAAGTCATAAGTCCAAGAGCCCATTTTCTTTTTTACTGCAATTGCGACAGACTGACCCTGCGCGCTAACAAAAGCATTTTTAGGAGAGGTATTAGTAATAGTTATAATTAAGTATTTTCGAAAAGACTCTACTTGAAAATCACATGGAGAATTACCTGAGCAACCTGTCATTAATAGAAAAAGAGATAGAATGTACGGCCATTTACTAATAATGCTATCCTCATAGAAGATTATCAAATAAGGTTTATTGTACAGTAAATAAAAACTAACGACAAATCATGAGCCCTACGCATCGCAACAAACCTAAGTCTCGTTTCGCTCCTACGCCTTCAGGCCTATTGCACAAAGGGAATGGGTTTAACTTTCTTTTGACATACCTCATTACGAAATCTCGAAACGGAAGTATCCATTTGAGGGTCGATGACTACGACCTTTCAAGAAGTAGAATTGAGTTTGTACAAGATATATTTGATACATTGGACTATCTTGGACTAGATTGGGATTCGGGTCCCGTCTCATGTCATGATTTTCAAAGCAATTATACAAGTAAAAACCGACATTTCCTTTATCATGATTATTTACAAAAGCTTACCCAGACATTTGTATGTGAATGCTCCAGGAAAGACTTGGAAAATTACTATAATTGTTATCCGGGATTTTGTTATGACAAACTCCTTCAATTTAAAGCAAAAGAAAATTGTATCAAGATTAAAGGAAAGGATAATATTAATGATTTTGTAGTATGGACCAGAGAAAATTGTCCTTCATACCAACTTGCCAGTCTTGTTGATGACAAAGAACTAGGAATCAATCTCATCATAAGGGGTTATGATTTAGAAGAATCCACAGAGTTACAAAAATTTTTGGCCAGCAATCTATCTTACAAAGAGTTTGAAAGTGTCGAATTCATTTTTCATCAATTATTGAAAGATAAAAACGGAGTCAAGCTCTCTAAAAGTAATCATTCTCAGAGTATGAAGTTTCTTCGAGACAACGGAATGTCCAAATTAGAATTTTATAAAGAATTTTGTGAATTTATGAAGATAGATTTAAATGGTAAATTAACTTTAGAAAATCTCGTTGAGAAAGTATATGCTTTATCTTGGTAGTTTTATGTATGTGTGGGTATGCAAAGTAATACTAAATACTTTTGTTTGGTGGAGGTGCCGCTAGTTTTATAACTTCATGATTTTATTCATGAGAAAAACTAGCCGTAGCCAAAATAGCCACCGACCTCGAAAGATTCCTTAAACATCAGCACTATCTTTAAGTGTAGTGTGTAAGAGCAGGCTTAGATTAAACTATTTTTGATCTACAGTCCATTAAGCCAATCGTTTATATCTTTAAATACAATACTTAATTTTTTCGGTACATCTTTGTAAGGCTTAACATGTCTTTTCCAACTTTCTTCCAGAAACTCAATCCATTCTAATTCTAGTTGACCAGTAATTTTTCTTTCTAGTAAAAGATTATTGAATTTTTTTGTGTCTATTGAAATATTAGACTTTACAATCCTCCAAAGATCATCAAAGTCTTTCATTCGTGTATTTCCACTTTTAAACTGATGAGACGCTGAGAGCTTGTCACATACTATATTTTCAATGCTTGCAGCGAACCGAACTTCACCATCTAACGTTGATTTCACTTTAACAATGTCTGTAGGGAGTGCGTACACAATATCAATAGAGAATTGATTCTTTTGACCAGTTGCTGTTAAAAAAGAGATTATGATAGCGGCCCCTAATTCATCGACATCGCCAAGTTCTTTAAACTCTTTAATAGAAAAGTTGATCTCATCATGCTTTTCAAAAGATTTCTCGATAAGTCCTTTAACCTCGATGTGAGAATTCAAATTTATTGTAGAGAGATCCAAGTCAATTGTTTCTCTTGGAGTTTTAATGTAATGCCAAAGAAGATTACCTCCTTTAAAGACGAAGTCATTTGAGGTATCTTGTAGTCCATCTAAAAATTTAAGCATTACAAATCTCGAAAATGCTTGTCTACCATGTTGATTATTCTGAACTTTCCACTTATCAAATTTACGATTAAGAGTCATATTAATTACCCATCATAAGAAGATCAATAACTTCTCTTCCAATTTTTTTATTAATTTTTAAAATTGCATTATACTGATCCCCAGGGTTAGTTTGATTTAAGTATTTTTCTCTATACTCTTTTAAACAAAAAAAATATGAATCTAGACCCTTACAGTATTTGTAAGCTTCAAATAAACATCTTTCCGGTGAATATATTCTAACATTAAAAGGAACTCCCCTATTTTCAAAACATCTTTCAATTACATTATTAATTTTCGAACTCACTACTCTATGAACATTTAACAACTCATTTGATAGATTTGTCTCATTAGAAATATCTACATCTATCTCACTAATGTAATCGAGACCTAATCCATAAAGAGATAAAGCTGTTTTCCCAGAAATAACACATTGAGGATAATACTTTTTTATAATTGCAAAGTGTGCTGTCCCCTCTTCAGTAGTTGGAAGAGTAAAATAGCCCAGACCATTAGGTTCTACTTTCTTCAATTCCCCTTTTTCGACCAAACGATAAACTGCTTTATCATTGCCCAAAAGGTTGACCCCATCTTCAAGGCTTATAACAGTATCGTTTTGTAGAATATTCCTTATATTACCCATGTCGTGATTATGACATATTTACTATAAAATGACAAGTTCACGAAACTCGACAGCTATAATATCGACCCCTTACAAGCATCTATTTTTGAGAATGGATGAAGTGTTTCCCTCACTTTTTGAAAGAAAGCTCAATCCATCAGTCGCTCCTTTCTCATCTATCCCTGCTAATCTTAAATATGTAAGTCTTCAGCACATGTGGGACAACCACGCTCTTTTATGTCCTAACACAGCATAACCATACTCGAACTATTATTGTATTTTTTTCTCATCTCCAATGTTAATCGTTTCTTTTCCCTTCGAACTTT
>JABGXW010000084.1 GCA_018675575.1 Bacteriovoracaceae bacterium | reverse complement strand
ACTTTGAGGGTGATCTCAATTAATGATGCTCCTATACCAGTAAGTCAAACTATTTCTTTTTTTGAGTCTTTAACAGGAACACCTGTACCAATCTTATTTACGGTTAATTTATCAAGAGATATTGAAGACAATCTCTTTGCTGGATTTTTTGATTATTCAATAGTTATTGATGATCCGGTCAAGGGAACCTTAACAGATTGCATGGATAAATTTGGAAGTACGGGTCTAACAGATCGAACTTGTACTTATACACCTATTAATGGTGATGTGAACGGAACAGGTTTAGCTGCTACTGCAATTTCTGTGGCGGGCATGGATTTAACTGCCCACGCAGAAGGAACATATGGAAATAATATCTCCATTACAATAGTTGAAAACCCTATCACAAGGTCTGGGGGTGTTAACTTAGAACCTGGAGAAGACAGTGTTGTAATTGATGTTTTAGGATCTGCTGTCACTGTAACTATCGAAACAGATCCTGAAGTGGTTTTACCTAATACATATAATGCCCATACCGTGTCGGATGTTGTGACTGCCCTGAATGCTGATAATTACGCTAGTGCTCTTTTTCAAGCTTCAGTTAATACGCCAGGTGCTGCGGCGATTTTGCCGACAACTAATCTTAGTGGCGGAACAGATGCATATGATCAAATAACCTATAGAGTTTTTGATGGGACCGATTTTTCAATCAATGAAGGTGTCATTAGTATCAGCATTGCCGCTGTTAATGATCCGCCTTTGGCCTTTACACCTGCGCAAATTATCGTAGAAGATGTGGTTACGACAATTACTCTGGGCCATAGTGATGCAGAAGGTGATCTTGCAACGAGTTGTACTGTTTCTGCTCTGACTTCAAATATTCAACTTCGAAATACGTGCTCTTGTCCTTTAGGTGTCTGTGAAGTAGATGTAGTAGGTCTCATTGATTATAATATTGCCCAAGCTCCTGGGAGTTTCGATTATTTCATAGATAATGGACAATTCTCAAATGTACAGCAAGTCGATTTTACAATTACACCTGTTGATGATTTACCTTTACCTGTTTATCAAAATGCCATTGATATAGGTACTGGTTTGGACCTTGCAGAAAGTCCAACAGCATTTCCTTTACCCTATACTTTTAATATTGAACCTGCTGTAGATGTTGACTCCGTTGTTACTCCTACTTATGAGATTATCACACTTCCTGCAAACGGAGCTCTTACATCTTGCTTAAATTTAGCAGGTTCAATAGGTCCTACTGATTTAGAATGTGTCTATGTTCCAAATGATGGAAATATTAATGATAATGATCTTCATACCGCCGCAGCAGTCTTAATAAACCAAGTCATTTATACTGCAAACTTTGATGGAAACATCAATGGTGGTGCTTTGAAAAATATTACAATCGAAATTATTGAAACTTTCGGGGTGACTCCTTCACAACCATTAATTTACTTTGAGCAATCGGGAACTATTGCAGTTCCACCAACAAATTTAAATGTAAGGATTCTAGTTGCTCCTAATGCAACTCCAACAACGGCTGCTGATATAGTGGCGGTTTGGAATGCTCACCCTTATGCAGGTCAAATCATTACAGCGTCAACTATCGGCCCTGCACAAGTGCAAATCACTCAAGTTGCTGCCACCCTAAATGGCGGAAATGGTGGAATAGATTATATAGACTATAAAGTTACTTTCGCTCCTGGCGTCTCAGAAAATGGGCGAATCAATATTAATATGACTCCTGTCAATGACATTCCAGTCATATGTCAGTTTTCTGATTTTAATGAAGCTCCTGAATGTGGAATACTTGGATGTTCTGGTGCAACAACACCAGTTGGAAATATACTGCCAAATAAAGCAGATATTTATTATTATGATAGTTCACGCGCAGTTTGTTATAAGTCTATTGATATTGATAGCATTCCACCTCTTGTAGATACCGATTGGCAGATTGTTGAGTCGCATATTGCCGATCAATATGTGAATGAAAAAGATTCAATAATTATAGAAAATATAAAAGTAGACGAAGGCGGTGGAGACACGACAGAAGATGTACAGCAATTACAAATTATCCCCGGATCTTTAACAAGCTCAAACATGACTTTAGTTCCTATAAGTCAAATTCAAATTTTCTATGACGATCTTCCGGTAACTCCTGGAATTACCTTTGGGAGTACTGCAAGTGAAGACTTAAAAAAGTTTAAAATCGCCATAACACCGGCCGCTTTACTTGCTGGATCATCAACCATCTCATTTCAAATTACTGATGTGACTCCAGCTTTGACACTTGGAGTGCCGCCATTAACTGTAACTTTTGATGTTATTGTAAATCCAGTGTCAGCACTTCATAATGGTTGGGAAAATATCAGGGCCTTAGGAGCAAAAGTAAATTCAGTCGGTGCTGTTTTAGATATGACTGAGGCCTGTACTTATAATAGGGCCAATTGTGATGGTGGAAAGTCTTGTTCTGGAACAACTGATCCTTTAAATGCAGTAGTGCCTGATAAAATGTTTAATGTTTATTATAATACAGCAACAAAAA
Organism: Bacteriovoracaceae bacterium; assembly: GCA_018675575.1. Lineage (GTDB taxonomy): Bacteria > Bdellovibrionota > Bacteriovoracia > Bacteriovoracales > Bacteriovoracaceae > M0603. Next base: position 16,479 of record JABGXW010000084.1, on the reverse strand, counting down.
ATTGTTTTTATGCTGATGGATTGACCAATACAGATTGGAAGCCGTTAAAAGGTTTGGCCTTACCTGATGAAGTCTATTGTAATATAACTCCAACTGAATTTGAACCAGCTTGTGACCAAGCTTCTGGTTATGGCTCTTGTATTGGAGATGGCACTCCCATAGGGATTTTAGTGCCAACAAAAGAAAATCATTTCTATTGGGATAGAAGTAATAACACATGCTGGCGATCAAGAGATATGGATGCTTCTCCTCCTTTATTAGTTACAGACTGGGAAATTTACAAGTCCACAGGGTCTGCCTTTTTAGAATGGAAGCCTTTTACTATCTCTGGCGCTGGTACCTTAACTGGATACAATATCTTTAGAAGATTACCTAATACTCAATTTGATTATAAAAATCCAATCAATAAAACGGTAGTAGGGGTTTCAACTTATAACTACACAGATAATGCTGAAAACTCATGGGTTGGTCCAGTTCTTAAGACAGTTTACTTCTATGAAGTGAGACCAGTCATTAATAATATAAGTACTGGAACAAGTGAGGCCTTTAAAGAAGTTAGAATCATGATTCCCCCCAAAAATATGTCCTTTGCCCATAGATGGATGATAAATCAGTCCATGTGTAACACGATGAACTCGACAGGAATTGAAGCCTCAAATAATTTTCGATGTCCTTACGTAGGCCCTGGGGATAGTACATTAGCTGCTTCAGATGGATATTATGATATTGGCCAAGATTTGATTGTTGAACGTTTTGAAGCCGGTTGTAATTTTACGCGTTCTCCAGCTTGTGATACTCCATATGGAGATTGTGTATCTGATGGAAATCCAAATGGCGGGTATTGTACTGGTGAGGCAAACCCTCCTCAAGTTACATTAGCGACATGTGTAGCGGATGGAGGGGCATGGACACCTGAACCTTTAAAAGCTGTTATATCTACATCTATAAATGACAGATTTTATGATAGAGGATCTGGACTTTGCTTTAAATCTGCTGGTGCTGGGACTTCTAATTGGAACCTCTTAGCTGGAATCGAAGTAATATCTCATACTACACCAGAAAATCCACCTCTGGTAAGACTTACTCAAAATATTGCCACATCTTTATGTGGAGCTGCTACACCTGTAAATAATATTATGGGCTATGCCATTGGTGCAACTATCATGAGGAAATTACCTTCCAAAGTTGAACAAATGGCATACTCGCAGTGGGATTATAAAGTTAATACTGATAGCCAAGTCTCGATATTAGAAACTGGACTATCAATTAACTCATCACCAAAATGTAATTCTTCAAATGCATCAGGATTAGCAGGAAATTTTTCTGATACTAATGTGCCTGATACAAATACAATGTATTCTATACCTGGAACAGCATCTTCGAATATTAGATCAATAATCACAGGATCAAACTACACTGACCTTTGTGTTAGTCGTTTTGATGTTCAAGATGTAGTTGGAAATGTAAAAGAATGGGTAACGGCCAGAATCGACTGTGATGACGGTACGGTTGGGCTTTCTACCTGTGATTCAACTGTTGGTCTAACCAAGAACGGAACAAGTCTAAGTAATTATACTACATTTAAAATGGATGGAGATGTCGGTCCTTGTCGAGATACCAATTCAGATGGATTCTGTGATTCATTTTTAGACAAATGGTTAATCGATGCTGAAAGATATAATGCTGGTCGTTGGTTCGTGCCAATTGGATTACCGGCCCATACAAATTACCCTATTTTAAATCCATTTGATGCGGTAACTCAAATCGGAGACTTCGTTTCACCGTATATGTTTGAGATTGGACCTTCATCAGGAATAACTGCACAAAAACTTCATGACGATGCTATGACTATTAATTCTCATTTCCTATTTGCCTCTCAAACTGGAGTTGGGGCCATGGCAACTGGTGGTTCATATTTAAATGGTCAAGAAGCTGGCACAAATAGCTTTGAATTCTTGCCTTTTAGTAATGATTCATATGGGTATATAACCATAGGAGATGTTTCTATTAAGGCCAGAAATACTTTAGCACCTAATATAACATTTCAGATCCAAGCAGCTGGAGCTACCGCCTGTACTTTTACAGCTGGTATTCTTCCTACAGATGATGATGTGGTATTAATTGATATCCTACAAGATGGAACTGGAGATTTGGCCTCTTCAATTATTGCAGTGGTCAATGCTGGTACTTGTGGAGTTGAGCTAATAGGAAGGCTTTCAGGTATTGATCAAATCCAATCTACGACATTAGGGGCCATAGATATAACAGCATCGCCGGCCACAAATACGAGAGTTGACGTAGGTTTCAGATGTGTCCTTCCGGTAACAGACGCAAACTATACGGAATAAAATTTACATGCTAATATTTCCTTAAATTGAGCCACTACTATGGAAGGGGAATATCATGGGTATGTTTTTTAAGCAGAGAAATAGTTCTGACAAAGAGAACGTTTTTGGTCAGGTAAAGAAACAGGCAAAAGTTATAACATTCTTGAATCAAAAAGGTGGAGTAGGTAAAACGACATTGAGTTTTAATACTGCACACGCTCTTAAAAATGTCGGTCATAAAGTTCTTTGTATCGACATGGATCCTCAATCAAATTTATCATTATTGTTTAATATCGATTCAACCAATTCTGAAGCTCCCCATATCTTTCAACTATTAATTAATTCTGTGAAAGAACTTAAGACCTTACATACAGAATCAAATTGGTTAGATGTAGTTATCAAGGGGGACATTGACATTATACCTGCTGGACAAGAGCTATCAGGATTCGAATTATCAGTGGCCGGAATAAATTCTCCTAGACCTTTAGTTCTTAAACGATTCTTAGAAAAATCTAAAATCCTAGAAAGTTATGATTATATCATTATTGATAGTCCTCCTACTCTTGGATTATTAGTTGTAAATATTTTATGTGCAGCAGAAGGTTTAATGGTTCCCTTTAGACCAGATGAATTTTCTAAAAAAGGATTAAGTCATCTTCATGAAGTACTTCTAGATATCGAAGACATGGGTGTAGCAGCAGCTCCATCAGTCTTGGCACATATCCCAAATCTTGTTGATGCCAGAAGAAAGCAAGAAGGGTCAGATTTAAAAAGTATCGTAAAAGATCTCAAAGAAGATTTAAAAACTGTACCTGTCGTTGAACCTTTCTATAACCGTGCATCTCTAGTTAAAAGTCATGCCGCAAAAAAGTCTGTTTATGATTATAATTCAAAAGATTTCAAGAATCTGCAAATTCAATTTAATCAATTGGTCAATATTATCGAAGAGTGGAGAGTCTAAGGAGAATTTATGTCAGTAGTAAAAAAACAAAAAGCTAAAAATAAAAACCCTAATCCTCTCTACGCTGTCACTAATAACGGTCAAGATGTTGAAGAGGTCTTTGGCGTTTTAGACCTATGTATTAAGAAATTAGGACTAGACCCCTTACTCGAACTGCTTGACTTCATAGTTAAAACCCTAGGCGGATTAGTCTCTAATTATGCCATGTTTATCGCCGTAAAAGAGATCTTAGATGTCTATTTTGAGCAAATAAGCTTCTTTCTATCAAAGCTTGGAATCGGACCAGTGGCCCCTTATCCACAGTCTGAAAGCTAATTAAAACTAAGTAAAATCAGGGTCTTAAACCTGTGTTAGAATAGTTGACTATGGCACTCAACATAAAACCATTTTTTCCATTAAGTCATCCCTTGTCTGGAATAGGGAAGAATAAAGATTATAAGCTCATGGTAACCCGTGAAGTGAAACAAAGCGGTATCGAGACCAGCTTACAGCAATCAGACAAGTCTTTAACAGATGAAGAAAGTGAGTATATTTATAATCTCAAAAAGAAGTATTATAAAAAACTCTTAGATGTCATTAAATAGATTGAAGAAATTCTAATTAGCTTCTAACTTGATATAGACTGGACGATGATCACTTATTTTTTCTATATAGGTTGAGTCGCAACGATCAATTTGCATAGAATCTGTTACTTGCTTTTGTTTCAGTAAATTTCCTGAAATAATGATTTGGTCTAAATGACTAGGCCATTTAGGATAAGACCATGAGTCAGGATCGTTTAATAACACCTCGGTACTCATGAAGTAATTAGGATCGATTTGAAACTGATAATATATATTTTTGTCTTCATTAAGAATTGTGATGGGTTCATTAAAATCACCAAGTATAACAACAGATTCACCACTCATATTTATGTCGATGTGATTTTTCAAAATCTTCATAGCATCTTTTCTTCGTTGTATATTAGTCGTTCCGCTACAGCATTTTAAGTGCATATTGATTGCAGTAAAGACTTCACCGGTTGAAATATGTTTAAATTTCATAACTAGAGGCGATCTTGGAAATTCACGAGTCTGTGTCTTAAATAATTCCACTGCTTCTTCAACAACTTCTAATTCATTTATATTATAAATAAAACCTAGCCGAATATATTTATTCTCGCCATAAACACCTTGATAATCATGTAATTTATCCATCAGAAAATCAAATTGCTTAGGTTTACTGATTTCTTGAACAGCTATAAGATCCATATCCATTTGTAAGATTGTTTTTTCAACTTCTATTAAAGTTTCATTTCCAGCTTTTGGAAAATGTTCAATATTCCAAGAAACTAATTCTAAAGATTCTTTAGTACCTTTTTCAAGACAGGGTTGGTTTTGTTGTGGCCCTTGCTGAGGTTTGGTTGCTAGGGTAACTTCTTCTTTACCTTGATTATTAAGTCCGCAAGAACTAAGAAATAAAATGGAGACAATTAGAAGTAGATATCTAGAATTTTTCATGGATTAATCTTAGGAAATGATGCATAGAATTGCAATAGGCTTAGAAAAATTGACCTAGTAAGAAACCGATCGAGAGGCCAAACATTTGGGTTTTGTAATCGCCCTGACCCCAATTGATGTAATTGAGCTCCCAGAAGTAGTTTTTACCCCATCTAACCCAAGTATTTGTATAATCTTGTGATTTATCTGTGGAGAAGAACATGCCATAAACCACAAGGTAGTTCTCAATACCAAAAGCATGTCGAAACACCATTTCAAAGCCTTGGGGATAGATAAGGTTATTATCTGCTTTAGGTGCATTTTGGTGTTTAAAATAGAGGCCCTGTATCCCAAGAAGGGGAATAAAGGAAAAGCGGCCATCCATGGCATCCGCCAGATGATAAGCAAAATAGGCACCTGAATTATTAAATGTGGACCCGTTATGGACCAGAGCGTCAAAAAAGCGTGCCGAGATTGAATTGCTAAAATCATACTTGCCATAAAGCATCACAGCTGGCGCGATATTATCAACCTTATCGTCTTCAAAGCTTGAAGAGAATGTATAGGGACCAACTCCATAGGCTATTTTTAATCGGTGGAGCCTTTTAGGAACCCTGGCGGAAATTGTCACATCTCTCTCGTTGCCATTTTTATCCACTAATTTTAGGTTAACCGGGTGATTGGTATTAAAGAAACTAGTATAGGGAGGAGGGGTTCCATCTTTTAAAGAGTAGTTTGAAGTAGTCCAGGTGACAGAAAGCCTAGGGCGCTCCTTTCCATATTTTCCACGTCTTTCCATGCGACAGCCAAGGCTAATATATTGGTCATCTAACCCTGCAATTTTAATTTGGTTGCGTGAGCAGGAGTAATCTATTAGGTGCGACTTTTTACCTTTAAGCACTGGGGCCGCTGTTACTGAAACTATTGAATATACTTCTTGGTCATTTTTTATTTCAATTGAAGACGGGTTAAAGAGGTTTACAAATACTTCAGTATAATACTGATTTTTTCTAAGCTGAGGAATGATGGTTTCTTCATGATGCCTAATATGGAAATTTTTCGTGATTTCTGAAAAAATAAGTCCTAGCCTGGCACGCGGAATGAGTAAGTTATCCTCGGTTCGAATCCATTGAACCGAATCCTTTACAAAGATTGCTTTTAGGTTTTTATTATTTTTACTCACAGAGATTATGAAATCAGAGAGGTTGAGAGGAATTCTTGAATTACCGATATTTACAGGGCCAAAAGAAATTGAAAATGCTGATTTGGCATAGCAAGCCGATGAGGTTATTAAAAAGACAATGAAAAGAGATAGAAATATTTTCATAAATTGATAGTAGAAGATATACATTTGAAATCATAGAAGAAATTTACTCAATTTTGGTCTTAACTTGACCTTATGTGTAATTTAACGCTAAATAGTCCGTAAGGGAGTGATTATGCCAACTGAAGTTAAAACCTCTGATTTTATTAATTTTGATGAATTCTACGCTTTTTACCTGCTTGAGCATAAAAAACCCATGACTAAGCTTTTTCATTGCCTAGGAACGTCTTTAGGTTTAGTCGCTTTAGTTCTAGCAATTGTAAAATTCAACCCTTTGTATATTCCTCTTGGGATTTTTGTAGGATACTTATTTCCTTGGATTTCTCATTTTTTTATAGAACATAATATGCCTGCAACTTTTAAGTATCCTGCATGGAGCTTTAAATCTGACTTTAAAATGTATTTTGAAATCATCACTTTTAAGCGAAAATTGGCAAATAGCGACGTTCTTTAACGCCCTCTTGATCTCGTTCTTTTATATATTTGATCATTAGATTTAAACTCTAAAAGTTGTTTTTGGTCCATCTCCTCTACCGCTTTTTGGAGCTGACTTGCCGGGTCTTCTTTTTGTACTGAAGATAAACTTAGATTGACACTATCTTCTTCAGTTGAACCGTCTTTTTGTTCGGTATTTTTATTAAGACCCTTTTTTGTTAATTTAAACCGATAGGCCTCTAAGTGCTTTGGTATATTTGTGTCGATGGATTTAGATTTTTCTAATAGAAAATTAAGCTCCTGATGCATTCTCTCTTCATCGGATGGGGCATTCTCTATTGCCATCAAAGTAAATGGTAATATAGAGATCAAGATGAGCTGAAAAAGGTATTTTTTGTACATCATTTTCCTATTTTTATGTTAAATACCTTATAAATTTAGCATTTAAGATTTTATGACACAAGAAAATAGACCTGTTCATATTCCCGAGGATTTAAAACTCTCCTCATATCATTTTGACCTTCCGGAAAGGTTAATTGCTATGCGTCCTACTGAAAAACGAGATCAGTGTAGACTCCTTGTCTATAATGCAAAAAAGGATATGATAAAACATGCAAAATTTAAAGATCTTCACCATTATCTTCCTGACAATTCACTTCTTGTAAGAAATCAAACAAAGGTTTTGCCCTGCCGACTCTTAGGCCAAAAATCGACAGGAGCAAAGTGTGAAGTCTTTATTCTAGGCCCGTTTGGTGGCATGTCCATTCAAAATGTTTTAATTAAAAGCTCTGCAAAGAAAAAGCTTGGGGATGACTTTATTTTTTCTAATCAATTAAGTGGAAAAATTATTGAAATAAATAAAGATAGAACTTTCCAGCTTCAATTTAATTTAGAAGGCACTGCTTTTGAAAATGTTTTAGATGAAATAGCAAAAATACCTATTCCTCCTTATATAAGAAATGGTGAATCAGATAAACGAGATATAGATGATTATCAAACTATTTATGCAAAGGTTCCAGGATCTGTGGCTGCACCAACCGCAGGGCTTCATTTTACTAATGAAGTCATGGATAATTTAAAATCAAAAAATATAGCTACTGCAAATGTCACATTGCATGTAGGCATGGGAACATTCGCTCCTGTTAACACGGAAGATTTACGCAACCACATAATGCATAGCGAAAAGTTCTTTGTTGAAAAAGAAGAATTAGAAAAATTAAATAATAAGAATGAAAGGATTGCGGTGGGCACAACATCCCTAAGAGTTCTTGAAACGATTTATAACGGAAATGAATTTAAACAAAGAGTTGAAGGCGTAGATGAAACGAATATATTTCTTTATCCAGGCAAGGAAGTTAAGTCTATAAAAGGAATGATCACAAATTTTCACCTCCCTGAATCATCTTTATTGATGTTAGTTTCGGCCTTAATCGGGAGAGTTAAAACATTAGAATTATATCAAGAGGCCATTAACAAAAAGTATCGTTTTTTCTCCTACGGAGATGCGATGTTAATTTTACGGTAAGACTAAAGAGAACAAAATGACAAGATTTTATCAATGTGAAGCAGAATCTAATAAAGCACGCGCCGGTATAATACACACCATGCATGGAGATATCCAAACACCCATTTTTATGCCTGTAGGAACGAGAGCTTCGGTTAAATGCATGGACCAAGATGATCTTAAAGAAATGAATGCTCAAATTATTCTAGGAAATACTTATCATTTATATTTAAGGCCAGGTCACGAATTAATAGAAAGAGTTGGTGGAGGTCTTCATGGATTTATGAATTGGGATCGACCAATACTAACTGACTCCGGTGGCTTTCAAGTATTTTCACTTTCTGCATTAAATAAAATCTCAGAAGAGGGGGTGGTTTTTCAATCACATATTGATGGCTCTAGACATATGATAGGTCCTGAAAAATCCTTAGAAATTCAAAAGGCCTTGGGTTCTGATATTGTTATGTGCTTCGACGAATGTCCCGCCTTACCGGCGACAAAAGATCGCTTAAGAGAAAGTATGGAGTTAACTCTTAGATGGGCCCAAAGATGTAAAGACTATCCTCTAAAGGGCCATCAAAGCCTTTTTGGAATAATTCAAGGTGGTCTTCATAAGGATTTAAGAACAGAATGTATGGAGCGCTTAGATGCAATTGGCTTTCCTGGACTGGCGTTAGGAGGTCTTTCTGTTGGTGAAAAAAATGAAGAAATGCAAGAATTCTTAGATGATTTTGTTCATACAATGCCAAAAGATAGGCCAAGGTACTTAATGGGTGTAGGTAAACCACTTGATGTCCTTTATGGAATTAAATGTGGATTAGATATGTTTGATTGTGTGCTACCGACTAGAAATGCTAGAAATGGTCAGGCCTTTACAAAATATGGCCCAATAAATGTTAAAAAAGAGAAATTTAAAGAAGATAAACTTCCATTGGATCCTGAAGGTTATTGTGCGTTCAGTCAGAAATACTCAAGAGCGTACATTAGACATTTATTTAATGTAGGGGAATACCTCGGTGCGCAAATCCTAACCTACCATAACCTTTGGTTTTATATGGAAATGGTAAGAAATGCGCGCGAGGCAATTTTACAAGGAACATTTGACGAGTTTTATAAACAATTTTATAAAGACTTTACTTCAAATAGATGGAGTTAAACTCCTCTCAACTAAATAGCTATAAGGATTAAAATGTTCGATTTATTTATTTCAAGTGCAAGCGCACAAACTACCCAAACCGACGGACCTCAAGGGCTGGCCCAGTTTTTACCATTTGTTGTGATATTTGGTATTTTTTACTTTCTCATGATTAGACCTCAAAAGAAAAAACTACAAGAGGAGCAAGCGATGCTTACTACTCTTGGAAAGGGAGATGAAATCTATACAAAATCTGGTATTCTAGGAACAATTACTGGAATGACTGAAAAAGTTGTTACTTTAGAAGTATCTGAGGGCATAAAATTTAAAGTGCTAAGAAGTCAGATAGGCGGATTGGCCAGTAAGATTTTTGCTAAAGAGACTTCTAAAGAAGGGAAAAAATAACATATGTTTGGTTTAGGTGCTGGGGAAGTTGTTCTCATTCTTTTATTTGCTTTAATTTTTATTGGACCTAAAAAGCTGCCAGAACTTGCAAAAGGTTTAGGGAAGGGTATTAGAGAGTTTCAAAAAGCAAAAGATGATTTACTGACTGAAATGAAATCCAGCACCGTTGATCCCATGACTGAAAGCGAAACGAAAATAAGTGTTGAATCAAAAGAACTTCATGATGGAGAATATCCAACCATGCCAGAAGTTCAAAGCGATGAATCTTTTATAACTCCAGATGAAGATGATATTGCTCTCGCTAATAGGGAACAAGAAGAAGAAAATGATCCTGATGGACATGGCGATTTTGATCCAGAGCTTTTAAAGGCCGATAAGAAGAATAAAGACCAAGATGCCTAACGCAACTTGTTTAACTAAATCAAAACTATTTTTTTATATCTGAAAGCTTATATTGCGTATTCAAGAGCTAATGCCTTATAATTTCACATGATTATTTAAATATATTAGGAGTATATGAATGAAACGTAGCTGGTGGTATAAATTTACCTTTCTTTTAACCGTCGTTAGTTTGGCAATAATTTTCGTCCTTCCCACATTTATGGGATTTAAAGATGATGGAAAATATCCAGTAAAGTCTAAAATAAATTTAGGGCTAGACCTTCAAGGTGGGCTTTATATGATTTTAGGAATCGACTTTAATAAAGTATATAAAGATGAAATTAGTGGATATGCAGTAAAAATTGATTATCTGATTAAAGACAATGGAATGACTGGAAGAGTTGGTGAGTCCATAATTCAAAACCCTGAAGATCCACAATATTCTTATACCTTAGATAATGCTGCTGATGTAGAAAAAGCAAAAACTTCAATTAGAAAGTATTTCCCTAGTATTATTCGTTTAACAGCGGAGTCTGGAACTACTCTTACCTATGGTTTAACTAAAATTACAAAAACGAATATTGAAACTCAGTCTGTATCAAAATCTATCGAAGTTATTAGAAATAGAATCGATGAATTTGGCGTCACTGAACCAGAAATTATTTCTCAAGGTAATGATAGAATAATTGTCCAATTACCTGGAGTAAAAGACATTGAAAGAGCAAAGGCCTTAATTGGTAAAACTGCAAAACTAACTTTTAGACTTGTAAATGATACTGTCGGAATTTCTACAATTAATGAATGGGTTGTTAAAGCAGAAACAGCTGGAATTACTTATAAGCATGGTGATCGATTTTCAGATTATCTCGTTAAATTAAACGAACATATTAAAAAAGATCTACCAAAAGGTTATGAAATTGCTTTTGAAAAAAAGATTAACAAGTTTAATAATCAAATAGAATCTAAAATTCCATATCTTGTTCAATCACAACCACCTTTGACTGGCGATGCTCTTCAAGATGCAAGAGTTCAAATCGATCAACAGAAAAATGAACCCTATGTTTCTCTTGACTTCAAATCAGTTGGAGCAAAGAAATTTGAAAAATTAACGGGTGATAATATTGGTAGAAGAATGGCAATCGTTCTTGATGGTAATGTTTACTCAGCACCAAATATTCAAGCCAAAATTGGTGGTGGTCGTGCTCAGGTCACTCTTGGTGGCGGTGGTTTCAATAAAATAATGAAAGAAGCGAGAGATTTGGCCTTAGTCCTTAGAGCTGGAGCATTACCAGTTCAGCTTGATTTTCTTGAACAGAGAACTGTTGGTCCAAGTTTAGGACAAGATTCAATTAAAAAGGCCAAATTTGCATCCTTAATAGGTAGTTTCATTGTCTTTATCTTTATTCTTTTTTATTATAGAATTTCAGGTTCTATTGCGATCGCCACTCTTTCATTAAATATTGTCTTTATCTTGGCAGCATTAGTAGGTCTTGAAGCGACATTGACACTTCCTGGAATTGCTGGAATCGCCTTGACTGTGGGTATGGCAGTTGATGCGAATATTATTATCTATGAAAGAATTCGAGAAGAAATTAGAAAAGGAGTTGGAAACTACAAGGCCGTTGAAGGTGGCTTTCAACATGCTTTTTGGACTATAATTGATGCCAATATAACAACTGCGCTAGCTGGCCTTTGTCTTTTGAATTTTGGAACCGGACCAATTCGTGGTTTCGCAATAACTCTTCTGATAGGAATCGCAGCAACAATTTACACATCTTATTTTGTCTCTAAATTATTATTTGATCTTTATATGGATAAGGTCGAGGGACAAGAGTTAAGTATTTAATAAGATTTTAGAATTATAAAAGGAATACAAAATGATTGAATTAATAAAATCAGATATCAGTTATAACTTTACTTCAAAGTTTAAAATTACCTCATTATTATCGGCAATTCTCGTATTGGGATCTCTAGTTTTGATTTTAACGAAATTAAATTACGGTGTTGACTTTAGAGGCGGAGCTGAAATTCAGATTAAATTTCAAAAAGAAGTCTCCTTAAATGATTTAAGACAAACACTTAAAGAACAAGGGTTCAAAGATGTATCTGTACAAACTATTGGTGAAGTTACAGAAAATGAAGTTCTCGTTAAGCTGCAAGGTGATGAATCAAATCTAAATGAAATTACACAAGAAGTAGAAACTTCCTTAGTTAAATCATTCACTGGCGCAGGTGTTGAAGTTAGAAAAGTGGATATAGTGGGCCCTAAGGCAGGTGCTCAGCTTAGAGTTGCAGGATTTCAAGCAATGCTTTGGGCATTGATTGCAATTATGATTTACATTGGTTTACGGTTTGATTTTAAATATTCTCCAGGAGCTATTGTTGCACTATTTCATGACGTTTCAATCATTCTTGGAGTTTATGCCTTAACTGGAACACAATTTACATTACAAACAGTTGCCGCTCTGCTCGCGGTTATTGGTTATTCTGTGAACGATACAGTGATTGTTTATGATCGGGTACGTGAACACGAGGAAAAATATGCAGGTGTTAGCTTATCAACTCACATTAATAAAGCTGTGAATGAAACTTTATCTAGAACTTTACTGACATCAGGTACAACTTTGTTCATTTCAGTAAGTATGTATTTCTTTGGAGGTCTTGCTATAAAAGATTTCTTTTTGGCCATGAGTATAGGTGTACTAATTGGTACCTATTCCTCAATATTTGTAGCTGCACCAGTTACATTATTTTTTGATAATCTTAATGCAGCAAAAGCTCCTGCAAAGGTTAATGCTTAATTTGAAAAAAATACTTCTTTTTGTTTTGCTCATCTTATCTCTCGGACCTATGTCAGAGGCCTTTGGACAAGATGAAATGGATGCTGAACTATTAGAGGAGATGGCGGAACAGAGAAAAGATTATCAAGTAATTCTCAAGAATTTAAAAGCAGAAGAATTTCTTAATAATCCAAGTATTATAACACTAATGGAATCGGGGGACCTCGATTTTGAGAAGATTGAAACAACTATTACTGAACTTAGAAAAGAACAATCAACTAAAGTTTATGGACAAATTCAACCACCATCTGCAATTGATCTCTTAAGAGGCGAAGCGCATCAACAAGTTCGTCAACTGCTTGCTCCTCTTCAAAATGTAACAGAAGCCAACTTAAAGAAAAATTTAACAGTAAAGCTTAATGAAGGACGTGTTAAAAGATTTATAGAAAATAGTGATAAATTTCAAAACTTTCTAGTCAAACTGCTTAAATCTGAGAAAGCTCTTCCACATTTTGTGCTAATTATAGATCAAAAAAATAGACTTTATATTTACTTATTAGTGAATATAGTGCTTTTTGTGTTTATGAGGCTTATAACTATGATATCAAATAGGAATGCTGCCAAAAAGAAATTTTATAAGAAATCATTTTTTTCTAGCTTTTTTAGCTGGTGGTTTAAAGTATTTGCCATGTTAGGCTTGAGAATAGGGATATTTATTTATTTCTTTCACAAGGAAGTTGAACCTACTTGGATTATATTCCAAAATACAATCCTTATTTAAATGACAATTATTAATCTAATGCTGGAACACATCCAAATCTTTTATCTGGAGCCTGTATGGTTGTTGAAAGACCTGTTGTGGAGCCGTTCCCTGCTATTTCTTCAGGTGCTCTGATGATATAAATCATCTGTGTCGATTTTCTAACATAGGGATCAATAGGATCTGGTGGCCAATAATACATTATTGTTTTTTGAGTTGAAGTGATTTCATCTGGAACAAAGTGCTGACCATTTTCATAATAAAACCAAATTTGATGCAATAGATTCTCACGTATAATCATTAATCCTGGACCTTGTTGTGTGCCAGTTGAAGCATCTGGTTGTTTAATAGCGAGATAGATTCCCTCTGTATCAACACCTACAGTTTCCTTTAATATCTTGAAAGTCGGGTCTGTAGAATTATAATTGACCTGAGTAGGACAAAATCCGCGACCTGTTATACCGTCGACCCAAGGTTGCATGTAGAAGCCAACATTAGGCGCCGTTGGGGTTGAGTTATCCACAGCTGGTCTATTTGGCCAATTAAATAGTCCAAAAATATTGATTGTACGTTGTACATTGTACTCGCTTAGTAAACGGTCTTGAATCATTTTATTAATGTCTGGTGAACCATCTTGATCTTGGTCTGCAAAACGGATGTCTGATTGTGACCATACTGAAAAATGTTGCGGAATTAATTCTAATCTTGGAAATAATGGTGAATCATCTAATCCAAACTGTGTATCATGGCAGAGCAAGAAATGACTTCCAGGGGGCATTGGTAGTGGAGTTGAATTTGAAGGGAAATAGTAATATTCTCTAAATCCACAGAGAAAGATTTCATTTGGGTCTGATAAGGCACCACAAGTTCCTGTTCTATTTATACATGTATATTGGGAAACAGGCATAATTTTTAAAGGCGTTGTCGTTCCTGTGCCGTCATCTACCTCAGGTTCTATTCTTCTAATTTGAAATTCATTAGAGGTTGCGCCGGAGGAAGTCTCTTTGATTTTAGCAATAAATGTTGTATTCAAAGGAAGGTTTGCAATATTGGCAGTAAAAGAATTTGAACCCGAAGATGTATTTATATTTAAGTTTTGTGTTGCACTCCCGTCCCATACTTCTAATACACAGGACGGAGCTGTTTGATTTGAGCCCGTGATTTCATTTTTACACCATCCATTAAGGTCTTGAAGCTCTGAATTTAATTCAATTTCTGGCCCCAATGTAACAGAGGCAAATAAAACTGGAGTGCTGTCGGTTTTAGAGGCACAGAAGGCATCACAATTATTAATAATATCTGGCTTAGCGTTAAGACAAGAACAGAAATCTCTATTAATAAAAATTTGTCCCGTAGGTCTTACGATTTCATCAACAAAACAAATTCCAGCTGCTGCCGAAACTATTTCAGTTAAAAAAGTTATTGTTTCAGTAGAAACACCAGATCCTGTGATTTCGGCTTCAAGAGCATCTAACTCTGATTGATCACCAAGATGAGATCCTTCTTCACAGGTTTGTAGGCAGGCAGTTGTATCAGCATTAATGACGTCAGTATCATTTACAAACTGGGTACAAAGCTCACTTGTTGCGCCTGATGATTTTGAAAAATCTTTAATGCGTGGAAGGCCTGAACGTCCATTATCTATACACGATGCAGATAGAAATGCCATCACGACTAATAGCAAGATAAATGGTTTTATTTTTATAGCTTTCATATTTCCTTAGCTTACTGATCGACTAAAGATGTAAATTTCTTTAAGTAAATCGAGCCTAAACCCATTATAAAGGCCCTTAGAAACATCTCAGAGTCTTTTGAACATTCTTTTAAAACGTCAATAATTCCAATGATATACAATAATAGCTTGTTTATGCCTCATTTTTTGTCTGCCAAATTTTATTGTCTGTTAATCACTCATTTTAAAATTATAGATGCGCTAAGTACTGGAATTTTTGCAGGGAAGAATAAATACGATAAAACTTTAAATTATTAATAACTTATACCGATACAGAATTTACAAATACTTAAAATCATAAACCACTATGAGGAGAGGACTATGACTAAGGCCGACTTAATTGCTGCACTTGAAAAGCAAGCTAATATTACCCATAAACAAGCTGAATCAGTAATTAACATCTCATTCGACTCAATGATTAAGTCATTATATGAAGATGAGAGAATCGAAATCAGAGGATTTGGATCATTTGCAAATAGGAATTACAAGGCCTATGAGGGCAGAAATCCAAAAACAGGTAAGATCGTCAAAGTGCCACCAAAGAAAGTTCCATTTTTCAAAGTTGGAAAAGAGCTGAAAGAAATGGTGGATGCAGGAAAGGATAAATACGTCATTCGAGAAGCATAATCGTAAGCCCTCATTTGCCCATTAATACGGTAACTTAGGCTTGACGATATCTTTGGACGGACTTATTATATTTCTTAATGTTGGAGACATGCCTGAGTGGTCCAAAGGAACGGTTTGCAAAACCGTACCGCCTCCGGTTCAAATCCGGATGTCTCCTCCATTATTTCGTTGGTTAATTTCACCTTTTATTTTAATTTTAAGTTTTTTTAACTAAGTATTGGTTAAGAAAAGCTTTTATTACCACTAAGTTTCTATGACTTATGAAGTTTTAAGAATTGAACCTGTCTTAAACTTTCGTGAACTTTCACTGGTGGGCTAAGTTGGGCTAAGTTTTGTGCTAAGTTGGACAAAATCCAAAAAATCACCAATTTCTTGTGCTAAGTTGCCTAACTCCCCTGTAGGAAGCACTTCTACCGGCTGGACAAAAAAGCAAAAGGCTGGACAAAACTCCAAGATCACCACAAAAAGAGTTCAAATAAAATCGTAAATTGTAAGTCTTCAGCACATGTGGGACAACCACGCTCTTTTATGTCCTAACACAGCATAACCATACTCGAACTATTATTGTATTTTTTTCTCATCTCTAATGTTAATCGTTTCTTTTCCCTTCGAACTTTAATTATATCTTTT
>JABGXW010000083.1 GCA_018675575.1 Bacteriovoracaceae bacterium | reverse complement strand
TTGTAGGCCCGGTGCCAAGGTCGTCGTTTCTATTCGAAAGTTAAAGAACTAAATGCTTAAGCAGTCTGACTTAAGCAAAATACCATTAAATTTTAATTAATTTTAGAGGTGTCTGCTGACGCTAGATTTGAAATCAAATTTCTTCGTTCAATTCTTTTTCTTTTCTATCGGCGTAGTTTTCAGGACACTGAGATAAAAAAAAATTTTTCCAATTTTGTTTTTCTGAATTTTTCTAAAATCTTTTTTTAACTTAATTAGATCGAACATATCAAACTCCTTTTTGATTTGGAGTAAGTTTCAAAGGAAAAAATTATATTGGGAAAGAGGTGCTAGGCGCCGAAGATACTATCTTTCTTATAAAGCCTTTTGAAGAAAAATGTGGCACGTAAGGATAATGTTCTAAGTGTAAAATACTTCATGTAAATTTTATAATCACCTAGAATTTAATACGAAGATAGTGTATCGTGTCGAAATGAAGAAACAAAACGAACTTATCCTTTTCCTAGTATTTATTATTTCTATAACAAAAGTCTCATTTGCTAAAATAGAGCAATTCACAAATTTGAATCATTCACTTAAAAGTAGATACCTCATAAAAACTTCTCACCTAGAGAATATAGAAAATCATGTAAGTCTTGCCTCACCTTCCTTATTACAACAATGGGAGATAATAGGTGGAGGAGTAGAGGCCCATTATAACGAATACTTAAATTTGCTAGTCATCGATAAAGATAAAATTATTAACGGACAAGTGAAGAGCTACTATGAATTTAAAAAAGAAGAGAAGGAATACTCATTTTCTACTTTTGCTTCAACCCTATTTCATGAATTAGCACATGCAGATTATGACATATTCATTGAAGAGTCAGATTCTAATATAAGATTCCTTCTTAATCATATGCTAAAGAGGTGGGTCGCAAGAAATATAAAAGGTTATTCTAATAGAATTGTCCGCCATGAGATATTAGGCTATTCGGCTGGTGGAGTTATCGAGCTTTTAGATTATGAAATTTCAAATGTTTTATTTAAATATGGATATGTTTTTTCACAAGACAAATGTATGAGTAAATCATTTTTGAAGAAAACAGCTAAGAATTTAAACCTGCGAAGAGACTTTGTCCTTGAGAATCATCGGGAGGATATAGATTATGCAGAAAAAATTACTCCAAGTACAATTTGGGTAAAGGGAAAAGAGATAAACATTGATGCTTATAAACTCCCAAAAATTTATAAGTATGGTATATTCAACTATTTTAAAACCACTTATCAAATTCCTAGTAACAGATCAGAACTTATAGAAAAAATAAATGAATCACACTTTATAGAAAAAGTTCGAAAATGCTATGCCGATATCTTGTAAAAGGATTGTTTACTTATTTGGAAAATATGAAAAAAAGAAAATGGAATTAATTTCCATTTTCAATAACTTACAATAATTTATTCAATGATGAGAGACGAGAAGTGTCGGCGCCAACGAGAGAATGGAATTTCATCGTATCACCAAGAAAGTAACGACAACATGAGTTTAAAGAGAAGGCCAGAATTCCTATGGCCAACGCCACAAATAACGAGATGAATTCGTTACCATAGAAGAAATATCAAAGTTAAGTCCCGTCAGCACAGGTTGCAAGGGGGCCCTGAACCCTAACGGCTTAAGTTTTCTTCGTTTTTTTATTTTTTGGCAAAAGTAGAAAGAAGTAAATATTCCTTAAATTAGAGTTGTTCAGCGCAAATGATATGGTGAGAACTTGAACAATTGCCCTCAAATGCAACATAGATCATCCCCTCATTTGGGGTAGTGACTCGTAATTGATTAAAGATAGTTTTAGGGCGAATTTTAGACGAAAAAAAAGCCACCCAAGGGCAGCTTTTTTGTGACTTCGGTGTCTATATCATCAAAATTATTCAAATATCAAAGAGCTACAGCTTAAAAACTGTCCGGGCTGCTTATTGGTAGCAGTTTAGCGCTTATATTGAATGTTGAGTAGCGGGGCTTAGAAACTCTTTATAAAGCAGGTCGTTCTTTATTTAACATTTGGGCATATTCAAGTGGACTCTGGAGATCTTGCTTTTTCCAATGTGCCCGGGCCATAGCCGAGAGATATCTTCTTGAGGGATGTCTGTAGTAATGGACATCATCAGTATTTTTCTTTAAGATTTTCTATACAACAGTGGAGATAATATTGAAAAACCTAGTAGTTACAATTTTACTTTTAGTCTATTCACAGTCATCTCTTTCCAAGATTCTCTCAGAAAGATCAATGATACAAACTTTAGACTTTGTTCACCAAATGGGAAGTGATATTTATTGCTATTGGGACATAAAGAAAAAAATGTATGGAGTTGATTGGGACGTGATTATTAAAGAGGCAAAACAAAAAGTTACATTTCGTACGTCCCGTAGTGAATTCAATGAAATATTAGATGAAGTTGCTGCCTCAGTTAAAGATGGGCATGTTCGATATTTAGGCCTGAAACCAGGGACGACACTTTATAAAACAGGAGCGACCTTTGTATCAATAAATGGAGTGATATATTCAGCTAAAAAGATAAGGTCTGAAAATAATGGACTAGAG
>JABGXW010000082.1 GCA_018675575.1 Bacteriovoracaceae bacterium | reverse complement strand
TAAAAGAATTAAAATTAAACAGACCAAAAATATCGTAATGGGTCTTAGCTCTGCCGAACTTGGATATCATAAAAAAGAATCTGATTTTTCATGGCTAGTTAAAAATGGAATCTTGGAGTCTAAAGATGTCATCTATATTTTTCAGAATAATATTCCTAAAGAGGCAAGAAAACTCAATCATGAACGAGGTATAATAGCCTATTCGGAAAGAGAACTTCTTTCAACAATTGAATCTTCAAAAAAAATCATCCTAATAGTTAATCAAATATCATCTTTATTAAAGCATCTTGTAAAATGTGATTTTGAAGGCCTTTATTTGTATAAAGTAGAAACGGAATTTCGTTTTTGGTCACCTCTAATTAAAAAGATTAATCCAATTAATGTTTTATACTCACTTGCTCAGGGCTGGCCGGAACTTCATATAGTACCATTTTTATCTCATCATAATATTAAAACTAGCAATTGGTTTTACGGGGCTGGAGAATTTGCATACAAGACTTCCTCATCTCAGTTTAATGATAATAATATTAGGTTCTGTTTGAGAGAGGCTGACCAAACCCTCGTCTGGAATGAACTAACGAGGAAACTTCTTAATGATAGGCAATGGATACAAACCAAAAACAAAATTCATGTCTACGGCCCAGTAATGAATGGTTGCTGGAACAACTTGAAACTTCAAAAAAATATCGAAAAATTCACAATAGTTGTTTTTGACTCAGAATCTATGAAAAGTCACGCCCGACTTCAAAGAGGGCATGGACCTTTTTATGAATTATCTACTCAAGAAGGTTTTTATAAAGGTATTCAAGATTTACTAAAAAAATATCCTGATGCCAAATTTATAATAAAAGGAAAGAAGCCAATTACTAATAATCCTCTTTATCATGACGTTTCTTCTCTCAATGAATTAAAAAATATGGCTAATGGTAATGTCACTTTCGAAGAATTAAAAACTGATCCACTCTCGCTCATTTCAATTGCTGATCTAGTTATTTCGTCACCATTCACTTCACCAGGATTGGCAGCTATCGCTTTGGGTGTGCCTTCTATTTATTATGACTCTACTAAGTTTTGCAAAAGCACTTTCAAAAATGCCTTCGACAGCATTACGCTGAATACATCTCAAGAATTGATAAATGTTGTCGAAAAAGTGAAAAACAATGAGTTTAAATTCACGGAAGATGCTTTAGCCTACTTCAATCAAATATCTCCCGACGAGATGAGCTCGAAAATCAAAGATCTACTTTAGACACTTGAAAATCGTATAAGAATAATAGTCCTTTTCGAATATCTGAACTTGTTGCTCATTTGTGTAGGAATCAGGGACAATTTCAACAGTGGAGAAATGTTTCAACAGTTCCTCTTTTAAATCTTGTTCATTATAAACATTAAAAGGTATTCCATCGTTGGATAGGTTGTCTGCAATTGTAGTGTCGGTATGAGTTATGGTTTTTCTGATTATAGTTTTATCCGAAGTCAGAGTTCTAACCAGAGCAACTTCTCCGGTCACTTCAGCAATCTTCTTCAAGGCTTCAGAATACTCATCAAGATGCTGAATCATCGTGTTACAGATAACAATATCACAACAGTCATCTTTTCCAAGTTCGTAAATACTTTTACAGTTGAGATTGGAGGGTTCCATGCCTTGCTCAGAAAGATGTTTTCTTCCAGCCTCGATGTAAGAGTTCACGATATCCACACCACGAAAATCAACTCCATATTTCTTAAAATTGTAATAAGAGTAGGCCGTAGCACATCCGACATCCAACAAAGATTTTCCGGTTTCCAACCATGGTTTCAACATTTCTTCTTCCTGCTTCAAAAAAGAAAGATCTTGCCCATTTTTTGCTCTCTCAACTACTGTCGATTCATAGTCTGGATGCCATTCATCAAACTTCATTTCAACCTCTCAGCCTGTCAATCGCTTCTTTGATTGAATTGATCTCATAGTCAAATTCTTCTTTTGAGGCCCATACATAGAAAGGGAAACTGATCATATTGTCAAAATAGTTATCAGTGTTAGGACAATTAGCTTCACCAAGCCCAAGGTCTTTAAAAAGTGGATACCTGTATAAAGGATAATACTGAACGATGGCCTGAATACCATATTCATTAAAAAGTAATCTAATTAAATCATCTCTGTTTTTACCGAACTTTGAACCATCAAACATTGCTGGAAGGAGATGATACACATGTTTATATTCATCACTTGGAATTTTTTGAAAAACAAGTTCGGGATAATCTTTCAATTCAGTTTTTAAATATTCTGCTCTCTCAATTCGTGTTTGATTTAGATTTTCGATTCTTTTTAAAACTTTTCTTCCCAAAAAACATTGTGGCTCTGAGAGGCAAAAGTTATATGGAATGACACCCTTTGGATCAAGCTGTACATCACTCATGGCCGGAATCCAATATTCCTCCCTTTGAGGATATAACGCTAAACCATTATGCATAAGTCCGGAGACTCTTTTGGCCTCATCATCATTTTTAACACTTAGGATTCCACCCTCACCCAATGTGGTGATATTTTTTTGAGTATGAAAACTATAGCAAGCATAATCTCCAAATGTTCCACATTTTTTACCTTTATATGTAGCTCCTAGAGATTGAGCATTGTCTTCAACAACTTTGATTCCATGTTCTCGAGCTAATTCCATGATGGGATCCATATCACACATCAGACCATACAAGTGAACGAGCACAATAGCTTTAGTTTTAGGAGTAATCAAAGGACGAATGGTTTCAGCACTAATAACTCTCGTATCCATGTCAATATCAGCCCACTTAATTATTGCTCCAAATCTCAAGTAAGGCATCACTGTTGCACAAAAAGTATGAGCCGGAGCAATAATTTCATCTCCTTTTTGAATATTCATTAAGGCCGCAGTAAGCTCTAAAGCAGACGTGCAGCTAGAAACAGCAAAACAGTTAGGATTATCTGTGTACTCAGAAAACTCTTTTTCAAATTTTTCTTTTTGAACATCTTGAGTGAACGAATCAGTAGTGTTTAAAAAATCAACCAAGTCAGTCAATTCTTCTTTGGTATAGTTATGCGATTTTCGACTCCAATTGATCTCATGCTTTCTTGTCATTTTATTCTCCCATCTTGATCAATTTGTCCATAACAGCCTCTGCGATTTCCCAATCGGCAAGGTCATCAAGATCAAAATTTCTTAATTTCGGCAAGTCTACTGGAATAAAACCATGTTCAACCAGCTCACATTTAAAATTATCATATGATCTCAAATATGATGGCCTTCCCCACCTTATGTTATTAATAGCAGAAAATGTTGGTCCAACTGTTTGTCGATTAATTTGTGACTCTCCAAATTCTCTAGCAAATTGAAACCTCATTCTCCCTTTATGTTCAAAAGACTGTCTAAAATAGATATAGTCGCCAGGGATTTTCACAGTATCGAGAACAATCACCTCAGAGTTATTCTCAATAAAAAGATCATGACTTCTTTTGATCAATGGAGAATTTATGAAAGGGTTGTTATTGAGGTTGCAAACAATATGAGTCTCATCATCAACATTTAGATAATCAAACATATGAGCATGTGAATCAAATTGATTTGCACTATCACCCGCTATTTCTGCTGGCCTCAATACAGGAACAGTACAACCATATTTTTTTCCAACTTCAGCAATTTCTTCGGAGTCAGTCGATAGAATGATCTCTTCAAAAACATCTGCTTTCTTTGCCTCTTCAATAATCCAGCCCAAAAGAGGTTTTCCAAAAAAATCTTTAATGTTCTTTCCAGGTATCCCTTTCGAGCCACCTCGACAACAAATGATTGCAATACATTTTTTCATTTAATCACCAAATACTACGGCCGCCATCGACCATCAAATTATGCCCTGTAATAAAAGAAGATGCATCAGACGCTAAAAATGCGACTGCTCCTTTCAACTCTGTAGGCTGGGCCATTCTACCCAATGGAATACAGTTTTCAAGTTGTTCAACAAATTTATCATCCTGTCCCCTGTAAACTCCTGCTGGCGAAATACTATTTACCCTAATCCCTACTTTAGACCAGTAGGTAGCAAGATATTTTGTCATAGAAATAATTCCGGCTTTAGACGTTGAATAAGACATTGGAGTATTGAATTCAACACCATCATAATCATAATTCTCATTTGGTTGATAAATTCTATGATCTGGTGAGATAACTCCCACATCAGAAGCGATATTAATAATAGAACCGCTCCCATTATCCTTCATATGTTTACCGACTATCTGGGTGATAAGGAAATTGCTATTCAGATTAACATCAATTGCAAGGTTCCAAAGTTTAAAATCATAGTCTTCGAACTTTGCAAAGAAACCTTCCCCACCCTCTTGAAGATTCTTCATAGCAAAAGCTGCTCCATTTACAAGAACTTGAACTTGATTTTCATGAAGAATATTTCCAATTTTCTCAGAGATCTCCTCAGGAGAAGTAAGGTCTAATTTAACAAAGGAATTTTTAATATCTTTTTCTTTCAAAGAGTTTGAATTATCTTGCAAACCTTCCTCGGAAATATCTACAAGAACAATTTCAGCACCCATTTCACCTAGAGACTCTGCAAATTGAAGTCCCAGGAATCCTCCACCACCAGTAATAATAGCTCTCTTCCCTTCAAGGGAAAATTGTTTCTTAACTGATGATTCTATTTTTACATGATCATATCTTCCCATATTTTCCTCAAAATTTTACAGTTTGACCGCCATCAACAATGATATTAGCCCCGGTTATAAAACTGGCCCTCCCCGAAAGTAAGAAAGCTACGACGTCAGCTATCTCTTCTGGTTTACCGAATCTTTTCATTGGTACTTTTTCTTCCAGCATTTTTTCTACTGCAGCAGCATTTTCTTTTTCTTTTTTATCCCAATTTCCCCCCTCAAATCTGATATTTCCTGGAGAAACTGAGTTAACTCTGACTCCATCTCCCGCCAGTTCTCTTGAAAGGGATTTCATAAACACGTTTAATCCTGCCTTCGCTCCTTCGTAGGGACCTGGCGCACCAAGGTGCTCCACTCCAGCAATTGAAGAAATAAAAACAATACTTCCATTATTTTTTGAAACTTCTTCTTTAAGATATGAAACAGTATTTATGGCCGTATAGAGATTCGCCTTAAGAAATTGATCCCAATCTTCGTGTTGGCCAGAAAGGCTTTTAGTTGGAAAAACAGCTCCAGCGTTGGCAACAATTGCATCGATACTAGGCCACACTTTTTTGACTTCACTTAAAAGCCCATTGGTAAATTTCGAATCTGAAAAGTCACCAATTATTGGTATCACTTTCCCAGGATACTCAGACTCGAACTCATGAACTGTTGAGTTAACAGATTCTGCATTTCGACCCGTAATAGTGCAACATGCTCCTTCTTTAAGAAGTGTCTTCACAATACCTTTACCGATACCTCTACTCGAACCGGTAACGAGTATTCTTTTTCCTTCAAGTCCTAGATTCATTATTTAACTCGTTTATTAATGGTGTAATGAATTCGTAATATTCCTTGGCCACATTTATATCGTTTTCGCCTCTGGCTGTCTGTAGTATGAAATGTTTTTTATAGCCTTTTAACTTTAAAAGCTTAAAGACTGCAGGAAAATCAACATTCCCCTTTCCTAATGGAACGCTATAAAGCTCTGGTGTACAGTCTTTTATATGTATATTTCCAATTAGATGACTATAATTTGAAATTTCATTCAGCTGATCAAAATTCCAATAGGCACTATTACCAGTATCGTAATTTACAGAAACAAAAGGGTTTTTAACATATTCAAAAAAATCTAATACCCCAGAAGTATCTAATCCTACTTCAAGTGCAATTCCCATTTTGTACTCAGTACATATTGATTCCAACTCATTTAGTTTTTTAGCTGTAATCTTCATTTGATCAGTATTTTCAACCAATGAAGCACCTAATAAAGGGATTTCGATAATCTCGACACCAGCTTTACCAACTGACGTAATTAGCTGAGTAAGAATTTCTGTATTATCAACAAATGGATCGACCATGTAATTATCTGTACAAATTCCAAAAACTTGAATTCCATCTTTGTCACTTAGACTCTTTATCTCCAGCAATCCTTCCTCAGAAAGAATTGGGTTATCAAGAATTGAATCTTTATCTAGGACCCACTCAATAAGTTCAAATCCAAGAGATTTTGCTATAGGAAACTCATCTCTCCATGATTCCTTAGGAAAGAATTGAACTTTTCCTTCTATGGATGGAGATAATCTTCCCTGAAAGATGCCAAGTTTGCTTTTCATTAAATGTTTCCGAATTTGTTAACTTGTAACATGGAGTAAACTTTTAATAATTCTTTAATCCCATCATCAAGACTATATTGAGGTTTAAAACCACAATTTTCGATTTTATCATTACAAACGATGTAATCTCTCTTATCCTTATCTTCAGCGTAATCGTCTTCCATTATTACAAACTTTGGAAGGTATTCTTTAATTTTTTCACAAAGTTGCATTTTAGTAAGGTTGGCATCAGACAATCCAAGATTATATGCCTCACCTTTCATTTTATCAAAATTTTCAATTGCAAAGACAAAGGCATTTATAACATCTTGGATATGAATATAATTTCTTCTAAAATGTGACTCGAATAAAACAATAAAATTGTCCAGGTAGGCCCTGTAAACAAAGTCATTCACTAAAAGATCCATTCTCATTCTAGGAGAAGCACCAAAAACTGTAGCCAACCTAAAGGTTACGGCCTTACCTGATTCCAGAAGCATCTGCTCGGCATTAACTTTTGTTTTCCCATAAAGGGATATTGGATTCAGTGGTGATTTTTCATCGCACATTTCATCTTTTGCACCAATCCCATAACCACTATTAGTATTAGGATAAAATATCATTTGATTTGATGATGTTAGGTCATTAATTTTTTTTATGGCCAAAAAGTTAATCTCTTCTGTCAGTTGAGGGTCTTTGTCACAAAGAGGGGCACCTACTAAAGCTGCCAATGGGATAATGACATCAAAACTTGGTAGAATCTGTTTTAATAATCCTTCATCTCTACAATCACCATTAATAAAGTCGAAGTCTCTTAGGTGACAATTTTGAAGCAAGCTTGTTTCCGAAAACATCAGTTTGTCGAGTACCGTAACTTTATGCCCAAGCCTTAATAGCTCTGGAGTCAAAACAGAACCGATATATCCCGCACCACCTGTTATTAAAATTTTCATAGTTTTTTCCTATTCATCTGACTCAACAAATGTTTCCCAGTTTTCAAGACCATGATCGATAAAATCAAAGTCGACTCTTTTTCCGCCTTGAGATATAAGATGATTAATTACCTCAGATTGATATTTCGGCCGACAGTACAACAGCATATGCCCGCCGCCTCCAGCACCTAGAACTTTTCCGCCTAGTGCCCCTAGCCTTAAAGACTCTGAATATATCTCATCAATATGATTGCCCGAGATATTGTTTGAAAGCTTTTTTTTCAATAACCATCCCTCATGTAAAGATCTCCCAAATTTAGTCAATTCGCCTCTTAGCAACTCATCTTTCATTTTCAATGCAAGAGTTGCGAGACTCATATAGTATTCTTTTTGATCTGAACTTTTTTCAAAGTTATATTTTTGATCAGTTATTATATCTCCAGAATTTCTAGTTGCTCCTACTCTGAATAACAATAAATTATACTGTAATTCATGTAGTACATCGGGGTTGATTCTTAGAGGAACAACAATAATTTCATTATTTCTAAACTCAATAAGATTAAATCCTCCAAAGACTGTTGCATACTGATCTTGCCATCCGCCTTCTATGCCAAGATCAATTCTCTCTGCCTGATAAGCTAAATCAGCGATATGATACTTATCAAGATACCTATTACTATCTGCCTTATTAAATGCACCTATTACTGCCGATGACATTGCAGAAGAACCACCAAGACCTGTTCCGGGCTCTATTTCAGAATGAGTAAAAAGCTCAAATCCATAATCAGGTTCCATAATCTTTACACATGATTTTATTAGGTCGTTATTGGAATCTTTTTGAAATTCAGAATAGTTCTCATACTCAAGGTTAATTCCAAGATCTCCATTATTAATAAAAATTTTGTCATCACTTCTCATCTTCAAGGATGCATAACAATATTTGTTAATAGTAGTACTTAATACATACCCCTTATTTTGTTGGAAAAAGAATGACATATCTGTCCCTCCTCCAGCAAAACTAACTCGAACAGGAGACTTCGCTCTAAATATATTTTCCTTTCCTCGAGCCGAAGCTAGGAACTTATCATAAACCAATAAATCTACGAGTTTTCCTTCTTTATCAATTACTGGGACACTTCTTAAACCAGAATCAAAAAATCTAAGTATTTCATGTGAAGAATAATTGGGCCCAACAGACTTGAAGTCCTTGTTAGCATGAAACTTTACAGGTTGTTGTAAGTCTATTTTTTCCAAGATCATTCTTCGAAAATCACCATCTGTTAATACACCTGAACATTTTTCATTAGAATCAATTAACACAATAAAACCTTTGCTACCGGTATGAATTGCTGTTTCATTTATCTTCTCAAGTGCTTCTACAATAGAAACATTTTCATTTATTTGAATTTCTTTTAAGTTTCTAAAGTTAGGCATTAATTCACTCTTGTTTTATTTTTAAAGATATCTAAAGATTTCTTTATTTGATCTATTCCCGTATCTCTGAATTCAAATATTTTTATTTTATCAATAAATTCTTTTTTATTAATCAATTCCCAATACCATCCATTTTCTGTGATTGGAGCATGGTCATCATTCACACCTTCGTTATGACTCAACTCAATAGCTGAAACATATGGCGATACAAGTTTGCAAAATTTATTTCTAGAGAATTTAAATTTTTTGGCAGCCAGATTCAAGTGTCCCATATTTAAATTAATTTTTAGTTCTTCTGATTTAAAATGTTCAAAGAGCTGAATAAATTCTTCAGGCTTTTGCATTAAAAGAATATCATGTTTGTTGAAAGACCCCTCAGTTTCAATTGCTAAATCAACATTCAGCTCAGTTGCTCTCTTAATCAAAATCTCCAAAGATTGAATCATAAATTCATAGGATTTTTCGTACAATGAGTCAATTCCTGAAGTTTCTCCAAATACAAAGTCATAATTTGAAGAATCTTTATTCGCACTAATTGGATCAACCAAAAACCCAGGATGAACAGTATAAAGGGCACTGCCAATATCATGACTTAGTTCTAACGCAGTAATTCCATGTTCTATGCTTCTCTTTCGGATACTATCATTTGCAGTTGCCAGGTTTAATACAAAGTTATCTTCTGGGATTGGAAAGTAATTATGAACAATATAATTAAATTTATATTTTTTTAACAATTCTACATAGTTTTTTTCATGACTATGATTTGAGCCTAGTTCTAAGTTTTGAAAAGGTGAATCTTCAAACTCTCCAAGCACTTTCGAAAGTGGCGTGTTGTCAGGGAAGCAAGCAGTAGAAACAAAGAGATTCTCAGTCATTACTTCCTCTTTTAATTGCAGGAATACCTAGGTACACACCTTTTTCAATTAAATTTTTTGTAACCACCGCCCCCGCACCAATAGTTACGTCATTCCCGATTCGATTACCTTCTATTACATTTGCTCCCATTCCAATAAGAGTGCAATCTCCGACTTGAACACACCCAGCAAGATTGGCACCGAGGTTCACATTGGAAAACTCTCCAACACAAACATCGTGACCTATAGAGACATTTGAATTTATTAGTGCTCCTTTAGAGATTTTCGATGAGTTCATTATTGTCACATTTGGATATATAATAGCACCTTCTCCAATTGATACATCCTCTGCAATTAGTGAAGTAGGGTGAACTAGCGAAACAATTTCAATTCCTTTATTTTTCATATCCTCAGATACTTTTTTCCGAAGTAAACTATTTCCAATGGCCACAAAACCCATTACATCTTTATGTGATGCTATGATCTTTTCAATATCATGGTCAGAGCCAAGTAAAAGAGCTGGCAAGCTTTCTGAGCATTTAGAATCAACAAATCCAACTATGCTATATCCAACATCTTTTGCAATCGTAAATGCTTCGCACCCGAATCCTCCGGCACCAAATATTAAAAGTTTCTTCATATCAAATTAAAGTTTCTGGACAAATTAGATCATCCTTTTTAACACTTATTGAAAGCTTCTTTCCTACGACGTCATCAAATAGGAACGGCTCCATACCACTCCCCGGTCTTTTAATACCTATGTCTTTTTCGCTTAAGAGTTGTCCCTCTTCAAGGTCGTTATTAAAAACTAAGCTTTTTCTCATTTTAATTCTATTTTCGGATTCGACATCCAAGACCTGTTTAATAGAATTCCCCATTGTAGACTCAGTAGCTCTAATAAAATCTATTGTTTCTTTCAATTCATTTGGCTCCATCGACATTCTGTGATCTGGGCCAGGAAGCGTTCTATCAAGAGTGTAATGCTTCTCATAGATTTTCGCCCCCATTGCTACTGCTGCAATTGGGTTCACATGTCCTTCTGTATGATCAGAATATCCAATTACACAGTCATACATAGCCTTATATGTAGTAATCACTCTTAAGTGAGATTGCTCTAATGGAGAGGGATAATTTGCTGTACACTGTAGTAATGCATAATTAATTAGATTACTTTCCTCAAGTGTCGATATCGCTCGATTAATTTCCTCTATTGTCGTCATGCCAGAAGAAAGAATTAATGGCTTTCCTTTAGACGCTATATATTTAATTAATGGAATATTCGTAATATCACAAGAAGCTAGTTTATAAGCCGGAACACCCATTTCTTCTAACAGATCAACACTTTCAAAATCATAAGGTGTACTTAAAAATGTGATACCAACTTTCTCACAGTATGCAATTAAATCCTTATGCATTTGTAATGACATCTCTTGGGTTTTCAACAAATCAAACCATGATTGCTCATTATCATCCCCAGTTGTTTCCTTGTGATAAGTTGACTTAGGGGCCCTAACAGTACTTAGCGACTCTGTTTTAAAGGTTTGAAATTTGACTGCATCGGCACCAGCTTCTTTTGCTGCATCTATTAATTTATATGCGAGATCAGTGGACCCATTATGATTAACACCAGCTTCAGCAATAAAATAAACAGGATGTTTATTGCCAATCATCCTATTCCCAATTTTAAATTCCATAATTACTCCGCTAATACTTTTTTAACTGTATTACTTATCATTTCTATTTCATTGTTTGTTAATTTAGTGCTGCTAGGCAGATGTACTGAAGATTTATAAATAGCCTCAGCCGCTGGAAAATTTTCAGGTGAAAATAATTCTCTAAAATGTTTGCCGTGATAAACCGGAAAAATCATAGGTCTACACTCAATGCCATTTGAACTCATAACTTCGATAAATTTTTCTCTGTTCATAGATTTTAATTGTATTGTTAACAACCAATGTACAGGACTAGTCCAATTCTTAAATTTCCGAAGGTTTAAAGAGTCAACATCGGCCAATAATTTATAATAAAGATCCATCTGATCATTACGAATATTCAACGTATCATTAAGCTTTTCGAGTTGCGCTACACCAATTGCCGCTTGCATATTTGTCATTCTATAATTATATCCAATCTCTTTATAAGGGTACTTTTTCTCCGCTGACATTCCATGATCTCTAAGAGTTCGAATACGAGTCGCAAGTTCAGAATCATTACTTAAAATCATTCCCCCTTCCCCTGTAGTCAAAATCTTATTTGCAAAAAAAGAAAAACAGCTGACGTCTCCGAGAGTCCCCAACATTTGACCTTTGTATTTTCCACCTAATGCTTCAGCATTATCTTCAATCACAATTAAGTTATATTTTTTAGCAATTTCAAGAATTTCATCCATGGCCGCAGCATGACCAAACTGATGAACTATTATAATTGCTTTGGTCTTCGGTGTAACTGCTGCTTCTATTAAGGCAGGATCCAAATTCATTGTATCTGCCTCAACGTCTACAAGAATTAATTTAGCACCAGAAAGTACAACCATATTTGCAGGTGAAATAAACGTAAGTGCGGGACAAATTACTTCATCGCCTTCGCCAATATCATTTGAGACAAGTGAAAGATGCAGGGCCGCAGTACAATTTGAAACCGATATTGCAAATTTCATATTATGAAATTCAGCAAATTTCTCCTCAAACTTATGTATGTATTCACCCTGGCTTGATATCCATCCAGTATCAATACAATCCAACAAATATTCTCTTTCTTTTTCACCTAACATTGGTTCAAATATTGGTATCAAAACTCTCTCCGTAACTGTATAAAAAGTATTTGATACTACACAGAGATAGCTTATAATGTCACTACAGAGATTTGCCGCGACGCGCCACGGCCTACGAAGATAAATATGAGGAAATCATGAACAAAGTATCCAACATTCAAGTCTTAATACTTTGTGGAGGACTAGGTTCAAGACTCAGGGATGTTATTAAAGAAATACCAAAACCTTTAGCCCCAATAAATAACACGCCGTTCCTGACTCTCCTCTTAAATTTTCTGAAAAAAAGAGGTTTTAGAAATGTAAAACTTCTTACTGGATACCTCTCAGAGCAATTTGAAGAACTCTATAAGGATGGATCTGAATTGGGACTCGAAATTACCTATAGCGTAGAAAAATTCCCCCTCGGAACCGGTGGTGCAATTAAACTTGCCATTGAAAACTCAACCGAGACTCACTTTATTTGCCTTAACGGGGATACTTTTTTTGATTTTGATTATAAATTATTTGAGAGTGTGTATGCTGGGGAGACTGAACTGAATAAGATGATTCTTAGACAGGTCGACAACGCAACCCGCTACGGATCAGTCGATCTTAACCAGAATGGGTTCATCACGACTTTTATGGAAAAAAATCAGGACTGTATCCCAGGGCTTATCAACTCAGGAGTTTACTTTCTACATCGTTCAATCATTGAACATATTGGAGAAGGAAAAGTCTCATTAGAGACAGAGGTTTTTCCTAAGCTTGTAGAACTTCAAAAACTAGTGGGAATTGAAGCTGCGGGGACTTTTATAGACATTGGTATCCCTGACGACTTTAACAAATCTCAAATTTTGCTAAAACCTTACTTCGGTGATTAACAATGGACTCTGAATGAGGCATTATAACTGATATGAGTATACTAAAACGGAGTTCACTTTCTTTCATCCAAAAATCCATTGATGCCCTTAGTTGTGCACTCTTTTTTACCGCTGCTTATTTTATTCGTTTTGAATATATGCATGGTGCGCAAGAAGGAATTGAATTAACGTTTATTAAGATGACACCCTTTTTAATATTTTCCACTCTCTACTCATTTCATAATAATAATCTCTACAAGGCTCAACGGTTTGCTTCAAAGTATTATGAGATTCTAAGTGTTGTAAAAGGAAATACGGCAGGGGTTATTGGGTTTGTCATTGCTCTTTATTTTTTTGGAGAAGAAAGGCTATCCCGTTTAACCATTCTCCTATATTGGGCAATTTCTACTTTTGGATTTATCATTATACGACTATTAGTTAGAAATTTTCTCCGCACAATTAGGGAGAAAGGTCATAATCTCAGACATATTCTCTTGATAGGAAATGGATATCAGCTCACGGATTATGTACGTACGGCGCGGTACTTTAAGGATAGTGGAATTCGATTTCTCGGATGGATTGACCCTCCTAAAGACATGGCGAAAGAATATAATATTCCTGAAATTAGTAAGAATTATGATGATTACAAAAAAGAGAATATCCCTGATGCCATTATTATAGCTTACTCTGGAAATGAAAGTGTAAAGTCTTCAGATTTTATAAAAACTCATTACAACGACGTCATACCAATTCAACTTCTTCCAGATCTTTCCTATTCAATGGTTGGTCATCAGATTGAAGACTTTGGAGGAATTCCTCTCCTTTCAGTTAATCAACCAACCTTAAATCCAGTTGAATTGTTTTTTAAAAGACTTTTTGAATTCGCAGCAACGGTAATAGGTCTAATTATCATCTCTCCTTTATTGCTTATTATTTCTCTAGCAATTAAGCAATCGTCAAAAGGGCCCATATTTTTTGGACAAGAAAGAATTGGTCTAGATGGATCTACTTTCAAAATGTGGAAATTTAGAACAATGAAGGTTGCTACCGAAGGTGAAGATACAAAAGAATGGTCCAGTAAAGATAATCCAAGGAAAACTAAGATAGGACTTTTTCTCAGAAAATCAAGCCTAGACGAAC
Organism: Bacteriovoracaceae bacterium; assembly: GCA_018675575.1. Taxonomy (GTDB): domain Bacteria; phylum Bdellovibrionota; class Bacteriovoracia; order Bacteriovoracales; family Bacteriovoracaceae; genus M0603. The sequence continues at coordinate 48,779 of JABGXW010000082.1, read as the reverse complement.
TTCCTCAACTCTGGAACGTTTTAATTGGAGACATGAGCTTAGTAGGTCCTAGACCAGAGCAGCCCTTCTTTGTCGAAAAATTTAGAAATAAAATCCCCGGCTATATGCTCAAACATAAAATGAAACCAGGCATAACAGGCTGGGCACAAATAAACGGTTGGCGCGGAGATACATCTCTAGAAAAACGAATAGAATGCGATATCTACTACATTAAACATTGGTCGATCTTTTTCGATATCAAGATTTTATTTTTAACCTTTTTTAAAGGTTTTATAAACAAGAATGCATATTAGGAAAAATAATGAATGATTTAGAAAAATATTTTGAAAATAATGATAAGAGAGTACTTCACAAATGGCTACATTACTTTGAGGTCTATGAAAGACATTTTTCTAAATACCGTGACAAGGAAATAGTACTCGTAGAAATTGGATCTTTTCATGGTGGATCACTTCAAATGTGGAAGGATTACTTCGGTCCTAAAATTAAAATAATTGGTATAGACATAAATCCAGAGTGTTTGAAATTAAAGGAAGATCAGATTGACATCATTATTGGCGACCAAAATGATAAAGATTTTTTAGAGTCTCTTAAATCTAAAATCCCAAAGATTGACATTTTAATTGATGATGGAGGACACACCATGTCTCAGCAAATCAATACTTTTGAGTCCCTATTTGACCATGTCGATCCCAACGGAATCTATCTTTGTGAGGATACCCATACTTCCTATTGGAAAGACTTTGGTGGTGGTTTCAAGAAGTCGAGTAGCTTTATAGAATATTCTAAACATTTTATTGATTATATACATGCTTGGCATACCGAAAAGTTAACTGTTTCAGACTTCACTAAATCGGCAAAATCCCTTCATTATTACGACAGTATTGTAGTAATTGAAAAATGTCCTATGGTAGAACCTACCCATCGCAAAACCGGAAGCATAGCATTGAATATGGATGGCCTTCCAAATATGAATATTACATTCAAGTCAAAAATTAAATCTCTTATTAAGAAATTACTATATTCTAAAAACTAAATAGATTTCTTCCATGGACAAACTTTAAGAACAAACTTACAGGTAATAAAAATGTTAAAAAAGCTCATTCAAAATTATCAATTTCAAGGTCTTAAAGGTATTAAAAATGCTTTTCAAAACAAGCTTTTCCCTCAAAGTTCTGCCTTAACAAACCAGTGTGAAGAGCTCTTCAAAGACGCGCTTGGTATTGAAATTGGAGGTAAAACACCTCTGTTTGAAGAACATTCCATATTACCAATTTATCAATTGCCCAAAAATTTAGACAACTGCAATTTCTCGAATAATACAACTTGGGAAGGGAATATCTCAGAGGGAGATACGTTTCAATTTAATAAAAACTCCAAACCTGGTCGACAGTATGTTTGTGAAGCAAGTAAACTTTCGCCAATTGAAGATAATTCTTACGATTTTTTACTTTCTTCACATGTGATTGAACATCTAGCGAACCCCATAAAAGGCTTAAATGAGTGGAAAAGGGTTGTGAAAGAAAATGGTCATCTTTTACTCGTTATTCCACACAAGGAAGGAACTTTCGATCACAAGAGGGAGGTTACAAAATTCGAACATCTTCTAAATGATTATCAGGAAAATATTTCAGAAGAGGACCTGACGCATCTCGAAGAAATTTGCGATTTCACTGATCTAACATTTGAGGGTATAACCATTAATGAAATGAAAGAGAGATCATTCAAAAACTTTGAAAATCGACTTTTCCACCATCATGTTTTCAATACACCTCTTGTGGTAGAGTTGCTTAATTATTTAAATCTACAAATAATTGGACTTGAAGCCATAAGGCCATATCACATAAATGTATTAGCTAAAAAAATTTCAAATAATGAAACTGCAGATAATACTAATTTTTTTCCTCCAATTAATAACTTTCAAAGCTTTTTAAACTCTGACTACTCAAAATAGAATATGTGATTTGTTACGAATGCTGATTGTTACTAACTATAGAGAGTTTTTCTTCGATGGTAAGTCTAGTGTTTTACCGTATATCATGTAATTTTAAGAGTATACTTTTAGCAATGGCTGGGGATGCCGTTAATCCAGGGGATTCAATACCTAATGCCTCAACATACTTCTTGATCGGAGATTGGATTAGGAAATCAGGATAAAGCATATCATCTATTTTTATTTTTGCTATTATACCGGAGTAAGCCAGAGAAAGGTCTTCTAATTTTGAGACTTCTTCAGTGTTTGTGGCAATGATATATTTCCCTAAGTTATTTATGGGAAAACTTAATTGTTTTGATAGATTACGCCAGAGCTTATTGCCCTCAACGCAGAGTTTTTACTTAAGGGAATTTATTGAGTAATAAAGTCCTGCGTGTAAAACTTCAGAGTTTCCTGAACTTAAATGTTCACCAGGGTAGGGGTTTTGTTTGAATATTGCTATTTAATCTGGAGCAATATCATTTTCTACAAACTCATAAGCTGTAAGTAAGCCAGTTATGCCTGCACCAATAGAAATATGTTTTTCATTAGTAAGAATGCTTATTAAAGGCCCTAAGCGCAGTCTGGTGGAACTTCGGAAGCTTATTCCCAAAATTAAGCGAAAGACAGTCCTTCCAATTATTAAGATTGTCTTTCGTTGCAACATTAAGAAAGTGATCAAAGCTTGGATAGCAGTTTAAGTACATATTTCGACCCAGAAATTTTATAGGAAGTTTATAGGGGAAATAGGTCTTAATGATATCAAGTTCAGTTTCAATTTTGTTTCTTGTTTTTTTATGGCCATTTTTTTTCATCAGTTCTTTAAAAACTTTATCGATGGCGATTTCTAATTTGACCAATTCTTTTTTCTGACCAGTTTTTAAAAACTCATCGTAAGATTTTAGAACATCAGCGTTGGCCAAAGATGTAACTAGAAAAATTAACAATATTGCAAAAGATAGTTTGATCATCGACATTCTCCTTTGCATTTTAAAGTGTCTGGATCGGCGCACATATTTGTATTATCTAAATCTTGGCAATAAGAAGATCTTGTTCCACAAGGAGGATAATTAGAATTTTTATTGGCACATCTATTGATTGAAATCAGATGATTAATGGTTTCATATTTTTGTGAAGAAGAAGACGCTTTTAAGTTTGCCACCCAATCTCCAAGAGAATCTGATTCATTCCCCCTAAGGGCGTAGCGATAAAATCCCCTGACTCCCATATTATAGGCCCCCATACAGGCCAGTAGTCTGTCCGAAGGTAATAATGCTGAGGAAGATTGGATTAGTTTTACTTCGCAGTCCATAACCATCATCATAGAAAAAACGAGAACCATTTCGTCATTAGCTTTATTTTTAAAGTAATTATCATTTAATTGATTAGCAGTTGGTTTATTTGAAGATTGATAATTTTCGAAAAAGTTCTTGGCCGCCAGAGCGCGTTCATAATTTCTTTTTTCTGCTCTTATTAATTCAACTTCTTTTTCTATAATTGATCTTTGACTTGCAGATAATGTATTATTATTTAATTTTTCAATTCTCGGGGCAAGTCTTGATTGGAAATTAGATTGAGGTCTTAGATTAATCACTTTTTTGATATGCCTTATAGCAGTTCCTGTAAACTGTCCTATTCCCACAGCTCCAGTTGGAGATGAATTTCCTTTAAAATGACTTGATTCACGAAAAATTAGACAGCTCATAAGAGTTTCAAATTCTTCAGAAGGCAGAGGGGCCTGCCAGGCCTGAATATAATTTTTAGAAATTTTCTTTATGGCAGGAGCAATGCTTGTTTTATATCTAGTCATTGCGGAACTGCTTTTTTGATAACATTTAAAATAAGACCCTAAATTATCACCAATTCTTATATCTGCGGAACCGTCAATTGGTCTAATAATATCTGTTGCTCTATTTGGCCTAATGCAATCTTCTAATCTAATCTCTTCAGCAGGATCTAATTCAAGAGGTCTTGAAATAAGTTCAACCACATCACTAAAACTCGTTCGTACAGAGGCCCTTTCAAACCAATATTTTGATAACTCAAGCCCGTTTCCATTATTTAATTCTTCTCCGTCTTTATCATAGGCCTTGACCGTGACATAGGGGGAATTGATAGAAACTAATTTATAAAAGGAATCAGTAGGAATAGAAAAACCTTGAACAGTTTCTAGGCTTCCTTTGGTATTTTTGTAAAATACATCAGAATCCGCCGCTATCAGGATAGAAGAAAAGACAAATAACAAAATATGAATAAAATTAATAAATATTCTCATTACTTTCATTTTATCAGTTTTTATTGATCCATATCAGAAAGCAGAATGTGCCAAAAAGTATATCTTTAGCTGATCAATTCACTTTTGAATTTCTAAATAAGCTTTACTTCGAAATACTGTAAATCCCTAAATTCTATTATATTTGGTCTTATGACTCTTAAAACAAATGAATATTTCTATCATATAACTGCTAAAACCATAAAAGATCAATGGCTTGAAGCTGATATGCCTAAAGTTTGGAACGCCGCCTGCCAATCCTTAAGTCTAGCGGCACATGAATGTGAAGTCCTTATTTCTCAATTTGTTTTGATGTCCAATCATTATCATTTAACTTTAAGAACACCAAAATCAAATATCGACTATTTTATGTTTTTATATACTGATTATTTTAATTTTCTTTTAGAAAAAGACTCTTTTAATCACAAATTTCACTGGAGTTTAATTAAAAATTCAAAACAATTTCAACAAGTTTTTACTTATATTTACCAAAATCCTGTCAGCGCCAAAATAGCTTTCAAAAGTCATGATTATCTATATTCAACTTATCATTACACATACAATCATTTGAAATTACCGTTTCCCTTATGTCGGCTGAAGCATTTTGAAAATAATTTACAAGAATCGAAATACGACCTTTTTCTATCTCAAGTCGATGAACGCATCGCAATTGAGCATATATAACTCGCAATCGCAGGTGAGGCCGTAAGGCCTGGTGAATCTATCCCTAGGGCCTCAATATAATTTTCTACTGGAGATTGAATTAAGAAATCACTATATAACTTATTGTCTTTTATTATTTTTGATCTTATTCCAGAATATGCTAAAGATAAATCTTCGATATTAATATTCTTAAAAATTTTTGAAATACCATAATATATCTCCGCTATGATCTTGCTGTTCATCTGATAATTTACATCAAAAACATCTTCAGTATTTGGTCCAAAAAGAACGCTTCCATCTCCTTGAACTACTGTATGTATTCCTAAGCCTTTTAATGATTTTTCAGGTAATGGGTATATTAAATAATCGTTGAAATATTTTTTATTAAGCTTTAAATAATTCCCTTTAACATAATTATTTTCAATATCTTCTAATCCGATACTTTTCCTTAAATCTACGGCATAAAGACCGGCAGTATTTATAACTGTATTGGCACGAAAGGTTTCTTTATTACATTTTATTTTCAGTTTTTTATTTTCATAGATTAAGTCAACTTTTTGATTTTCTAAAAAGTTAACACCTTTTTTATATAGATACTCTGATAATTTTTTTATCATTTCAGCACAATCAATAATCCCTGTATTTTTTGATAAAAATGCTTTCTCGACATTTATAACTTCTTTTAGACAATCTATTTCTTCTGTTCCTACCCATGATATTTCGGGGACAGATTTTTTAATTGAGAAGTTATACAATTCATTTAATTCCTCAATTTCTTGAATATTAGTCGCAACCACATATTTACCAATTTTTTTAATTTCGATTCCAAGTTCAGAAGCTTGGGTTCTCCACATTCTATTTCCGTCTAAGCAGAGTTTTTGTTTTAAAGAGTTTTGAGGATAATATAGACCAGCATGCAATACTCCTGAATTTCTTGAACTTGAATGCTCTCCAGGAAATGGATTTTGCTCAAATATTGCGATATCTTCAGGCGCCACACCATTATTTATCAAAGTAAGAGCTGTTTGCATTCCAACGACACCAGCTCCAATAATAACAAAATCAATTTTCTCCATCAGTTAACCTGAATGACAATTTCAGAGTGAAAGCTTTTGCTTGAATCTAAGACAATGATTCCTTCTTTTTTGAAAAAGTCTCCATCAGATTTCACAGAATCCGCGACACCATGCCAAGGCTCAATGCAAATAAAAGGCGCATCTGGTTTTTTCCAAATTCCAAGATAGGGACAACCATTAGTACTGATTATCACTTCCCTCGCATCAATTTTATTTTTAAGACTTACTCTGGATGAAATAAAGTCTTTGAAAATCAAGGCATCATTCATAAAAAGTTTTTCTGATAAAGGAATTCTTCTACCATCAAAAATAGTTCTATTGTCTTGATGTTCAAAGTTAACAAAACCATGATCTAGGAAATAAGCACCTTTGGGTTCCCTTTCATCAAATTCAATATAATAGTCTTCTAGAGATCCCTCTCTGAGAGGGATGTTGAATGCTGGGTGGAGTCCGAATGAAAAGTATATTTCTTGTTTATCCACATTGAAAATATGGATTTCAGAGTGAAGCTTTGGACCATTCACAATATAAGTGATTTCAAAGATAAATTTAAAAGGATACATTTTTAAAGTTTGTGCATTATACCCAAGTCTAAATGTCACTTTATGTTTTTGTTCCTCCACGACTTCAAATTCATTATCTCTAGCAAAACCGTGTTTTGGCATATTGTAGAATTTATTTCCTAAAGAATATTTATCATCTTTTAATTGGCCTACTATGGGAAAAAGTATAGGAGCTGATCTTTCCCAGAATTCAGTGTCACCTTGGTAAATATATTCCAGATCAAAAGAGAGATCCTTTAAACTCTTTAATTCTGCACCAAGAGTACTCACTTTTGCTGAAATAAATTCAGACGAAATGGTGATTTCTCTAGTTGAATCTTTAACCATGATTCACTTCCTTTGGAATTAGATTGACCATAGGATATTTTACCATAGATAGAGCATAAATCCCTAAAATCAAAAAGAGGTTTTCCCCATCGCCAAAGGTATATTGAAAAAGGCCTGAAAAAGAGAAGTTTATAATAAACGGCAAAGTGATTGCTGCCATGACATCTTCCCTTTTATAAATTTCTAGAAACCAAAAGATGTGAAATAAGATAAATAGTAAAGCGCCAAGAAATCCTGTTGAAGCTAAATGCTCTAAAAAATTATTATGAGCATGTCCCCCGTAGTTTGCAAATTTAATGTCATATTTTTTCTTGAGTCTTGTGACATTTGGTTCAAAATTCCTATAACCATATCCATAAATAGGCTTTTCTAAAAAGGCCTTAACGGCAGTTTGATAAAATGAAATTCTTTGATCATTTGATCCTCCTCGTTTTAAAAACATGGAGTTCATCTTTGGTATGAAAAGAACAGAAGCACCCAATAAAATACCTCCGGTTAATAATATAAGAAGAAAACGTTTCAAATTATTTTTTAAATAGAAAAAAGGAATGGCCACAAAGAGGGCCAAAAGTCCTCCTCTAGCATAAGAAAAGTAAAGTCCCATAAAATTGATCACAAGACTGATTACAATTAACCAAAGAGGAAGATATTCTTTGATCTTATCTCGGTAAATCAAGAGTCCTATATTTAAAATAACAAAGAGGGAAATTCCATAACCATAGGTCATATACATCCCGTAAACTCCACAGGCCCTAGATGGATGACAAGGTGGTTTCATTTTAAGGGGATTAAATCCTGCAAATAAACCAATCAGTCCACTTAGAGAAGCTAAGGAGGTGGCAATAATAAAAACCCATAATAAAATTTTAATTTGTTTTTTTGTAATATGATCAATAAATAATTTTCTGAATGATATCACCCAAAGAATAGCGAAGAGAAAATATTTTGCTTTAAAAATATGTCTTAAAGGTTTTTCAATTATATCTAAATTAAATAAAACTGAAATTATGACTGTTATGAAAATTCCAAGTAAGGCCCAAGAAGATTTTGGAAGAGAATATTCAAGTTTTTTTGTTAAGAAATAGATTCCCGGAATGAGAATTAAAATATGACTTCCAGCTGACAAAGATAATGACGTAAATGTAGCTAACGTTAAAATAAATAACGAAGCAAAAGTTAATTTATAACTTAAAGAATCTATTTTAATGACTTTTCCCAATCATAAGCAGTTTTAGCTATGAGTTCTAAATCGTCATACTTAGGAGTCCAGCCTAATATAGATTTAATTTTATCGGCTTTTGATTTTAAAACGGCGGCATCCCCTGCTCTTCTTGGCCCTTCCACTACTTTAAAATCTATACTAGTCACTTTTTTCAAAGAGGCGATCACTTCTTTTACGGTAAACCCGTGGCCATAGCCGCAATTCATGATTTCTGATTTTCCGCCCTTTAATAAATATTTAAGTCCATCAATATGGGCAGCCGCTAAATCATCGATATGGATATAATCACGAACACAGCTTCCGTCTCGTGTTTCGTAATCTGATCCAAAAACTGACATCTCATCTCTTTTTCCACAGGCCGTTTCACAGGCAATTTTTAAAAGATGAGTTGAATTTGGACTGGATTGGCCGATTTTTCCTTCAACATTGGCGCCGGCCACATTAAAGTAGCGAAGAGCTATAAAGTTAAAATCATCTCCACAGGCACGGGAAACATCTTCAAGCATCCATTCAGTCATAAGTTTTGTTCGACCATAAGGATTAATGGGAACTGTGGGGCCATCTTCAAAACATTCACCACCTTCAAGATCACCGTAAACAGCAGCAGTGGAAGAAAAGATGAAGTTTTTAATCTTATGTTTTACGCATAGTCTTATTAGTTCGTAAGTATTTTTGGTGTTGTTTTCATAATACTCAAGGGGTTTTTCCACAGACTCTGGGACAATGATTGATCCTGCGAAATGAAAACAGGCATCAAAATTTTCTACTAGCATTAGAGCTGATAACTTTTCAACTTCACAAATATCAAATTCTTCATGTCGTCCATATAATAAAGATTCTTTCTTTCCGGTAGAAAGGTTGTCAACGACAATAATTTCATGGGACTGTTCTGATCCAAGTAGATTTAGAACATGGGAACCGATATATCCGGCACCACCGGTAATTAGTATTTTGGCCATTATTACTCCTGTCTTAGAGTTTATTATAAGCTTGAGCTATTGCCTAGAACATCAGAAACTATTTGTTCTATATTCTTTCTAAAGGCCTCTTTTGAGAAATCATTGGCCCGCTTTACTAGCACTGCGTGATCGAATTGGTGCTCATTTTCTATAAATTTATGTAATGCTTGAGAGAGAGATGCTTCGTTTTGCTCATCAAAAAATACAGCGACATTTTCATTTAAAGTTTCTAAAACTCCTCCCTTTCTAAAGGCAATCACAGGTGTTCCGCTGGCCAAAGATTCAAGCGGCGTAATTCCAAAGTCTTCAACTCCAGGAAAAATGAGCGCTCGAGCTTTTTTAAATCGTGTCACCACGTCTTCGCGTGACACATTACCGAGAAATTCAATAGTTGCTCCCGCAAGGTCCCTTAGACGTTCTTCTTCTTGGCCTCCCCCAATAATTTTTAAGGGCAATTTTAATTTGTTAAAGGTCTTAATCGCGAGATCGACTCTTTTATTGGGAGCAAAGGCTGTAACCATAATGAAATAATCTTCTTTAGTGGGAGCTGTAGGACTAACAAAGTCCTTCAGATCGACAAAAGGATGAACCACATCAGAAGAAATATTATAATGCTTTGTGATTCTCTCTCGTACAAATTCTGCATTAGCTATGGGGTAATCTACATTTTTATTTGAGTTTAAATCCCATTTTGTGAGATAATTTCGAAATAATTTTGCCCCAAATCTTTGATAAAAAGGAGCATGGGCCCCGAAATAAACTTCAAACTGATCGTAAATATAGCGCATGGGTGAGTGAATATAAGAGATATGTTTGGAATCTTTTGGTTTAGTCACACCCTTGATTACGCAATGACTACTCGATAAAACAAGATCTGCGTCTTCACTGATATGCAATCTGCTGGCAGCAAGTGGCATGAGTGGGAGAAATTTACGATAATGTTTGTGGATGCCTGGAATCCAGTTTAGGAAGCTCGTTTTAATTGTTCGGGACTCTATAATGTCAGATGTGCTGCCTTTTTGGTGAAGAAGAGTATAAATGGGAGCTTCAGGGAACATTTCACAGAAAACTTCTAAAACTCGTTCGCCACCTCGAAATCCTGTGAGCCAGTCATGAAGTAAAACAACGTTCAATTTTTTCTGTGATTTTTCAATCATAGGGGCATAATATCGGTAAGTAGACCATATTACAATGTCATTTCAGATATTTACTGGCCCTGTAATCATTTCAATCGCAATGCAATGCGTTGCAAGTTCGGATATATTAGGCTCATGAAATTTCTCATAGTTAACCTCATTCTCATCCTCGTTCTAATTTCTTGTACTAAGAAAAATGAAGATATTCCCGTTCTGGCCTTGCCGGATCAGACCGTTCAGACTAGAGCTGATGATATTCCAAATGTAGGAGACGCCCCAGATACAACAATAGGTGACGATACTCCAACTGCTATCATCGACTCAGCAGAATATAAGGCCTCTTTAGTGACAATTAATAAGGCCGAAATTGCTTTATTTCAGGCGGGCCATAAGCTCCCCCAAGTCATTACAGGAGATGTGGTTAATTGGCTTGATCATGAAATAGAAATCGAAGTAGGTCTTAATAGCTACAAAAAGCGCAAATGGGAACCAGGCTATGTGGTTAGCTTTTACCGTGATTACATAGAAGAATTTAATATGTGGAAAGATCCGGTGTTCAAATTTATCGATGAAAACTCATGGCCTGCCATCAGTAAATTGATGAATACTTATATGGATTCTGTTGAATATCATTACACTTCTTTCGAAGATGATATTCCTGAAAAAGAAAGGTTATTATTAGAAAATAAATACAATCTTGTCCAAGATACTTTTACTAGTTATCGTGGTCATCTGCTTGATCAGGTTGAGCGTAGTAAAATTAAAGATATGACTTGGGAAAAGATTTTAGAAAAATTCAAACTTAAAGATATAATGCTTTGTGATAAATCTTTAGATTTAATTTATATCTCAGAACTACTTATTGCAGATGATCAAGATACATTAGGCCCATTAGTTGAAAACAAAAAAATCAGGTCTCTAAAAAAAGAAAGTAGAGACCTGTTTGAAAGCAGTAAAGAATTTAAAGTTTATGAAAATTTTCTAATCTTTATTAAGTAGTTCAATTCGTTTTAATAATAATTCTTTTACTTCATCATTTTTAATAACAGTTCCATCTTTAAGAGTTATTTCTGAAACCGTATTTAAATCAACAGATAGATATGGAATCAATGTATTTGCTCTTTCTAAAGAATTTCTTCCCAATCTTCTTCTGGCAGGAATTGCCCTAACCCTTAATGTTTCGAGGCTACCATTTTCCTGAAATGAGATAATCCTTCCTGATGTCGATCCTCCTCCTGTATCTACACCCAGCCTTGAACTTAAATCTTGAGCATTGGTATTCTGTAAGCTTACTAATAAAACTAAAATTATTAATATCTTCATATTTGTTCCTTTTATTTAGTGGCTAAATTATTCTTAATTAAACTATCTGATACAGTACTAACAAAAACTGTTTCATCTCCATGGTTTTCGGGATCATTAAAGATATCGCGCACATTCCTTTGAAGTTCACTTAGTAAACTTAAAATCATTGGGTAAACTTTTTCCAAATCTATAGATTCAGATTGAAACGTTAAGAAATTTGCTGCTGTTCTATCTTCAAAACCATTTATATTATAAAAATCATTTATCGATCTATCTACTAGAGAACGTGTTGCTCTTTGGTCTAACATTGAACCATTTTCTCTCGGGAAATACACTCCTGATTCTTTCTCAATTAAAATATCTTTTTCAATTAAAGAGTCTAAAATTCTTAGACCTGAATTTCCAAATTCTTCAATAATTACAGATTTTTTGAGACCACTTACTGAGTGAGCAATGAGCATCAATTTACTAGTTTGTGGATCGATTAGATGATCTGCAATATCCTCACTTATAAATTCAGACCCTAAAGGTTGTGAGTATCCTTTTTTATAAGTTGAAGCTATCTCAGGATAATTTTCATTCAAATAACCAAGCAAATCCTTATGATGACCAGTTCCTGTCAAAATTTTAATAACCTGATCAAAAGTTGGAGTTTTAATATCCAAGTTCTCAATCCGGCTAAAAGTCGAACTAGACATACCAAATTTCTTTGCAATTTGCTGTGAAGACAGATTTGGCCTCGCAGACTTGTAGGACAAGATTTTACGCCTTAGCATATTGGCAAGGTCCTCTTTGGGAAGTGGTGGATTAGTGGTCATATTTCTCCATCGTTTATCTGTGTGTGACGCTTTGTGTAGTTTTTATTCCAATTTGAGCTCAATGTGACAAGGTAAATGAAGATTTTTTATAATTTTGTTGCCCACATTGGGATTTTAAATTTTAGTCAGTGTATAATTGCATTAAATTTTAAATATATAGACTACCCAGGACGGGACGCATGACGCGACACGCCACCCACTTATTCATAATCATTGTCTCAATTGCAATATCGCAAGCCACTTTCGCGAAAGATAATTTAAATTTAATTCAATTAAACGATTCATTTAAAAAAATAAAGCTAAATTCTCTCCTCTATATTTATCACGACAAAGAGCGTGACTTTGATGGTCCATCAAAAAAGCTATTCGATTCTTTAAAGCTAAATGATAGCATTACGATTAATGAGCTCCATTCCACTGGCAATCTTTGGATGTCCTTTAAGCTTAGAAACCTAGAAATGAAAAGCATTAAGCATATCCTATACATGGATTCGGCCCTAACCGGATTCTTCTCAATTTATTTAATTGATAAGAATGAGAAAATCATCAATATCGAAAAAACTGGTTCAGGTATACGACCCAAAGATAGATCACAAAAATCACACCTCACAACAGCTGAAATAAGATTATCTCCTAAGCAAGAGATAACTGTTCTTATTAAACGTACTAGTAATTATATGTTCAACGGAAATGTGACTCTGATGAGTTTCGAAGAGTTTCTAGATCTTGAACGATCCGATACAGTATTCTTTTCTCTCTATTTGGGTGCAACCCTTGCTCTTATTCTTTATAATTTTTTCGTCTTTTTCTATTCAAAAAATATTTTGTATTTAAGTTATGTTGAATTTACATTAAGTCTCTCGATTCTTTTATTAATTATTTTTGGTGGTTATGATTTATTCTTTTTAAATTTTCTAGGTCTAAACCTTAGTGAGCATGTAACTTTCTTTACCTCACTCATGCTTCTAGCAGCTGTTAACTTTTGTCGCGTACTTTTTGGAGAAAAATATTTAACCAAGTCCGTCATGGGCATATTTAAACCCCTCGTTTTTATAACCTTCTTATCAATGAGTTTTCATTTGACACCTATTTGGGGGGACTCTATTGCTGTAAGCTTTAATTATTTTTACGATATATTAATTATTGTTGTTGTTTGTTTGATTTTAAATTGTTCATTTCATGCTTATAAGCTAGGCCATCCTCTTGCAAAACATTATCTCACTTCTTGGTGCTGTATACTCTTTGCAGTTATCACTTGGTACTCACTTTACGCAGGAATGAACATAGACTTTGTTTCGCCTAAATTTCTCATTTTATTTGGAAGCTTTGCAGAAATGCTTATCATAGCTTTTTCTTTTGCCTATAAAATTAATTATCTTGATAAGATCGAAAGTGAGGCAAAGTTTTTAGCTGCAGAAAAAGAAAGGTATAAAACTTTGTTACGAGTTATCATTCATGATCTTAGTAATAATATTTCGAGTATGTATCATTACTCTTTGTCATTGTATAAAAACTCTATTAAGAATGACACATCAGAATCTTATTTTAAACCTTTAGAATCTAGTTACCAGAACATTATAGGTATTATTGAAAACATCAAACAAGATGAAGATGACTCATATATGAAAAACCCTCCAGCACTCGCGAGTCTTGCTCTCTCAAGACTTGATTTAGCTGATGTTTTTTCAACTTCACTTGCTACTTTTAAGGAAGAAATTACTGCTAAATGTTTAGATGTTGAAAGCGCAATAAGTGAGGATGCGCGGTTTATTATTGGTGAAAAGTATTCACTTGTTAACAATGTATTTAATAACCTCCTTTCAAATGCTATAAAGCTTTCAGCAGAAGGCGGCACTATTAAAATTAAAACCTCCGCTACTGGACTAAACAGAGTTGCCATAAAACTCCAATATTCAGGAATTCGTATCAGTAAAGAAAAAGTTAACGATATACTTAATATGAATATTATTGATTCAAATCTTGGTACTTTTGGAGAAGTGGGATCTGGAAATAGCCTTAAAATCGCGCAATCTTTCTTAAAGCTTCAAAATGGTTTGCTTGAAATAAAATCATCTATTGAAGAAGGAAATTCAGAAACTACATTCACGATTTTTCTCCCCACAAAATAGAGCTGTAATAAAATTCATTAGTTAAATCTTTTCATCCCATCTTGAAATGCAATTGATTCACCAAGATGAAATTAATTAGATCCAAGTTGAAATAATCTTGTCTTTATTTTTCGTTCATTATTTATAGTATTCATTACAAACATTTTTATTCACTTAAGGGAGAATTCGATGACAACACAAATGCTGGTACACGATTTAAAATCGCCTATTGCCGCTTTAGACACTTTAATATTTGCCTTAGCTGATAGATTACATGATGATGAAGTTAATTTAGCAAACCTTGCCATTTCTCGAATAAAAGATAAGTTTAAACTTCTTAAACAAAAAAGCTCAGAACAGAAAGAATATTCCAATCTTATAGAGCTGATAAAAAGAGTCATAAATGAAAAGAGAATATTTTATATAGGCAAGAATGTAGAAATTAATTTTAAACAATCTGAAACTCTTTTCACGAAGGTCCTTATTGAACCTATCAAGTTTAAAAGAATCATTTCTGATATTATCGAAAATGCAAAGGAGGCCATGCCTGATGGTGGGCATATAGTCATCCATCTTTCTAGGACTGCTGATAATATTATCATTAAGGTGCGTGATAATGGAGTTGGAATGAGTCCTCAAATATTAAAATTGGTTCAGGAAAAAGGAGGAACTTATCTTAAAGAGAATGGCTCAGGAAAGGGCCTACAGCATGCGAAAGAATGTCTCAGAATGTGGGGAGGTAGCTTAGAAATTGATTCAATTCTTGGAATAGGGTCGATAATCACCCTTAATATTCCTATTTCTAATAAACCAAGCCTCGGCCAGGTGTAAATTTTATCTTAATATTAACTTTTCTATCATTTCGTGGTTATTTCGCCAGAGAGAAGTCTATTCACATCATATTAAAAAGCATAAGATAGCTCTTTAAAAATAATATGTTTATTATTCAACGCAGGCTATAAATCATGAAAGTAATCGAGCATCTCGACAAAGCAACTTCTCCCCTTTTCAGCTATGAAATTGTTCCTCCACCAAGAGGAAGATCTGTTCAAGATATTATTGATATAGTGGAGGCCCTTGTTCCATTTAATCCTCCGTGGATAGATGTAACAGCACATTCTGCGGGTGCTTTTTATAATGAAAAGTCTGATGGAACTATTGAAAGAAAAATTATTAAGAAGAGACCTGGTACAATTGGCATCTGTGGAATTATTCAAAACAGATTTAAAATTGATACTGTTGCCCATTTATTGAGTCTCGGTTTTACAAAAGAAGAAACTGAGGATGCATTAATAGAGTTGAATTTTCTTGGTGTTGAAAATATTTTGGCGCTAAGGGGTGATGGGCCTAATTATAGTAAAAAAGTTGATATAGGACGTTCTTGTAATAATTATGCTTCAAATCTTGTTGAACAATTAAGCAATATAAGAGAGGGAAATTTCTTAACAGAGATTTCGGGAGCTAGGCCTCTGGACTTTGGAGTTGGTGTTGCTGGTTATCCAGAAAAACATTTTGAGTCTCCTAGTAAGAAAGTAGATATAACTTATCTAAAGAAAAAGATTGATGCTGGTGCTGATTATGTTACTTCTCAAATGTTCTTTGATACTTCAAAATATATCTCTTTTGCGAAAGACTGCAAAGAAAGTGGAATTGATGTACCAATCATTCCGGGCCTAAAGATTTTAAAATCTGTCAAACAATTACAATCGCTCCCAAGAAACTTTTATATTGATTTTCCAGACGAACTTGTCACTGAAGTTTTAGAATCCCCAGATCATGTTATTGAAATTGGAATCAATTGGGCCATGAAGCAAGCTGAAGAATTACTAAACTTTGGTGTTCCCGCTATTCACTTTTATATTATGAACGATACAGAGTCTGTTTTAAAAGTCGTCAAAAAGTTTCAATAAAATGGAAAAAAAATATTCGCCTCGAGGGCAGAAGCTTGTAAATCTACTCAAAAAACAAATAATCATTATGGATGGTGCCATGGGTACCATGATTCAAAAATACAAATTAGAAGAAAAAGATTTTCGGGGTGATAGATTTAAAAATCCGAAAGTTGACTTAAAAGGCAACAACGATTTGTTATCAATAACTCGCCCTGAAATTATAGAAGAAATTCATGCTCTCTATTTAAAGGCTGGATCGAATATAATTGAAACGAATACTTTCTCTGGAACAAAAATTGCCCAGGCAGATTATCATCTTGAAGATGCAGTATTTGATATTAATACAGAATCGGCTATTATCGCCAAACGAGCATGTGAAAAATTCATGCAAAAAAACCCCTCACAAGAATGTTTTGTAGCCGGGGCCATGGGACCTACAAACAGAACAGCTTCTATTTCTCCTGATGTTAATAATCCAGACTTCAGGGCAGTCACCTACGATGATCTTGTTGAAAATTATTACGATCAAGCTAAGGCCTTATTAGATGGTGGAGTAGATATACTTTTACCCGAAACGATTTTCGATACGCTTAATGTAAAAGCAGCTCTCTTTGCAATCTCTCGCTTACAAGAAGAAGTTGATTTTAGAATTCCTGTAATGATTTCTGTCACCATTACTGATAACTCGGGAAGAACTTTATCTGGTCAAACAATTGATGCTTTTTGGAATTCAATTGAACATGCCAAGCCACTTTCTGTCGGTATAAATTGTGCATTAGGGGCCCAAGATATGCGTCCCTATATGGCAAGGCTTTCTAAAATCGCAGGGTGCCTGACTTCCTGTTATCCCAATGCCGGACTTCCTAACCCTCTTTCCGACACTGGATATGACGAAAGGCCAGAAGATACCGCAAAATTTTTAAAAGATTTTGCTCAAGCTGGATTTGTCAATATGGTTGGTGGATGTTGTGGGACGACGCCTCCTCACATTAAAGCAGTAGCTGATGCATTAAAAGAAATTCCTCCAAGAGTAATTCCTAAAATTCCTTCTGGAACTTATTTATCAGGTCTCGAACCCTTAAATATATTAACAGGAGCGAAGAACCCTTTCCTCATGGTTGGGGAAAGAACCAATGTGATGGGCTCTTTAAAATTTGCGAAGCTCATTAAAAATAATGATTACGAAGCTGCTCTTGCTGTTGCTGCTTCACAAGTAGAAAATGGTGCTAATATTATTGACGTCAATTTTGATGAAGGAATGATTGACGGTGTGACCGCCATGACTCGCTTCTTACGACTGATTGCCAGTGAACCAGATATTTCTAAGGTGCCTATCATGATTGACTCTTCAAAATGGGATGTCATTGAAGAAGGACTTAAGTGTGTTCAAGGGAAAGCAATCGTTAATTCTATTTCCTTAAAAGAGGGCGAAGAAGTTTTTATAGAGCGAGCGCGTCTAATTCAACGATATGGTGCCGCTGTAATTGTCATGGCCTTCGATGAGAAAGGTCAAGCCGCCGCAATGACAGAGAAAGTTTCTATTTGTGAACGAGCTTATAAATTACTGATTGAGAAATTAGATTTTAACCCCGCAGATATTATTTTTGATACAAATATTCTAACAGTCGGTACAGGACTTGAAGAACATAATAATTACGGTGTTAATTTTATTGAAGCGGTTCGGATTTTAAAGAAAACATGCCCCGGAGTCCTTACAAGTGGTGGTGTCTCAAATATTTCCTTCTCTTTCCGTGGAAATAATGTCGTTAGAGAGGCCATGCATTCGGCTTTTCTTTATCACGCAATTAAGGCCGGTTTAGACATTGGTATTGTTAATGCTGGTATGCTTGAAATTTATGAAAATATCAAACCTGATCTTCTCGAATGTGTTGAGGATGTCTTGCTTAATAGAAGAGATGATGCGACAGACAGATTATTAGAAATGGCCGAGAAGGTTAAAGGAACTGGAGCTATAAAAGAAAAAGAAGATGAAAAGTGGAGACATAGTACTATTGAAGAAAGAATGATTCATTCGCTTGTAAAAGGAATCACTACATATATTGAAGAAGATACAGAAGAAGCGAGACAGAGTTTAGCCAGACCACTCGACGTTATTGAAGGACCTTTAATGGGTGGAATGAGAGTGGTTGGAAAATTATTTGGTGAAGGAAAAATGTTCCTGCCACAGGTTGTAAAATCTGCAAGAGTAATGAAACAAGCTGTTGCCTATCTAGAACCATTTATGGAAGAAGAAAAAAAGAATAAAGAAGGAAAAAATCAAAAAACTTTTCTCATTGCTACAGTTAAAGGCGATGTTCATGATATAGGAAAAAATATCGTCGGTGTCGTTCTTGCTTGTAATGGATTTAAAGTCATTGACCTTGGTGTAATGGTTAATATTCAAACGATTATGAAGGAAGCTGAAAAATATCAGGCTGACATCATTGGTCTCTCAGGACTCATTACACCATCATTAGATGAAATGATTGATAATATGAAGGCCTTCGATCACGCCGAAATCAAAACCCCCATCTTAGTTGGTGGTGCGACTACCTCTAAAGCACATACAGCAATAAAAATTGCCCCCCATTACAATGGAGCAGTGTGCCACGTAGGAGATGCTTCACTAGTGATAGATGTTTGCTCACAACTACTTAGTCCTGAACGATCAGAAAAATATATCACTGATCTTAAAAACTCTCAGGAAAAATTAAAAGCTAATTGGAAAAAATCAAAATCTGGAATCTCAGAAAATATGCCTCTCACAGAAGCGAGAGATAAAAAGTTTAAAACTAATTGGAGTGAAATCCAGATTGATCAGCCTAAAAAGCTTGGTGTTCAAGTTTTTGATCAAATCTTACTTGAAGAGATTATTCCCTTTATAGATTGGTCTCCCTTCTTTTGGACTTGGCAAATCAAAGGAACTTATCCAAAAATTCTCAAAAATCCTAAATCCGGTGAAGAGGCAACAAAACTTTATAATGACGCGCAAGTGATGCTTAAAGAAATTGTTGAAGATAAAATTTTTAAACCTAAAGCTGTCTATGGAGTTTTCAAGGCCAACTCAAATGGAGATGATGTTGAAATCTATAATTCAGATGACAAAAAGCTTGAAACATTTTGCTTCCTAAGGCAACAAAAAATTAAAGGAGATGAAAATCTCCCTCTGTATTGTCTCTCAGACTTTATTGCTCCTAAAGGGCAAGGTAGAATCGATTACATGGGTGCATTCGTTACCACAATGGGTAATGAGGTTGAAACATATGCTAAAAAGTTTGAAGAAAATCTCGATGATTATTCAGCTATAATGGCCAAGTCTCTAGGGGACAGGCTTGCTGAAGCATTCGCTGAAATGATGCATAAAAAAGCAAGACTTGATTGGGGATTTGGATTATCTGAAAACCTATCTAATGAGGACCTCATTAAAGAAAACTATAGGGGAATTAGACCTGCTCCAGGATATCCGGCTTGTCCTGAACACACAGAAAAAGGAAAGATTTGGAATTTATTAGATGCTAAGAATCATACGAACGCAACCTTAACCGAAAACTTTGCTATAAACCCCCCATCTTCTGTCTCTGGCTTTTACTTTGCTCACCCAAAGGCCAAATATTTTACAGTCGGAAGAATTTCAGATGATCAAATTGAAGATTATGCACAAAGAAAAGATATGACGATTGATGATACAAAAAGATGGCTTAGCTCTAATTTAGAAAGCTAAGCCAATCTTTTTATTTTGAACTAGCTAGCTTTTAATGATTCTTCTGCTAAATCTCCATAGAAACTCTGTCCCCAAAAAACGACTCGCTTTTCTTTTAGTTTTTCTTGTTTACGCCTCTGTGGATATTTTTCAAGATTAACTATGAATTCATTTAAATTATTAAAATGGGCTTCTAAAATTTTTTCATCGAATTTATTTAACCAAATCTTTTTAATTTTAAGTCCATATTGTTTTTTTTCCGATAGTTCAAAATGAGAATTTATCAAAGAGATAAAGAGCTCTTTAACTTCATTTTGGATATGAACTGGATTATTAATCAATCCTATCCATTGATCTTTCTCATCATAATTTAACATATATTTCCCCTTCCTTAAGATAACAATATTATCCATCACGAGGTGGCTAATTAGAGTGCAAACTAAGTTCGTTCTAAGTCCTGTATCATAAGCAATTTCGGCAATCGACTTTTGAGTTCTTTCTATCGATTCTAGAATCATTCTTTCTACTAATAATAATCCCTCATTCATACTATACTCCTCTGTGTTTTTATTTTTGTTTTTGTTTAAGATGCAGTTTGAATAAAACTTAAATTTGAATCTAAAAATCTTTTTTGCTTAAGAGAACGCTTCATATATTGAGAAAGCTCTGCAAGGGAAGCTTGAGACAATTTATCTTCACATTGCATAGCGAGGGCCGAAAATGAATACGATGAACTTAGTTTTTTTATCACTTTATTTTTAAAAGCAAAATACTCATCTAATTTCATCAGACAACCATTCATTAATCTAAGAACTCTAGTAAGCTGTATGCCAGTGTCAGCGGACACCCATCTCATGGTAGGATTGTTGTTTAGCTCCATATATTGCTTGATAATTT
Organism: Bacteriovoracaceae bacterium; assembly: GCA_018675575.1. Taxonomy (GTDB): domain Bacteria; phylum Bdellovibrionota; class Bacteriovoracia; order Bacteriovoracales; family Bacteriovoracaceae; genus M0603. The sequence goes on along the minus strand of JABGXW010000082.1, from coordinate 27,866 downwards.
CTTTCTGCTCTTTCATCTCGCTCCCTTTGTTAATTTACAGCTTTAAAAGCAATACTCATGCCAGTTACTTAGATAATTTTATAAATGCTCACTGCAGTAAGTCTGTGTAATACTGAAATTCACTGAGGGAAGAACACCTCCCATGGTGAAAACGGAACATCACTGCTTCAAAATGAAACATTAGATTTTTATTCTTTTAATCCTGTTGCTTCTCTATACTTAGACTATGGATATAAAAGTAACCTCAGCAAATATACGTTTTCAAAATGAACAAGATGGGGCCAACGACTGGCCTCATCGTCGTATCTTAATGAGTAATATCCTAATGGACTTTAGGCCTAACTTCCTTGGTACTCAAGAAGGCAGAGAACCACAGTTACGAAACTTGTGCGAACTTTTACCTGGTTATGTTTTGATTGATTCCCATAGAGACTGGATAGCAGAAAGAATGTACCCCTGTATTTTTATTCGTCCAGACGTTACGGAAAGAATTAATAGTGGGGATATCTGGTTATCAAAAACTCCTAATGTTCCAGCATCGAAATCATTTGACTCCGCTTTCCCAAGACTTTGTACTTGGCTTCATGGGAAAGATAAATTATCAAATAAAGAATTTTTATTTGTAGTCACTCATCTTGATCACAAGAAAGAGGAAACGAGAATTGAGCAGGCCAAGGTCTTGTCACAAGAAATTTTAAAAATAAATCCTTGCCTACCTTTAATATTGATTGGAGATTTTAATACTAATCCTCAATCAAAGGTCCATGAAATACTAACTAAAGACCTTAATGTGAAAGATCATTGGTTAGAAAAAAAGATCCCTGAAGAGACTTCTCATCACAAATTTACTGGAAGTAATCCTGCAGGCTCCCGGATTGACTGGATGCTAGTTAGTGATAAGTTTTATTGTGAAGAAGTCTATTTAGACAAAACAAATAGAGACGGTATCTATCCGTCTGATCATTTTCCTTTAATGGGAAAGTTCATTCACATTGGCTGAAGATTCGCCAAGCTTAAGATAAGTTTCAATGCCTTCATTTGTACTTTTTAATATGTCTTTATCTGGAGACCATTTTCCTTTCTCTCCAATAACAATGACTGTAGATCCACCAAATAGGAAGTAACCCTTTTCATCTCCCCTATTAAAGTGACTGTCTGGATATGTTTGAATTATTTTTCCCACGCACATTGCACCAACTTCAATATAAGCGAGTTTTCCAAAATTCTCAGTTTTTAAAATAGTTACATGTCTTTCATTTGTAGCAAAAATATCAGGTCGTTCTTTCAAGGCCACAGGATTCACAGAATGATAAGCACCATGGAGCGCATAGCTTGCTAAGACATGACCATTATCTGGAAAATGATAACGATGATAATCAACAGGACAAAGTCTTGCTAAAAGTAATGGACCTTCTTTAAAAACATCGCCCCAATCTGCATGTGCCAGTAAAGAATTAGCATCAAGAAATTTTCCCTTTACGGGTACTTGCACATCCGGTCCGGTTTGGTCGTAACCAAAGTATCTGGCCTCACAAAAAGCAGGCATAATATTTTTAGTATCTACAAAAGGTCTTTTTCCCTCTTTAAATCTTCGAATAAAAAATTGATTGAATGTGGAATAAGGGTCGTTAACTGAGCGACCTTCTTCTGGTAAAAAATCGTCCAAATCGAGATTAAACTCCTTAACAAAAGGCTGGACCTTGAGGTGACTTGCATACATATCCTGAAAGATCCCATACATCATAGAAATTGGCGCTGTGCTCAATACTCTTTGCAAAAGCTTTCCAAAATGACTTCGGTAAAGCCAGATAACGGCCTTAATTCCATAAACTTGTTCGACTTCTACTTGCTGTTTTCCACGGTTAAAATAGTTTATTTCCAAATACTTAACTCCCTCATAACAAGATTATTTCATAGAGTTGTCTTGTAAAAATTATTTTTCCAGATTATACATATAAGGGTGATTACCGGCAAGATTTCTGGAGCTTTTATGAGGACTGTTAAATTTATTTTCATTGGATTTATCCTTTCATTCACTACTATTGTATTTGCTAGAAATACAGCAGCTGAGAGAGACTTCAATTTATTTACTGAGAACGAGAAAAATACTATCCAAGTCTTTAAAAACTCAGTTAAATCTGTTGTAAACGTATCCAATCTCAAGCTTGCAAGAACTTCTTGGTTTGAAAGAACCACTACAGAGTTACCCGTTGGCGCTGGATCAGGATTTGTTTGGGATGATAAAGGGCATATTGTTACGAATTATCACGTTGCTATGAATGCTGATGCTTTCATGATTTCATTTCATGGAGATAAGAAACAATACCGCGCCAAAATCGTTGGTGCAGAACCTAAACTTGATGTAGCAGTACTGAAGCTCGAAGAGCTTCCAAAAAGGTTGTCTCCAATCTCCGTTGGACAATCAGACAATCTAGTCGTTGGACAAAAGACTATGGCAATTGGAAATCCATTTGGTTTAGATCATACCATTACCCAAGGTATAGTCTCAGCTCTCAACAGAAAAATTCCAGGAATTGGAGACGTTACAATTCATGGGATGATTCAGACGGACTCTTCGATAAACCCTGGAAATTCAGGCGGCCCCTTACTCGACTCCCGAGGAAAATTAATTGGGATGAATACAATCATCTATTCAGAATCAGGATCAAGTTCAGGGGTTGGATTTGCTGTCCCTGTGAAAAGCATCATTAGAACAGTGCCTCAATTAATAAAGCACGGAAAGGTCATTCGTCCAGGCCTTGGAATTGGAATTCTTCCTGACTATCATAAAGTTAGGTTTGGAGTAGAAAAAGAAATTGTTATTACTTTTTTAGATGAAAAAGGTGGTGCCCATAAAGCAGGTCTCGAAGGGATCAAACGAGATCGTTTGGGCCGCTATGTTATTGGAGATACGATTATTAAAGTAAATGGAAAAGACGTAAATAACCTAGATGATATCTATCATATTTTAAATTCTAAAAAAGTTGGTGATAAAGTTAATATTATATATCGTCGCGGTGTAGAGAGAAGAACTAGATCTATTAAAGTTGAGCTAACAAAGATTTAATTTCTCTCATAAGTTCATAAATTGTTTTATACCTATTATTTGTAAGTACAAATTCTTCTTCATATATTTTAATGACCCCTAAATAGTTTGAATGATTTTCTGCATATCCCATTTTTGCCAAAGCATGTTTTAACCAAAATGTTTTAATTGGATTATTAGACTCTATATCTAATGTAAAAATAGGTTCTATTTTTAATGATATCTCACCTTGATTATCTTCAAACATTGAATTTGTCTGCAATGGATAGATGGTATTTAGTTTTTTTGTTAGGATCAAGTCTTCCGGAGATAGAAATTTAAATACACCTTTTTGATCAATGACATAGATATATGAAGAAAATTTCCTAATAGTCGACCAATCGTGTGATGACATAAGAATAGAAGCCCCCGTTTCTTTGGTATGATTTGAAAGAATTGAAATCATTTTAACTTTACCTGAAATATCAAGGTGGCCCATAGGCTCATCTAAAAAGATGATCTTTGTTTGCTGGATAAGAACTCTAGCCAGTTTGACCCATTCTCTTTCACCATCAGACAATTCGTTAAATTGTTTATATTTAAGTTCGTTAATATCAAGTTTTTTAAAATATTTAGAAATGAGGTTCTCAGGATCCGCGGTTCTAGCTAAAATTCCCAGAGAGACAAATTCTTCTGAGGTCATTAAACCGGTATTTAAAGATTCAGATAACGACATAGCAATATAGGACGCCCGCTCATTCATAGAATATTCTTCGATTGGTTTACCATAAAGCTCTATCGAGCCATGCTTCTTATCTATTAATCCAAATAAAGATTTTACAAAAGTCGTTTTACCAATTCCATTTGGTCCGAGTAATGGAATAAACTGTCCCTCAAATAAATCAATATTAATATTTTTTAATATTGGCCCATTATCTCCATAACCAACACTCAAATCAGTAATTTTCATGCAGACCTTACTCATGCATAGCTCCCAATCTTATTTTTCATTAAAAATAAAATAATAAAAGGTGCTCCTAATAGGCCTAGTACTGAATTGAGTGGCATTCCAAAAGGAAGTATAAAACTTGATAGTAGATCTGCAAAGATCGCGATGAGTGCTCCCATAGCGACAGTATATGGAATTAATTGAAAATGGTTCTCAGTCTTTAATATCAGTCTGCAAAAGTGTGGAGAAATCATTCCAACAAATGCGACAGGGCCACAAAAGCTGGTTACAACAGCAGCCAAGAGAGAGGTAATGATTAAGACAATTATTTTTATTTTCTTTGGATTGATTCCCAGTGATTTTGAAAAAACCTCTCCGACAAATATAAGGTTGAGTCCTCTTGCAATAAATAATGAAGCTAATGTTGAAATAAATAAAATAAAAACCATAATTTTAAGTTCAGAAATTGATGTACGATGAAAACTTCCCATGGACCAAGTCAAAAATGTTTTTATTTCATGAGGGTCACCTAAGGCCACTAGAATATTAATAAGAGCTCCTGAGAAATATCCCAACAAAAGTCCAATCACCAAAAGAATGACTTTTCCAGGGATCTTAACAGATATTGTAAATAAAATCGCCATAACTGTAAGTGAACCAATCCAAGAAGCTATAATGGTATTCATTCCAGAGTAGTTAATAGCAAAATTAATACCTAATGATTGTCCCGCAAGGATCCATAAAGACACAAAAAAAGCTGAGCCAGAATGAATTCCTAATACAAAAGGACCTGCCAACGGGTTTTGAAAATAGGTTTGTAAGAGTAGACCACAGAGGGCCAGGCTGGCTCCAGAAAAAATAGCGGTTAATAGTCGTGGTAATCGCAACTCAAATATGACTTGATTATAAAATGAGGACCCTTTGCCTGTGAACACTAGAAGGATTTCACTTAAAGAAATATCAATGTCTCCTGAGCTTAATGTAATCATACTTAACACGAGGATTAATAAAAGACAGAGATAAAAATGCCAGGGGACTCGAATAGAAGTTATAAAATTATTTTTCATAACTTTTTATACCACCTCAAAACCAGATCTTTTTCATATTTATGATTAAATATTGTAATTAAATCTTTTAATATCAAATCAGGTCTACTTAATCCTGTTTCCCAAAAATCAAATCCGGAGTTAGCATTATTCTTTCTTGTTGAATTATAGACTTTCATATTTGTATTTGAAAAAAGAAGGTTATATTTTTTATCTTCGTTTAATATGTCATTTCTATTTTTCCATGCAGTATGGGGGAGCCAAAAGTCGACTAATCTTTTCTTCTTTAAGACTTCTTCAAATTTTAAGTTATTAACCTTAGATCCTTTTAAAATATTTATTCCTCCAGCATCTTCAACAAGACGGGACAGATATGAATTTGAAGAAGGTGCTATCCAGTTCCCGTCCTGTTTTTTCCCTAGTAAGACTTTCCTCTTAAATTCACTTTTTTCAAAGTTCTTTCTTAATTTTAAGTATTTAGTTCTTACATCATTAAAAAATATTTTTGATTCAGAGATATGATCTGTTAAGTACCCCAGTAAAATAATCCACTCAGCTCGACCCAAAGGATGATCTTCAAGGTATTCAGGAAAATAGATAATCTTTTTTGTGATTTTTTCAATTTTTTCCAGACCAAGGACTTCGGGAGCAGAAGACGAATAGGAAATAATCAAATCAGGTTTTAAACTAATTAATTCTTCTGGATTTAAAGGAAATTTTAAATTCTTGATCTTTTGTTTTTTTACTAAGATCCTTGTCCTTTTCGAATTAATATAGTTTGTCTTTGGGAATCCCACAATTTTCTTTTCTAGTTTAAGCGCCTCGAGAAAGGCCACGTAAGTCGTTGAGAGCGGTATAATCTTTTCTACATTTGTTTTTAAATGTTTTTGTAATTTACAATGATTAAGCTGATTTGGTTTAGACTTTAAGAAATAACCCTTACCAACATTATCGCCAATCCATAGTTTCTTTATTTTTATATATGTAAATTTATTTGTTTTATATATTTTAAAATTTTTTGCGTAGCTTGGACTAATTTCTTCCATTGAGGGATAAGTCTTTTTAAGTTCAGTAAGACATTCTCCAGAAAAAGAACTCTGAATAGTTAATATGAGAAAGGCCATGAGAACTAGTATTCGCATGTTTTAAGACTAATGGGGATCTTCAAACTAGTCAATTTGACAGATCGAATGAATAAAGAGATTAAAGATACGCTTATGTTCCTAAATTAGGATTAAAAAGGGAATCTGGTGAGAACCCAGAACTGCCCCGCAGCGGTATTGAGAGAAACGAACATCTAATGACACTGGATATATTTCGGGAAGTCAGATCAGTAGAAAGCTCAGAGTCCGAAGACCTGCATAGGCCATCAATTTTATGATGTTATCAGATTTTCGAGGGAGAAATCTATGACCTGCCAAAGAAATGGCTTTCGCCCAGTGCTATTGCTATGTTTTAATTTCATTATATTTTTTTCGCAGCTTGTTTTTTCATCTGATATCATAGTGACTGCCACTAAAGTCAAAACGGCAAAGAATGCTTCAGCCAGCTCATTATTTGTACTCGATCAAAAGTTTATTAAAAACTCTCAAAAAAATAACCTCTATGAGTTATTAGATGAAGTGGCAGTGGTTCAGATAAATAAATCAGGCCCCGGGGGAACAGTTACACTCCAACTAAAAGGAGCAGAGTCAGGACATGTGCTCGTTATTTTAGATGGTCTCATTTTAAACGATCCTATTAACACAAACAGCTTATTTGACTTTAATCAATTAAGTCTTCAAGGAATTGAAAAAATAGAAATTCTTCCAGGTAGCCAATCAGTAATCTATGGCGCTTCCGCCATAGGTGGAGTTATTAATATTTTTTCTAAATCAGGAAAGTCTTTATCGTCAATATTAATAGGAGCTGGAAATCATAACACTTTCGATGCTAGTAACCATTTTTCAACTAAGCTAGGTGATACTTTCATAAACTTTGGATATTCATTTGAAAAGAGTGAAGGGTATAATGCCACGACATATACTAGTAATTCTCCAGCAGAAAAGGATGGTTTTCAAAAGCAGAACTTATCTTTAGTTTTAAGAAATAAGAATAATCTTATTGGTGAAATCCAGCTAAATTCAAGAGTTCATTTTCTAGAGAATGAATTAGACAGAGGATTCAATTTTGAAAGAGATGATGAAAACTATACTGCTGAAGATAAGTTTTATTTCCATTCTCTTAAAATTAAACCTAAAATTGATTATGAATTAATAGATCCTGAAATTTATCTTGGTATTAGTAAGGCTGATAGAAATGTTCTAGACCTTCCAGATTCTTTAGCTTCGACAACAGATACCCATAGTTATCAATCTGAAATATTGCAACTTAAAATTCATAATATTTTCTATTTAAGCAACAATGACATATTAATTTCAGGTTTTGATTTTAATCATGAATCAGGAAGTTTTGACTTAGATATCTCAGGCGTTCAGACAGTATTTTCAGAAAAAAATGAGACCCATATAGGTTTTTATTCTCATTACCAATTAAATTATGACCCACTGATACTAAACCTGGGTTTACGAATTGAAAATCACAGATCAAATCTTAATTTAGTTTATAAGATTGGTCCTTCTTACATGTTTAGAAAATCAAATCTCAAGCTCTATTCATTATTTTCTACCGGTTTCAAGACCCCCAGTCTTTATCAACTTCATTCACAATTTGGTAATACTGGACTTGATTCGGAGACGAGTGTTCACCTTGAAGCAGGTCTTGAGAAATATTTTACTATCGGATCAATTAATCTTTCTGTATTTAATACAGAGATAGTAAATCTTATTGATCTTGAAGGAGTTTATCCTAATTCTCTATATACAAATAGCTCTGATATTACCATTAGAGGTTTAACAATTGAGGGAAAGTTAAAAATACAACCCAAAGTATTTGATTACCAATTTAATATTCAGTTTTTAAATGCTCTTAATGGCCTTACAGATCAAAAGTTAATAAATCGTCCCTCTTCTAAGTTCACCCAAATGGTTAATTTTCACTGGGGCATTAATCATTATTCCCTGACTCATATCTTTAGCTCTTCAAGAAAAGGTGGCTCAACAACTTCACCAGAATATCTTCCAAGTTTTCATTTATTAAATGGTAGCTATAGACATGAGATTACAAATGACTTCCATCTAAAAAGTCATATTCTCAATATATTTAATACTGAGTATGAGCAAGTTTCAGGATTTCAAACTGGTGGAAGAACATGGAAAGCAACTGCTGAATATTATTACTGAGTAAAGATTATTCTTTTTCTACTTTTTTCTTGATTGTCCGGCTTGCAATTTTTTTAGCAAAATTAATTGATTGTCCTCTAGTAACATTAAGACCTTTTTTAGATATACCAAATTTATAGGCTTGTATAAAATTGCGAGATGACTTGGGACCATTTTTCATCATCTCTTCTGCTAATTGAAGGGCCTTAAATGTTGCAAGATTTGGTCCATCACTTTTAATTAGATAATGAAATAGCTTCTTAAATCCATCACCTATTGGTTTTTTAAAATCTTTCCCAGATTTCGCAACACGCGCAGCTAGTTTAGCACAAGTTTTACTAGGCATATCTAATTGCCCTTTATGATTACAAAGACGCAAGATTTGATTAAAGGTTCTTTGAGAATTTAAATGATTCCCATCAAACTTATTAGCTAACATATAAGCAATGTCTATGGAGGTCTTTATATCTAAATCTAAAAAATCTTTTAAGTAAGACCTTTTAAAAATATAAGTAAAAGTCTTAATTTCTTTTTCTGTCCTATTAGATAATTTAACTGCTAATTTAAGAGATGATCTTGAATCTAGTCCAGTCTTCACCAATAACTTGGTCACTAAAATAAATCTTTTTGAAGACCCGGTGCAACCTTTTGACACAGTATCGGCCAGAGTTCTAATTTGTTTCTCATTTAAAGAAAAATCTTTTTGCTGCCTTAAAAACCTTACTGCAGTGATATACTCTCTGGCAGATAAGCATTGTTCTGTATAGACTTTATCATCGCTACGCTTTGCCCCATAACTATTACTCATAGAGAGAAAGAATATAAATGATAAAATTGATATTTTCTTCATTAGTAAATTCCTTTCTTAATAACTAAAACGTAAAAGCAAATCTTGCACCTGAGACATAAGATTTAGTTGTTTGATCATATAGAACAGGGCTGAACGAAATAGGTCCATAAACTTTCTTTTTATAACCATTTTGAGTTTTAGCAACATCGCTCCAATAGTTTTCAAAAACAAGAGGTGCAAAGGCAGTTATAATAGATAAGGCATTCGTTACTTCAGAAATAGTATCTTTTTTAACGTTGAGCATCATGTACCCGCCGGCCAGCAAATTGGTAGCGACTCCAAGATAATCAAACCTTTTGCCCAATGTTGCAGCATTATTTATTGCTTCTTCTGAAAGTCTTTCACGAGTTAATTGATGCCTCTTAGATTTTCCCTTCACTGTTTTTGCCCTATTAAATCCCTCTCGATAAGGACGATATTTCATATCTAAGAATGCTGTAACTAAGACCCAGCCACCACCAACAATCATTCCCATTTTGGGGGAATTTTTTTTAATATCAGAATCTGTATCAACATTAGTCGATTGTAAAATTCCCGCAAGAAGAGTTGTCATACCGGCCAATTGTAATCCTTTATGATTCTTAAAAAAGCCGCCTTTATTTTCTCTATCTAACTCTAAACGAATCCTTTCAGACGCCTGTGGACTGACCATTAACTCCGGATAATCATAACTATCGGCCGCGAAAGTCACCTGGGTTTGAGTAAACGACAAAAAAGCTATACTTAAAATCATTATACTGTGGCGCATTTTTTACTCCATGAAATATTTAAATCATTATTTTATTCTAGGTTAGAATAAGTCTAACGTATTTAATGTTAATAGGAAATAAAATGATCAAATTCATGAAAGTCTTCATCATCTCTACTTTGTTACTGCCGCTATCCTTAATTGGAGCTATTCATTCCGGCACTATTTCAAAGATTCACGGTCAGGTGGAAATACTCACTCTTGGATCTACCGGACAACAAGTTAAATACAATGGGAATTATTACTCTCTGATTAAAGCTAAGCTAGGAGATAAGGTTAAAGCTGGTCAGTTAGTGAGAACAGGTATAAGATCCTTGGCCAAAATTATTTTCGATAATGGTGATCAATTTATCATAAGCCCTGGTTCTGAATACATGCTCACACTTCCAAAATCAAAAAATATAACTAGTTCTCTAATAAATCTCACCAGAGGAAAATTAAGGGCCATTATTTCAAAGCACGGTCCACGCAATAAAATGAAAGTTAAAACAAGAAATGCTGCCATGGGTGTGAGGGGAACCGATTTCTACATTAACGCTAAAGGATTTGACCGATCTGAAGTATCTGTTATACGAGGAAAAGTTACATTAAAAGTTGATACCAAGACTCCCAAAAAAGTCATTAATATAGATACCTTAACAAATAAGAAAGTAGTCGAAAAGAAAGTCGCTAAAGAAATTATATTAGAAACTGGATATTCAGCAAATTTAGTATCTTCAGTAAATCTTGTAAATATACTTCAAAAAGATAAAACCAAAATTAAGGCGATTGCTAAAAAAGAAATCAAAGAGGTTATTATTGAAGTTAAAAGAACTTCAAAGCAAAAACTTGTAAGTATTCAAAAAGCAAGCAAGATTGAACCTACTAAGTTGGAGAGGGAATCAGAAATAGTACAACCCAAAGTCACAGCAGCTGTTGCTAAGAAGGTTGCAAGACTAGAGAAGAAGGCAATCGCTGTAGCATTAAAAGATATCGAAACATATACTCCTAACCTTTATAAGAAGATTATCGCAAGAACTGTGAAGTCCACAGATCAACTTAATACTGAAGTTGTTGCAGCTGCTCATAAAGAAGCACCTAAGGCCATTAAGCCAGACATCGATGACTTAGATAATGAGGAATTGAGCGAAGATGTCTATCAGGAGTATTTTAATCAGCATTAAAAGCTAGTCTCTAAACCATATTAGGATCCATGGCATCCCGAACACCTTCACCAAGTAAATTCATGGCAGTCAATGTCACAAACAATGAAATTGATGGAAAGACTGCCAGCCACCAGCCGTCATTAATATGTGCCTGCGCTTGCTGAAGAAGTTCTCCCCAACTTGGAGTAGGAACCACCAAACCAAAGCCAAGATAATCTAAGCTAGCTAGTCCAATGATATTTGCTGATATGGTAAAGGGAGCGTAAGTAATAACCGGTGTTAAACTATTTGGTAAAATATGTTTAAAAATAACCGAATAATTTGAAGCTCCTAAAGAAATAGCGGCCTCCACATATTCTTTCTTTCTATTTTTTAAAAATTCAGCTCGGACGTAATAAGAGAGTGCAATCCAACCAAAAATTGATGAGATCAGTATCAGCCAATAGAGATTTGGTTCAAAAATAGAGACTAAGATAATAAGAAGGAAGAATTGAGGGACTGTTGATAAAATTTCAACAAATCTCTGGGCAATAAAATCAACCCTGCCTCCAGCAAAACCCATAATTCCACCGCAAATGATTGCAATCAAAGTTGTAATGGCCCACACACAAAAAGCATACCCAATACTGTACCTGAAGCCATACAACAATCTTGCAAGCACGTCTCTTCCTCTATCATCAGTTCCAAGAAGATTTTCATAAGAAGGTTCTGAAGGATAAGATTCAACTTCCTCATTACTTTCGTAGGGGTTCCATTTAATCATCGGCCAGATAGCGTAATCATCTCCAGATAGTTCTAAATTTCTGAATTTAATGACAAGAGAATTCGTGATACCAAATTTTTTAGGATGATATTCTACAAAAACAGGATAAAATGTCTCCCCCTTATATTTCATGATAAGAGGGCGATCGTTTGAGAGTACTGCAGCAATACATGTACAAAAAACCATCAATAGTAAAAGTATTGCTGAGGCAACGGCAGTCTTTCTTGCTTTAAATCGACGCCATCTTTTGAGGCTCAATTCATTTCTTATCAGTTTTTCTATCATGAGAAATCAATCCTTGGATCAACCACAATGTAAGCGAGGTCAGAGATGAGATTACCCACCAACATAAGAAATGATTGTATAAAAATGAGGGCCATAATAATATTATAATCCCTTTGCATAATGGCCTCAAAGCCCATTAACCCTATTCCGTCTAATTCAAATATTTTTTCAATAAGAAGTGATCCTGCAAGGAAGAAAGCTAAAAATCCTCCTAATCCTGTGACAATTGGAATCAAAGCATTCCTCGCGGCATGTTTTAAGTAAACGACTTTTTCCGAAAGTCCCTTTGCTCTTGCTGTTCTCACATAGTCTTTTTTAACTTCATCTAAGAGACTATTTTTCATAAGAATTGTAAGCACTGTAAAGTTTCCAATCATATAAGAAATAAGCGGTAAGACAAAATGCCAAATGCGATCTTTTATTTGTTCAAAAAAAGTTAAATCTTCATAAGAATCAGATACTAGTCCTCCGAGAGGAAACCATTCAAAAAAGTCTCCTCCAGAGAAAAAGACAAGTAAGAGAATGGCCAACATAAATCCTGGAATAGAATAGAGTGCGGAAAGAAAAACACTTGAGATTAAGTCAATTTTAGAACCATGCTTAACAGCTTTAAAGATTCCAAGAGGTATACAAATAAGATAAGTCAGCAATAATGAAATTATTCCAAACTGCATCGATACAGGAAATTTACTGATAATTATATCTGTAGCCGGCTCTTCATAAGTAAAACTTTCCCCAAAATCTAGCTTGGAAAGATTTTTAAGCCAGATCCAATATCTAACATGCATTGGTTTATCAAAGCCATATTGAATTTTAAGGGCCTCAATAACTTCTGCTGAAATTGCGTTTTCTTTTGAACTACCTGCATCGGTGGCACCAGCTCCACCCATGCCTCCAAATCTTAATTGTTGAATCTTTTGCTCTACGGGACTACCGGGAGCAAGATTTATAATTCCAAAACAAAGGACGGTGATCCCAAATAAAGTTGGAATCATTATCATCAATCTTCTTACAATATAATTAAACAAATTAAACTCTTTTTAATAATAGGAGAAATATTATTTTGTAATCCACCAATAACCAAGACCCACACCATATTGGTAGGTATCTTTTTCTCTGCTCATTCTCTTAGTATGTGCATAGAATTTATATTTATTATTAAAGAAGAAAACATAAGGTGCGTCTTCTGCAATAGTCTTAAATACTTCTCTTAATACCTTGATTCTCTTATCTCTATCTAATGTAAGTCTTGCTTTATCAATTAAACTGTCTACTGTTTTATTTGAATAACCAATAAAGTTTGATCCGCCGTTGGCAATTGAGTCTGTATGCCAAATTTGCTTTGGATCCCAATCAACTGCTCCCCCCCCCCAAGCAAGTCTTACAGCTTCAAATTTTCTCTCGTCTAAAAGCTTAATAAACGTATTCCACTCAACAAATTTAAGTTTTACGTCTATACCTGCTTCCTTAGCTGACTGTTGAAAAAGTGTAAGATATTTCATGAAGTCCTGTAAGGGCTCTAAAATGGTAAAGCTGAACTTAACTTTTTTCCCATCAATAATTTTATCAAGAACAGAATCTCCATCTGTATCTTTCCAACCATCTTCTCTTAATAGTTTAAGGGCCTTTGTAGGATCATAAGTAACGGCCTTGACATCAGGGTTAGCATAATCTGATTGTCTAAATAATGGTCCTGTTGCAGGCAGAGAGAGATTAAATAAAAACTTCTCGATCATTAACTTCCTATTTACGAGAAGATAAAGAGCTTGTCTTGTTTTCTTCGATTTAAAAAGTGGGTTTGTTAGATTCCACCCAATGAATGAATAACTAACTGGCGCTTTATTTTGAACTTTCACCTTAAAAACTTCTTTACCCCAAGATTTACCTGTTGTATTTTTTACAAACTTCTCAGGTCTTAATGAGACAAAATCCAATCCTCCTTTTACAAGATGCTGTAGAGATTTTCCTTCATCTTTAACAAACTTCATTCTTATTTTTGAGAAATTGCCTTCGGCCTTACGACCCTTCAGTCCTGCTGCCCACCAGTTTTCATTTCTTTTTAAAATAAGTTTTTTATTCCTTTGGTATTTATCTAGAACGTAAGCTCCTGTACCTATTAAAGTCTTATTTAACTTCTTCTTTTGTTTTTTTGTAGGGTTTTCATAAAGATGTTTTGGGACAATAGTTAATCCTGCTACAACATCAAAGTTTCTAAAATACTTTTTCTTTGCTATAAATTGGATTGTTTTCTTATCTAATATCTTAGCTTCTTTAATATTTTCATAAAATGATTTTAGATGGGCTGTTTTATATTTATTTTTAGGATGAACAATCGCATCAAAAGAGAATTTAACATCTTCAATAGTAAGAGGTTTACCATCATGCCACTTTACGCTCTCTCTTAAAGTAAATGTAAATACTGTTCCATCTTTAGAAACCTTCCACTTAGTTGCAAGAGCTGGTTCCCAATCGTATGTATCAACATTTCTCTCTAACAAGCTTTCTAAAATATAAGATTGGACTTTTGATGAATAAGCATCAGTTGAAGAGAGTGCATGTAATGTTGTAGGTGAGCTTCCAACATTAAAAAGAAATGTTCCAGACTTCGGTGCATTCACATTTCCTAGAGTTTTTGCTGCAAAAATATTTGCAGAATAAAACGTTAATAAGGCCAATAAACTTAATAGTTTTAAAGTCATGGTTCATCCTGTTTTTGACGCGCAAGATCGCACATATCACATATCGGATAAATCTTATCAGAAGGAGTTGTATTTGTTGACTATTTTTTAAAGAAGAGTCGAGGATCGAGAGACCAACGATCTAGTGCTAGGTTATCATCATCAATTCTATACTGCTCAAGCTTGTATTTCACATCCCCTATACGCATTTCAAGGTTCTTATAAGACCTCAAGGATATGTTTTTATCATCTTCGAGTTTAGAAATCTCTCTGCTCCATTCAGCATCTAATTTATCTCTCAAAGTTTGATAGCGAGCACTCACTGCATTAACTCTTTCTATGTGAGAATCTAATTCTATTTTCCTGCGCCCAAGCTTTCCGCTCAGGGCCAATTGTTTTTTAAGCAGAACCTTATAAAGTTCTTTTCCCATCAAAATATTATTTTTTAAATCTTCAGAATAAAATAAAAGATATTTTCCATTGCTCACAGAAACAAATACTCTACAGAATTTAAAATCTGGAATTTTAATAAGAATATAATCAGGGCTTTTGCCTGCAATGTAACCTTTGCATCGTAATGTTGGATTAATATCAGTCCAAAATTCTACTTTGTCTTTCTTATTCAGATATTTTGAATTGGTAAATTTTATTTTTATTCTAATGAGTGCTGCTTCTAGATTTATTTTCGACACTCTTCCAGAGAAAAGTCCATCATTAGATTTACCATCTCTTGCATGCACATTAGAAGTTATTGCAAACATACAAAAAAGAAAATATACAAAATAACATTTTTTTAACATGTTAATATTATGCCATGTAACAAGAAGTTTATTAACTCTTAGTTAATTTTACCAGTAGTGGAGTTATTTGGTCGGGACTGTTTTTTTCTGAAGAATGATACTCGCCTGAAACTCTTTTTGATGAAGAGGTTCTTCGTATTTTAATACTTTCATTTTAGGGAACATTGTCAGTAATTCTGAAGCACGTAAGAGATAGCGCTTATCATACTTTTGATAACCTTTTATCTGTCTTTGAAGATCAGTATAAGCTTCATAGATCAATACACCTCCGGGCTTGAGCCATTTAGTCATTTTTTTATTGAGATTTCTATCCACGTAATAAAAACAAATAATAGCATCCAAGGTCTCTTCTGGTATGCGATATTTCTCAAGCGAGGCCACAATTCCATTAATTCGTACACCAAACTCTCGAGCTAATGCCCTTGATTTTTTCACTGCCACAGAACTAATATCAACACCCGTTACTTTGTATCCCTTTCTTGCCAAAAAGACCGCATTTCTTCCTTCACCCATTCCCATATCGAGAACATGAGCGCCTTGTTTTATATATTCATAATTCTTAGCTAAAAACTTAGCTGGTTTTTTTCCAAAAAGGTATTGGGTGTTTGAGTACTTCTTGTCCCAGAAAGCTTTAGTATCGTTTTTAGTGGTTTTTCTCACACCTGAAAGTAATTCATATCTTTTAGGAGAAACTGCATCTCTGCCGTAGGCGGCTTTTAACAATAAAAAAAATGTTAAAGCTATTTTGATTGAATTCATTTAATTTTCTTCATCAGAATTAATTTCTTCTTTAAAGGGAGGAAAATCGGGAGTCTCTGGTAAATCCCCCATATCGTTTGAATCTCTATCTACAGGAGCAGAATATTTCGGAGCAATTTCACGAAAGTTCATATCGATTGCGGTATGAAGCTCAATTAGGATTGGGTTCATTTTTGCGATTAACTTATGAATCTTATCATCAACAGTATTGGGCATGTCTTCGGTTGTATTCAAATACCACTTCATCTCGTCGACAAAATGATAAAATTCATCAACATTTCTTATCACTGATTCTGAACAGAGTTTTAAATCTTCAATCTCAATAGAGTCATACCGATTTTTAAAAATTTCTCTAAAATGTTCTCTTGTTCTCTTGTTTGAAAAAATACTTAGGTATTCTGGAGAACGATACTTAATTCGATCATACAATCTCTTTGAATCAAGCTTAAGTAATAAAAGGATATTCTGTGTTATTTCTTTTGTGTTCATGGATTTAGTATATCAAAAAAATTAGGATTGTGGCAGAGTTGCTCTTTTCCCACCGGGCCATTTCTTACTCACTTTCTTAGTGCTAAAAAATTCATAGAGCACCTGATTAGAAAGTTCCTCATAGGACTGCGGTAGTTTAAAGCTAAAATAATTTTTTTCACCGCCAGGCTTAGTAGCGAGAATCATTTTTGAAAAAGATGTAATTTCATAAAGTGTTAATCTGGCATTAACTAATGCATAATCCAAGAATTTCTTTCTAAAGCTCTCAAATACGGATTGTGATTGAAGATCCTTTACAATTGAAAGGACAAATGGCTTCTTTCCTTTAATTAGTTGGGGAAGCTGACTAGGATAGATCGGGACTAATTTCACACCATATTTTTGAAAGAAATTATGAAAAATGAAAAAGTCCCTACTCATCTTTTCTGAGTATTTCATATAAAAGATATAATGTTCTATGTCTAGTCCCATCATAAAAGACTTTTCGGGAACTCTAATCTATTATTTTAGTTTCTATTTAATGATGATATTTTGAGTATGAATGGGGAATTTTTTGCCGGTTATAGGAAAGACGCCCAACATTGGGAGAACCCTGGGCGCCTATCTCTATACAACTTGATATTGATTAAATTTTCGAACATCCTTGTCCTTAAAACTAATCCAGCATTCGCTACCATGTTCCATCCATGGAAAATGGTTAATTCATCGCTATCTCTAATTTTTTTGAATGACATAATGACCTACCATTCAACTCTACTATATAAGACTCGCCTTTTTCAAACACTAAAGGACTGAGTTTTGAGACTTCTATTGATTTTTTAAAAGCAAATGGACCATTTTTCATTTGATCAACTTTAAAGGTTATTTTCAACTTATCTGAGTTTGTCGAATTTGAAGAAAAAGGAGTCACTTCTAAAACGTCTGTAACCGTTCCCACAAACGATTCAGAGCATTTTTCACTTATTACAACACTAGAATTTGAATTACCTTGAACACTGCACAACAACACTATGAGAGGGATCAATTTATAGGTAATACGCTTCATCCGTGAGCTCCTTTTTACTCATCACCATGTATGATCATCCTAATCAAGTAAGACTCAAATCCTTTAAGTCTTGGTGATATATTTATAACTGCATATATCGTGCCAAGTTAAATTTTTAATAAGTAGTGATTAACTGGAAACGGCCAAGAAATCTAGTGAAGTAATGCCCCTACATATGTGGGGGCAATAACAAATTTTCTATAATTAATAAGAAGTTAGGGCGGGGTCAATTCGGTCTTAATTTTGACTCTATCAAAGTATTAGTGTGAAAAAAATTCATACTGTAAGACTATTTCATCTGACATAATCTTTCCGAACAATATTTTCAGAAGTTAGTTGCTGCAGAGCTAAAGTATATTTATGATTATTTATTTGAACTAAGATACCCGTCGCGTTGGAAAGACTCCTTTTTATTTCACCAGTGTCAAAATTCTATCACCCCTTCATTATTTTGACCCCTACTAAATATTAGGTATGTAATAACAAAAATATTCTCTCGCGACGCGACGCAAAACAAAAAGGCCCCTAAGATTTAGAGGCCCTTTATTAATTAATCTTTTTTATTGTGGAATTACATCATTCCAGGCATTCCGCCCATTCCGCCCATTCCACCAGGCATTCCACCAGCGGCCATAGGCTCGTCTTTAGATGGAAGGTCTGCAATCATTGTTTCTGTTGTAAGCATTAATCCAGCGATTGAAGCAGCGTTTTGAAGTGCTGATCTCACAACTTTAGCAGGATCAACAATTCCAGCTTCTACTAGATCTTCATACTTATTATCAAGAGCATTGAAGCCCCAGTTTGCTTTTGTGCTTAAACGAATTTCGTTAACAACTACAGATCCTTCAAGACCAGCATTCTTAACGATTTGTCTTAATGGCTCTTCAATCGCTCTACGAACAATTTTAATACCAAATTTTTGCTCTTCATTAGAAGTTTTAATTTTATCTAAAGCAGCTAATGTATGAAGTAGTGCAGATCCACCACCAACAACAATTCCTTCTTCAACAGCAGCTCTTGTTGCATTTAACGCATCTTCAACTCTGTCTTTCTTTTCTTTCATTTCAACTTCTGTTGGAGCTCCAACATTTACAACAGCAACCCCACCGGAAAGCTTGGCAAGCCTTTCTTGAAGTTTTTCTTTGTCATAATCAGACCCTGTTTCAGAAATCTGAGTATTGATTTGAGCAATTCTTGCTTCAACGTCAGCAGCATTACCAGCACCATCAACAACAACAGTATTTTCTTTATCAATTGAAACTCTTTTTGCAGTTCCTAAATGCTCTAACTCAGCGGCCTCTAAAGTCATCCCTAATTCTTCAGAAATAACAACTCCACCAGTTAATGTTGCAAGGTCTTTTAACATTTCTTTTCTTCTGTCACCAAAACCTGGAGCCTTAACAGCGGCAACGTTTAATGATCCTCTTAACTTATTAACAACTAAAGTTGTTAAAGCTTCACCTTCAACATCTTCTGCAATTATAAGAAGTGGCTTATTAGTTTGGACAGCTTTCTCTAAAATGGGAAGAAGCTCTTTCATATTTGAAATTTTCTTATCTGTGATAAGAATATTTGGAGCATCAAAAGACACTTCCATTTTTTCTGGGTTTGTTACGAAGTATGGAGATAAATACCCTCTATCAAATTGCATACCTTCAACAACTTCTAAAGTTGTTTCAGCTGTTTTTGATTCTTCAATTGTAATAACACCAGTGTTACCAACTTTTGCCATTGCTTCAGAAATAAGTTTTCCAATTTCGGCATCGTTGTTTCCAGAGATTGAAGCAACCTGTGCGATCTCTTCAGCTGTTTCAACATTCTTACTATTTTTTGAAAGTTCAGCTACGATTGTTTCAACAGCTAGATCAACACCTCTTTTTAGATCCATTGGATTATGACCAGCAGTTACAAGTTTTACACCTTCTTTATAGATTGCCTGAGCAAGAACTGTAGCAGTTGTTGTACCATCTCCAGCATCTTCATTAGTTTTTTGAGCAACTTCTTTAACCATTTGAGCGCCCATATTTTCAAAGTTATTTTCTAGATCGATTTCTTTAGCTACAGTAACACCATCTTTAGTGATATTTGGTGCCCCGAAAGATTTTTGAATTACAACATTTCGCCCCTTAGGTCCTAATGTAACTTTAACTGCGTCAGATAATTGATTAACTCCGTGAAGAATAAGTCCTCTCGCTGTTTCGCTATATTTTAATTCCTTTGCCATTTTCTGCTCCTTTTATGTGTTTTATTATTTTAAAAGTTAGTAATTAAGCTAAGACACCTAATAGGTCGTCTTCTTTCATGATCAGGTAATCGCTACCTTCTACTTTCACTTCTGTTCCAGCATACTTACCGAAAAGAACAGTATCACCAGCTTTAACATCTAAAGCTCTTACTGAACCGTCTTGAAGTCTGTATCCATTACCAACAGCAATGATTTTTCCTTGAGCGGGTTTTTCTGCATGGTTATCAGGAATGATAATCCCTCCGGCCGTCTTTGTTTCTTCGTTTACTCTTTCAACAAGCACTCTATCTTGTAGTGGTCTCACTTCCATATTTCCTCCAAATGGGTTGTTTCAATTTCTTGTTTAATTTAATAGCGAACTTACAGCTGTCAAGGGTACCTATTCAAAGCAATTTTTATTAAATTTACAGTGCATAAGCAATTTCAATATGTTAGGATATATTAATATCTTTCTATATATATGTTTTGGGTGTAATTTCCCTGAAAAACAACAAGTTGACTAGACGCAAAAAAAGATGGCCCAATAGTGAAAATACCTCATTCATTTAAAATTTCGATTATTCAAAAATTTTTCCGAAACGAGATAACTGAAGAAAGGACTTATTTTGCCCTCACTCTCATAACCGGAGCGGCCGCTGGAGTCATTGCTGTTAGCCTTTCAAAGCTGACACATTATCTCATGGAGTTATTTGGAACCAATGCAGCTTTTACTAAAGAAGCTCTTTTTCTTGGTGGACTCTCTATTCTCATTTCAGGATTTCTGACGACAAGGTTTTATCCATCAACCTCTGGTTCAGGCATTCCAGGTGTTCGAGTTTCACTGGCAGTTTATCACGGAAAAATTACCATTCATTCAACTATTGCAAAGTTTGTAACATCAACTCTCTCTCTGGCTTCGGGAATTTCTCTTGGTAGAGAAGGTCCTACTGTTGCTATTGCTTCAGGGCTTGGCTCCTATCTTGGTTACCTTTTTCACTTATCTAAAAAAAGAGTTAAGGCCTTAGTTGCAATAGGCTCAGCTGGAGGTATTGCCGCTGCTTTCAATACACCTATTGCAGCAGTTGTTTTTACACTTGAAGAAATTGTTGGAGACCTTAATGCAAAGGTTTTGGGATCTATTATTATTTCATCCGTCGTGGCGTCTGTTACAGCATCGGCCCTGCAAGGCAACAATTTTCTTTTTTCAACTTTAGATTATTCTCTACAAGACCCAAGAGAATTACTTTTCTATTTGGTTGTTGGAATACTTTGTTCCATCATTGGTCCTTTGTGGATGAATTCAGTTTTAAAAGTAAGAGAGCTTAACCTTAAGATTTTTAAAGGACATAAGCTAACCATCATATTACTAACATTTTTCCTAATGGCACTTCTTTCTCAAATTGATCCCGCAGTGCTTGGCTCCGGTCATCAGACTTTAGAAGAAGCACTTCTTTCTTTAATTAAAGATAATAAAGTCATTGTTACCTTATTTTTACTAAAATTTGTGGCCACTTCAATATGTTATTCTTCAGGTGTCAGTGGTGGATTATTTTTACCAACTCTTATGATGGGAGCAATGCTTGGATCCCTTGTTGGTAACATTTCCCATGAATTCTACCCTGGAATAACATCAAATGTTGGAGCTTACGCCTTAGTTGGAATGGGCGCTTATTTTGCTGCTGTTATACGTGCACCATTTACCTCTATCATTATGGTTTTTGAACTCACCCGAGATTACAATATTATGTTGCCCTTGATGATCGCAAATGTGACATCCTATTTTATTTCTTCTAAGTTTACCTCAGGCTCCATCTACGAACGGATTTCAGAGCAAGATGGGATACATCTACCAAGCAGAGAAGATCATGATGTTTTAGAAACTCTCCTGGTCGAAGAGGCCATGATTACCAAGGTAAAAACCCTAAATGCGACTAATACTATTAAAGAAACTGTCTATGAAATTGTAGGAAAAGATATTTCAGGTTATCCGGTATTAAGAAATGGTCGATTAGTAGGAATGATCTCAACTTCTGTCATTGCTCAAAACTATGCAAAAGGAAATAAGGAGCTTCGCATTTCAGAAGTTGCAAACAAAAGAATTGTCCATGTATACAGAGACCAGTCATTATTGGTGGCCTTCCATAAATTAAAGAAATATCAAATTTCTCGTCTCCCCGTAGTAAGTCGGCTAAACGATAAAGATATTATTGGAATCATCACAGCTGAAAACATAGTTAGTCAATTTGGTTATCATTTACAAGATGAACAACCGAAAGAGTTTAATTTGGAAAATCTTGAATTAACTAATGAAAAAAGCTCTAAGAGTTAAAACTTATAAGAAAATCTTTTTTGCTTGAAATCTATTGTTACTTTTTTAAATTGTGAAAATAATTTACATCCAAGACTAGTTAACGAATCTTGAAAAGTCCCCCTATCTGATTTAGAAGCTATTTTCACGGCCCCTTCTATTTTATTATTACCGAGGATAACAAAACCTAAGTTCTTCTTTGAAGGTTCAATAATGTCCGTATAAAGATTCATAAAATCAGGGTTCTTTGAAAAATCAATAAGCGATCTATACGCTTGACCTGCAAAAGTGATGTCTATCTCAGGCATTATATTTCTAAAAGAATAATGAAGCTTAACAAAACCACTTCTCTGATAAGTTAAACCACTTTCTGGAATATCAAATAAAATCTTCTTATTTTGAAAGTCTAATGTGGCCCTAACATGAACTAAGAAATCAACGCCCAAAATCCCATCCACTTTTTCTTTTTTTAATCCATCTATTTTTCCCGTTGGTAATCTAATCTCTTTAAAACTCATATCTCCAATTTCTATTTTTTTAACAAAAGAAATTCCAAACCACTCACCAAAACTAAAGGTACTGGGAATCAACTTTCCAAACCGAGAATCAACCATCGAATGAGTCTTTGATGGATCAAATAGAAATTGAGCCTTTCTGCCATTGATAGTGACAGGAATCAAAAATCTACAATTATTTGACTTCACAGAAATAATATTTGGATAAGCTATTTTTTTGGGTGGGGACCAGATCGGAAATAAAACTTCAGTAATAAATCCCATAGAGAAGTAAGTTGCCATCAAAAAAGAGAAAGCACCTATTGTTCCAAAGAAGATATTCTTTATTTTCTTGGTCATATTATTTTAAATCATACCAATTATCAGCAACACCCATATCTATAGTGAGAGGCACATCAAGTTCAACGACAGATTCCATTTTATCACGAACTAAATTTTTCACAATCTCTATCTCATCACTTGGCACTTCGAATATTAACTCGTCATGCACTTGGAGAATCATCTTTGTTTTTAGTTTTTGTTCATTTATCTCTGCCTGAATTTGAATCATGGCCATCTTTATAATGTCGGCTGCAGTTCCTTGAATAGGGCTATTAATAGCAACTCTTTCGGCATTTGCCTTTATTGTTCTATTTTTAGAATAGATATCTGGTAGAAATCTTTTACGTCCGAACATAGTGATCGAATGACCATGTTGTTCTGCGTGTTCTTTTAATGTATCTAGATAACCTTTCACTTTTGAGAATCTATCAAAGTAGTTTGTAATATACTCTTTAGCTTCAGACCTTGAAATCCCCAACGTTTTGGCAAGCCCAAAAGAAGACTGACCGTACATAAGACCAAAGTTTACTGCCTTTGCTTTGGATCTATCCTTTGAGTTGACATCTTCTAATTTAATATTAAGAACTTCTGATGCCGTCTGGGAATGGATATCTATTCCATTTTTAAAGGCCTTTAACATGGTTTTATCTTTAGAAAGGTGAGCTAAAATTCTAAGCTCTACCTGCGAGTAGTCAGCCCCTATAAAGACATGATTTTTCTTGGGTATAAAACCTTTTCGTACTTTCCTACCGAGGTCAGATCGAATTGGGATATTTTGAAGATTTGGATTAACAGAAGAAAGTCTTCCTGTAGCAGCTATATGCTGATTAAATGATGTATGAATTCTTTTTGAAGTTTGATTTACAAGTTGAGGTAAGGCGTTTACATAAGTTGAAAATAATTTCCCGACTTCTCTGTATTTCAATAGTAAACCAGGAACTTCAGACTCATAATTTGCATCTAATTCCACTAATACTTCAGAGTCAGTACTAAACCCAGTTTTTGTTTTTTTAACAACTGGTAGACCCAATGTTTCAAATAGCAATATGCCGACTTGCTTAGGTGAGTTTAGATTAACTTCTTCATCACAATGCCTATAAATCTTTTTCTCAATATCTCTAAGGTTTTTTTCTAACTCCGCTCCAAACGAAGCAAAATATTCTTCATTTATTGAGATGCCTTCTTTTTCAATAGAAGCCAGAATGGGCGTTAATAAGTCATCCATTTCATAATAAACCTGCTCGACTTCTTTGCTTCTCAGTTCAGATTTGAGTACTTCTGAAAGTTGCAGGATAAGGCAAGATGTTTCACCTGCATAACGTACCACCTCTTCTCTGGCCTCTTCTTCAAAGGTTTTTTTCTTGCTGTCTATTCTTTTCAAATTATAGTCAAAATACTCTAGCGATAATATTTCAATATCATGCTTCAAGGAAGAATTTGCTACATAATGAGCCTGGGTGATGTCAAACCTCTGTGCTTTAAATTCTAAGCCTATCGCAAGAGAATGAGACAAGTCTCTTTTACTATGTTCTGAACAAATTTCTATATTTTCATTTCCCCAAGATTTTTCCAGTAATAGAAAAAGGTCTGCCTTTGATAAATTACCCTCCTCCTCATGTTGGAATGGAAAGTAATAACTATCTTGGTTATTGAAGCAGATTGATATTCCTAAAATTCTTCTTTCGAAAAGATCTGCCGATGTATATTCTGTATGCATTGCCATTGCAGAAGAAGCACAGACTTGATCAAGAAGTGTTGTTAAGTTTTCTTTTGTAACTAGCGTGTGGGTATGTTTATGTATTATTTTCTCATTAGAAAGATTAACAAAGCTCGCCTCTTGTTCAAGGTTTCGCGCTTGATGTTCATTAAACTTCATATCATTTAATTTTCTAATTACTGACTTAAAATTTAATCTTTCCATAAAGCCGATAAGATCACTCGTTGGGTAAAATGAAAATTTAGTATCGCCACTAGTTCTTTCCAAATCAATATCAGTAATAATTTGTACTAACTTTTTGGACATAAGGGCATCTTCCAAATGATTTTCGAAAGCATTAATGAGACGTTTCCCTTTCATTTCATCTTTATGATCAATGCAAGATTCAAGTGTTTTATATTCGTAAAGAAGTTTCGCAGCACCTTTTGCTCCAATACCTCTCATACCAGGAATATTATCAGATGCATCTCCAACAATAGAGAGGTAATCAACAATTTGATTTGGATGTACTCCCATCTTTTCAAAAACATCTTCCGCGTTATAGATTTTATCTTTCATAGTATCCATCATGAAAATATTATCACCTACAAACTGCATCAAATCCTTGTCTCCCGAAGCAATAAAGATTTCGTCAAAATCATCTTTCCATTGAACACAGGCAGATCCAATAATATCATCTGCTTCAAAGTTTTCATGTTCAAAAAATGGAATTCCCATTTTTTCTTGAAGTTCTTTTATAAGTGCAAATTGAGGAACAAGGTCTTCAGGTGGTTCGGATCTGTTTGCTTTATATTCGTCATATAATTCATTTCTAAAAGATCCGCCTTTTGTATCCCTTGCGATAAAAACATGGGTCGGAGTATAGGTTTTAAAAATTTTCAACAGCATAGAGAGAACACCGTGGACTGCGTTGACAGGGGTACCATCAGGCGCTGTTAAGGGTCTTATGGCAAAGAATGCTCTAAAGATGAAGTTACTGATGTCGATAATAATTAATTTCTTTTTCATAAAAATGTCTCTCAAATAAAAAAATATTAATGAAAGTATTTACCATTTGAACTTAAGTAATGAAAGACTGAAAGATTGTTTAACTCGTTAAGTCTAATGAATGGATGGTTGACTTGTTTCTTCAAACCAGGAGGTTTTTCTATTTTTAATTGCCACATGAGAACCATCATTTGATACCACCGATGTATCTGCCATGACATCGCCAAGCCGGTGCCCTGAGTCCAACTTATAAAGAAGGTAGACTTCTAGTAAAATCAAAGGAATTCCTATAAGAACAGAGAGAATCCATCCCCAAAATGGAACTATGGCCATCATTAAAGGGATAATAATTGGAAGGTTCCTCATTGTAGATTGTTTCACAGAGCATGGTTTTCCATCCTCTAAACTTATCACAGCAAAGCCCATGAATTTCTTCCCTACTGACTGACCATTTTGAAGTGAGTCCGAGACAGCTATATAAATAACAGCTAAAAATATCCCTATTGGGTAAAAAAAGATTGAAAGAATAAGAACAATAAATAGATCGATGCTTTTTGCAATCAGGCGGGTGATGCGAGCCGCATTAAGCGGGGACTTTAATAAGTACTTACGATCCTTTATTTTCATGTATTTACATAATATCTCATCGGTTTACGACAAGATATTAGGCATTTATTGCAAAATTTAAAAATACCTCGGCCATAACTCCTCTTAGCTGTACAAAATTGGCTTGCTACGCTAAAAAGAAAATTCCATTTTTTTGGAACAGAAACGTCGGGGGACATATGAGCAACGTAGGAAAAGCAGATCTAGAAAATTTTGAAGCCGTAGTGCTTAACTCAGACAAGCCAGTCTTGGTTGATTTTTGGGCCGAGTGGTGTGGACCATGTAGACAACTAGGGCCTTTATTAGATGAAGTTGCTACAGAATTATCAGAATCAGCAAGTGTTGTTAAAGTAAATGTTGATGATAATGGTGAACTTGCAACCAAATATGGAATTCGTGGAATTCCAACGATGATCTTTTTTAAGAATGGTGAAGCTGCTAAAACATTAGTTGGCCTTCAAACAAAAGATGAGATCAAAAAGTCATTAGAAGAATTAGTTTAATTACTTCCGGAGCGTGCTCTTTAACATGCAGTCAATAATCAAAACCTCACTTAAAGAAGCGCAAACGGTTCTAAATCAATTCCTTTCTTCCGATCAAAATATAGAACTCATTCAACAAGCAATCGGCTCGATTACTTCCAGCTATAATAAGAATGGGAAAGTAATTAGCTGTGGAAATGGTGGTTCCATGTGCGATGCTATGCATTTTGCTGAAGAACTTACAGGAAGATTTAGAAAAGAGAGAAGGCCATTAGAAGCATCTGCAATCAGTGATCCCTCCCATATAACTTGCGTCGCAAATGATTATGGATATGAATTTATTTTTTCTCGTTATATCGATGGTTTTTTTAATAAAGACGATGTCTTACTTGCAATATCTACAAGTGGTAATTCTCCAAATGTCATTAATGCTGTTCACTCTGCAAAAACAAAAGGTGGAAGAGTAATTGGATTACTAGGAAAAGATGGTGGAAAACTTAAAGAATTAGTCGACATCCCACTTATTGTTCCTTCAAATGTTTCCGACCGAATTCAGGAAATACACATTAAAATCATTCATATTATGATAGAAAATATCGAACGAGCCCTGTTTCCTGAAAACTATTAATAACAAAGCAAACTTGTAAACTTTGTAACTCCCCTCTAGATAATGATGCATTTGCATCCTCGGCAATTAATTCCACTTAAATAAAATTAACAGATTAACGGTCGTTTTCCTTTAAAATATAGGTAAGTACTCAAAATACCAAAGAGAATGAACGGGGAGTTAGGACCATGGAAGGTGCATCAATTGTTAACACATTTATTTCCACATTTAATAGTGTGGCCGTATTTATACAGAGT